>JANPHP010000346.1:0-26572 GCA_031424495.1 Bacteroidota bacterium | reverse complement strand
ACGAAGGCAAAATGGGCGAACGTTTGTTGTTTGAGAGATAGACGAGTTTGCGTAATTTGCAGGCCAATCACGTTCATGAAAAGGAAACATTACATCATCACCGGGACATCCCGTGGCATCGGCGAGGCGATCGCACGCAATGTATTGAGCCGTGGCGACATGGTTTTTTGCATCTCCCGCAATCAAAATCCGCGACTCTCGGTCGAGGCCCACGTCAAAGGTTGGCATTTGGTCGACATCGCCTTGGACCTGAACGAAACTGGCAAGATCAACGAAATGATGCGCGACATCTTTCGCGCGATCGAGCCCGATGAGGTCTCAGAAATCACTTTGATTAACAATGCAGGCATCATCCATCCCATCCGTCAGGTGGGCGCGTCTGAAGCCTCCGAAAAAATCATCCGCAGCATCAATGTCAATCTCACGGCTGCCATGCTCATTACCGACAGGTTTGTGCGTGAGACTGAGGCTTGGAGCATGCCGCGCAAGGTAATGAATCTGAGCACGGGCGCTGCGCAACGCACCGTCAAGGCTTGGAGCGCCTATTGCGCAGCCAAGGCGGGCTTGGAAATGTATTCGCAATGCTTGTTTGATGAACAAAAGGGCTTGCCCAATGCCGTGAAGATCGTCTCCTTTTCGCCAGGTGTCGTCAACACCGAGATGCAGGAAGAGATACGCAATTCAAGCCCTGATCAATTCCCAGAGTTGGATCGCTTCAAGGAAATGAAGGACAGTGGCGATCTCCTGGAGCCCACTTTTGTCGCTGAACGCATATTGGAGCTGCTCGATTCCGCAGCCTATGGCGAAAAAGGCATCGTGCACATCAATGATTTGAAGTGAGTGCCTACCAATTTGGCTGAGGCGATCTTGCCTACTCTTTGGAAATTCCGTTGCTTTGGGGCTTTGAGAAGCATCTGCGCATGAGCGTCGCTACGCATTGCAATTGGAAAATCCGTCCACCAAAATTTCATACTACGACCGCATACGCCTGCTGAGCATCGATGTGGCCATTGGAGCCCTTTGTGGTGGGTCGATGGTCGCGGCCTACCTCGAAGTCTCGATGCATTGGAGTTGGTATGTGATTTTGCCTTTGGCGGTGTGGGCGATTTACACGAGTGATCATCTCATGGATGCAAGGCAGCTGAGGGAGGCGGCTAGTACGCCGCGTCATCTGTTTCATCATCAGTACTTTACAATTCTATTGGTCTCCGCCTTGCTTGCGGCTTGCGCCTGTGTGGTGCTCGCCTTCCTATTTTTGGGAATGACGGGCATACTTTTTGGGATCGGCATGGGCTTGTTGGCCTTGGGACATTTGGTCTTGGTCAAATTTGTTGGTGAGCGTATTTCGCCGCTGCTGATCAAAGAGTTGGGCGTAGCGCTGGTCTATTCGGCGGGGATCTGGGGCTTGCCCCTGATCATGTCAGGCGGGCTCGGCACACGGGAGGCGATGGTGCCTGCAGCCCAATTTCTGCTGCTGGCACTCGCCAATTTGCTGGAATTTTCGCTTTATGAATATGAGTCAGACAAGCGTGACGGGCAGACCTCTTTTGTCCAAGCCATTGGCCGCAAGGGCACCATTCGATTTACGCGCTTGGTGCTTGCTTCGGCAGTCGGTTTGGGCGTATTTCTGTTGGCCACGACGGGAGGCGCGCCGACCGTGAGGCTAGAAACGGTCTTTGCCTTGATGGCTGCTGTACTGGCAGCCCTTATTTACCGCCCGGTTTGGTTCATGCAGCATGAACGCTACCGCGTCTGGGGCGATGCCGCATTCCTATTGCCCATCCTGTACATTTTTTGGGCGATGCTATGAGCCAATTTGAAATTGCCAGAGGCTACGACCGGCTCGCGCCCTTTTATGATCGGCTCGCCAGTTTGGTTTATGGTAGCGCCTTGCGCAAAGCGCAAACGTGTATGCTCGCGCAATTGCCGCAACAGGCAGCGATATTGGTGCTAGGAGGTGGATCGGGTTGGTTTTTGGAACAACTGTTACGCATCGCCAAGCCATGTCGCGTGGTGTACGTCGAGTTGTCTGCAGAAATGTTTCGGCTCTCGCAGGAACGCATTTGGCAAAACCTGCCAACGGCTTTTGAAAATGTCGAGTTTGTTTTGGGGCGGGCTGAGGACGCCGATCGATTGGGGCATTTTGATGTCGTGGTCACACATTGTTTGCTTGATATGTATCCGCAGGCCGAATTGCAGGCTTTGATGGCTCGCCTGTCACCTTGCATGCAAGCAGGAGGGTATTGGTATTTTAGTGACTTCGCGCACGTGGCGTCTTGGCCGATGCGGTGGATTTCGGGTGGGCTGATCTGGCTGATGTATCGTTTTTTTAGGTGGAGTTGCGCGATCCCAGCACGCGAGTTGCCCGATTTTGGAGTGGCATTTGCAAAAGCAGGGCTGTTGCCGATTGCGGAAAGCAAGTTTTTTGGGCAAATGATCCAAGCGAAGCTCTTTCGTCGAGGAGGCCTGCAAGTTGTTTCGGCAGTCGAATGAGGCCTAGCTACCACAACGAACAGAGGTCCCCAAAAGGACCTCTGCTTTCAATAACCCCGACCACTTGGATTAAATCTTGATAATTCTTACGAAGTAATAAATTCTCTTACGAAGTAATAGATTCACTTTTCTTGATGATTCAAATATCTACCGAATTCATCGTGGTGCGAAATCGATTTTAGACCTTTCTTACGTGGGCAGATTTTCAAATTGATTGCAATTGCAATTCTATCGATGAAATTGACCGCTAGGTAGCAAAGAATCTTACGCAGCCAAGGCCTATTTCGCTTGCCCAACTGGCAGCCCTATCTTGGAACTGAGCCAGTCATGGTATTTGATAAAGAAGAAGCCTTCGAGCTCTTGCCGCGGCGTGGAAGCAATGAATTGCTTGATCTTCTCTTTCAGGGGCTTATCTGCACGGATCTCCACCGATTTATTCATGTCGGCAATGATCTGCAGCAGGCTGTTTTCGGTTTGCATCGACTGTTTTTCCAAGATTTCGCGGTAGTCCTTGCGCACCTCCTCGATGCGCCGCTCCGTGACCTCATAATCACCAGATTCTTGCCGCAACGACAGCTCAAAGATGGCAATTTTGAGTTTGAATTCGGGGCTCGCAGCCTCGTAGCCTTCATGTATAAAGGCTTGAATCAGCGCCTTGAGCGCTTTGGTCGTGCTTTTCTTGGGTGTGCTGAAGTAGCAAATCGCCAGATTGATCAGCAGCATGAACTCATTGAAGGGCGCCTCTTTGAACGTATGATTGCTGATCACCTCCTCCAAAATCTGGATGGAACGGTTGATGTCCAAGTGATAATAGTTGATGATGAGCGCATTGTAATAATACATCAAATACTTGGAGTGAAACATGCGGTGGTGCTCTTCTAGGCCTTGCCGCAACAATTCGGCATACTGCAAGGACTTCTCGCGTTTGCGATTTTCATAGAGCGTGTTCACGATATAGACCAGCATTTGCAGCTTGGTATCGTGGTTCGCCTTCGTAAAGAGGCCCTCTTCCATGAATGCCTCATAGGTCTTGAGCAGGTACGATTCCAAGGTTTCGTAGTCCTTTTTGGTGAGCAAAATGCGGCTCACAGCGTGGTAAATGGTAAACCGCAGTTTGGGATCGTCCTTGAGCTTGGAGTTTTCCGTGAACTCATTGACGGTTTTTTCCAGCAGGTCAAAGAGCGGATTTTTGGTCGGAGAGAGGTTTTGCGACACGCGTACCCTGTGTACCACAGCTGCGAGAATATCGTCGATTTCGCGTAGTGCTTGCAGTTTTTCTCGATTTTCCTTGCGGTGTTGGATGTATTCTTCGGGGTTGATGAAGACGATTTCCTGCGACAATTTGATCATTTCGCTGTACAGAAAATCCAATACCTCATAATGGTTGAGTTTGATGGCCCTTTTCTCAGCCTTGCGCAGGTAGTGCAGTGCAACCTTGTACTTTTGCCGGTTGTGAAAAAATCGCGCCAATGACAGGAGGTGAAAGAGGTAGACCACGTCGTCATCCTCCATGTGCTGCAGATTCAAACTCTTGTTCAGGTCCTGCAATAGCCTGTTTTTCAGGCGATAGAAGGAGTTTTTGTCATCGCCTTCGTAGAGCTTCCCAAATATTTCTTCTTCTTGGTAATTGTCTGCCGCTTTGCGAATGTAGTCAAAGAGGAGCAAGTCCTTGCGATTGCCCTCGACTTGTGTGCGGCTCGCAAACAGCTTGAAGTGCCGCACTTCCTCCTTGTTCATGAGCCCAACGATGCGATTCAAAATGTCCATATCCCCAGTTGCAAAAGATGGATGCGTAAGAAATCATCGAAATGTAAGGATTTTGTTTGGAAAAAGGGCTATCTTAGGTCTTCGGAAAAATACCACTTGATGAATAGGAATCGTTTTTATTGCCTTTTCTTGCTTTTGATCGGTTTTGCACCCGTTTTTGGGTTCTCGCAAGCCAAATTGAGGGTCTCAATGATCACAAGTCTGCCGGCTGACACGGTCATCTACCCAAACACGTGGGGCATCACATATTATGTGGACGTAACCAACGTGGGCAATGACCGGCTAAACGGCCCCTGCTACTTGAAAATGCGGTACAATACCTCGCTGGCGGATACATCAGCCTGGACTTGGATCGCCAATAACTTCGAAGTTGGGCAGGTTGAGACCTTTAGCTTTACAGATAGCATACACAGCCTGAATGCAGGTAGATACAAAGGTGGAGGCAACATTTTGGTGATTTGGCCGCAGGCCGACAATCCCAGTGTACAGGCTCCCGATACGACCTTCTTTCCGATCTATATTCGCGATATTTCCATCGATACAGATCAGCCTACTGTGTTGGTAGATCGGGTACAAGTCTATCCAAACCCAGTATCGGGCGAGCTAAGCATACGCTATTTGCAACAAGCTCAAAAGATTGAGTGCGTAAGAATCGTGAACATCGACGGCAAGGTCTGCTACCAAGCCAATGAATCGGTGGCTTCCATCGATGTCTCAACACTCAGCAGCGGCATGTATTTCTTGGAATTCAGGTTCAAGGATGGCACCTACGGTGCCATGCGCGTGCGCAAGCTCTAATTTTGTCACAGTAATCGGATCACAATAGTTGCCAAGCCCGCCCACAAGGCGGGCTTGGCCGTTCTATCGGACCCTATGGTGCAGGAATCCGTGCATGGACGAAGTTTTGGATATCGGGCGATTTTGCACGGTGCTAGTTTTGTTGGATCAATTGTCCTCCAAAATTCTTGTTTTATGAAACACTTTCTTGCCCTCATCTGCCTACTATCTACTGCCTTGATGGTGCCTGCGCAGGCGCTGCTCTACAAAGACGTCGCTGTGATCGTGAATGATAGCAGCCAAAGTTCGCTTACCATCGGCAACTATTTCGCGCAGCAGCGCGGCATCACCCCCAACCGCGTCTTGCACGTCTCTGCGCCAACCACCGGCGAGATCGACAGCCTCCAATTTGAAAATCTGCGTGCCCAAATCGAGGCAGCACTCATCGGTGGCAACTTGCTCGATTCCGTAGGATTTCTTGTGACCACCAAGGGCATGCCCAGTGCGATTTCCATTCGCAACGGTTGCGATTCTGCCGATTATGTATTCACGCAGGCATTTGAGCGCTGCACGAGTGTGGAGTCTGAGATCAGCCTGATCCTAGGGCCCTACAGCAGTGGCATTTTGGTTCGCAATCCAGTGTACAGCCCCTATGTCAATAGCGGTCAAGCCTTCGTCAGGGATTCATTTGGGATTTTTCTTGTCTCGAGATTGGATGGATTTACAGATGCCGATGCACTGGGGCTCATCGACCATGGCGGCCCAGACCGCAGCCTCTTGGTCTCTGATGCTGAGATCGTGCTGGACCATTGTTTTTTGTGGCCTGGGTCACAACAGCTCGCAGGTTTCTTTGATACTTATGTGCCCAGTATCGAGACAGAAATGTCTGCGCTCGGCTATGGCGTGACCAGAGATGTGAATCCCACGAGTTATGTGCAAAATGTGACCAATGTCTTGGCTTATGTAGCTGCCTTTGGCCCTGACTCCACCGCCACATTCGATCCCAATTTCGATTTCTTGCCTGGCTCGCTCGCCAACCTTTGGCTGGACAATTCACCCATCTCGACAGTCGATCCCATGCTGTACACAGCAGGCGACGCGATCAGAGACGGCGCTGCCGTCGTTGCAAGTGGGGTGGGGCTGGCATATTTCTCAACTGGCTTTCAGGCGAATGCGTTTTTGCCAATTTATGCCGACACTGCTGCAGGCAGACGATTCTATGCTGCGGAGGCCTACTATTTGAGTACGAATGGCTTGAGTCAGGCGCAAATGATGTATGGCGATCCCAAAACCTCGCTGCAGCCCACTTTGATCATGTCGACTCCCGAACCTGATGCACTTGCTTTTGCGATGTCGCCCAATCCTAGTGATGGGCGCTTCAGGGTGCGTATGGCGGCAGATGCCCGTGAACTTAACCTGTTGCAGGTGATGGATCTTGAGGGCAGAGTCTTGATGGAAAGCAGGCACAAGGCTGCGACCGCCATCGAGGTTGATGCCACTGACCTTGCTGCCGGCCTTTACATCGTGCGGATGAGCAATGACAAGACTGCCTTTTCCAGAAAATTATCGATTGTGAGATAGGACTTTTGCGCCGATGTGGGATGTGAAAATAGGGGATAAGCGCTGAACGCAGAGGGTGGAAAGCATTTGGAAAATCCAAGCTTTCTGCGGAACTTCGTCAGCAATCAACCAGCTTGGCACCCGATTTGCTAAGCCTTGTTGCCTCGCAATCGAGGCTTATTACCGAAAATCGCAACCTATTATGAAAAAGTTATTCTTCGCTGCGCTTTGCCTTACCTGCTTGAGCTTCTACAATGTGCAAGCACAGAAGGAGTCCGCAAAACCTGCCACTGAGTCGACAGCTGATCAGCCTGGTTCTGAGGCACGTATCAAAGGCGTAGGAAAAGGCACCCCACTCATTCAGCGTCAATCCAATGGCGCTGCGACAACAGAAACGGAGTCCAAGTCTGAAGAAGCAGCACCGACATTGGCGCCATCTGCTCCAGTGCCAGCTTCGAGCACCAAGCCCACCAAAGCGCAGCAAATCGCGCCGATTGCAGCGCCTATGCAGGAGGCTGCTCCTGCACCTGCCAAAGCACCTGCAGCCGTCGCTGCGCCTGCCGCGACTAAACCAGTTACGAAATCTGCCTCCAAGGAAGATTCAAAATAAGGCGAACGATCTGCAAAGATCAATCTGCCGAACGGCCAATCAGAAGCGTCATAAAGACACATCTGATTGGTCGTTCCTTTTTTTGTGCTTTGAATGCTTTCTGGGTTAATTTTGTGCTCGTTTTGGGGGTGCGTCCGTTGGGGAGCCGCCCACCACAAAATTGAGGCGATTGTGAAGATTCAAGACATTCTTAAAATCTACAGGGAACACGTCGAATTGGCCGCCTTTGCGCAGCAGATTCGGGAGGATGACCACGGCGTTTTCCAGATCAAGGGTTTGGCGGGTAGTCAAGCCGCCTTTGTACTGACCTCAATCTTTCAAAACATGCACCGCAGCGGCCTCGTGGTGCTCAATGACAAGGAAGAAGCCCTCTATTTTTACAACGAGCTGCAGGCCCTCATGCCCCAGAAGGAGATTCTTTATTACCCTGCATCCTACAAGCGGCCCTACCAAATTGAGGAGATCGACAACGCCAACGTGCTGCAACGTGCCGAAGTCCTCAATCAGCTCAACCATACCCAAGCAGGACGGCAACTCATCATCACGTTTGCCGAGGCGATGAGTGAGCAGGTTGTGAACAAGCGGTCCCTCGTCAAAAACACGCTCGATGTACACAAAGGCGACAACTGCGGGATGGACTTTGTCGTCGACGTGCTCGACGACTATGGGTTTGATCATTCAGATTTTGTCTGGGAACCAGGGACGTACTCCAAACGCGGCGGCATTTTGGATGTGTTCTCCTTCGCCAATGACCTGCCCTATCGCATTGAATTTTTTGGCGATGAGGTGGAATCCATCCGCAGTTTTGATCCTGTCGATCAGATCTCCAAGGCTGAGCATGTGGCGGTGGCGCTCATTCCCAATATTCAAAAAAACCTCATCAATGAGGAGAAAACACACTTTCTGGAATACCTGAGTGATCGCACGGTGGTATTTCTGCAAAGTATGGAGTTCCTCACGGCAGATCTCGACCGTCAGTTTGAGCGGGCGATGAAATACTGGAAAGAGTTGCACATACAGAGCGGCGGGGCCGCGCTGAGCCGTCCGCCAGAAACGATGTATACCGATGGCAAGGCGTTCAAAAAGGGCCTGGAAACGGTGACCAAAGTCGAATTTGGCAATCGATTCCATTACCGCAGCCCCGAGCAATTCTTGGATTGGCCAGGCAGTCCTCAGCCTGCCTTCAAAAAAGAGTTCAATCTACTGGCCGACCATTTTCACAAGAATCATACGGCTGGGATTGTCAATTTCATCTTGGCTGAGAGCGAGAAGCAGTTTTTGCGGCTCCATGAAATCTTTGAGGAAATCGACAAATCAGCTCAGTTTCAAGGCATCCATGCCGTGATCCACCGCGGATTTCTCGACAAAAAACTCAAGCTCGCGCTCTATACCGATCATGAGATTTTTGAGCGATACCACAGGTTCAAGGCAAAGGCCCAGACCTCTCGCAGCCAGACGATTACGCTCAAGGAGCTCAAGGACATCGCTCCAGGTGACTATGTCACGCACATCAACCACGGCATCGGTAAGTTTGGGGGATTGCACCGCATCAAGACAGGGGCGAATGAGCAAGAGGCCGTCAAAATTTTCTATGAAGGCGGCGACGAGATTTACGTGAATGTGAATTCGCTGTACAAAATCTCCAAGTTTACAGGCAGAGATGGCGAGCCACCCAAACTGAGCAAATTGGGTTCAGGTGAATGGGCGAAGAAAAAAGCCAAAGCCAAGAGCCGCATCAAAGAGCTGGCATTTGACCTGATCGGGCTCTATGCACAGCGCATGGCGAAGAGCGGATTTGCTTGCCTGCCAGATAGTTATATGCAGCAAGAACTGGAGGCGAGCTTCATGTTTGAAGACACGCCCGACCAAGTGAAGGCGACCGAAGATGTCAAGCGCGATATGGAGCGGCCGGTCCCGATGGATCGCCTCGTCTGCGGCGACGTCGGCTTTGGCAAGACAGAAATCGCTGTGCGGGCCGCCTACAAGGCTGCCGAAAATGGCAAACAGACCGCTGTTTTGGTGCCCACGACGATTTTGGCCCTGCAGCATTACCATACATTCGCCGATCGCCTCAAAAATCTGCCCGTCACGGTCGATTACATCAACCGTTTCAAATCACCCCAAGCCCAAAAGGAGACGCTAAAGCGGCTCGCTGAGGGCAAGATCGACATCATCATCGGCACGCACCGCGTGGTGAGCAACGATGTGCATTTCAAGGATTTGGGGCTGATGATCATCGACGAGGAGCAAAAATTTGGCGTGGGGACCAAGGAAAAGCTGAAGCTGCTGCGCGTGAGCGTGGACACGCTCACGCTCACGGCCACACCGATCCCGCGCACGTTGCAGTTCTCGCTCATGGGCGTGCGCGACATGAGCGTGCTCGCGACGCCGCCGCCCAACCGGCAGCCTGTCGAGACGACTGTGCTTGGCTTCGACCAAGGCACCATCAGAGATGCCGTCGCCTACGAGATGAAGCGCGGTGGCCAGGCATTTTTGGTTCACAACAAGGTCGCCGACCTGGACGAGATGGCCTCGATGATCAAAAAACTCGTGCCCGACGCGCGTGTGGGCATCGCACACGGGCAGTTGAGTGCCGAGAAAATCGAGAAAATCATGGCTGATTTCATCGAGGGCGAGTTTGATGTGCTCTGCTGCACGACGATTATTGAGTCGGGCCTCGACATCCCCAACGCCAACACCATCATGATCAACGAGGCCCACAACTATGGTCTCAGCGACCTGCATCAGATGCGCGGCCGTGTGGGCCGCAGCAACCGCAAGGCATTTTGTTACCTCTTTGCGCCACATGAGAGCCTGCTGAGCCGCGATGCGCGCAAGCGCTTGAAGGCTATCGAGGAATTCAGCGACCTCGGCAGCGGCTTCCACATCGCTTTGCGCGACCTCGACATCAGAGGTGCCGGCGACATGCTCGGCGGCGAGCAAAGCGGATTCATCAACGAGATCGGCTACGAAATGTACCAAAAGATCCTCGTCGAGGCGATCGAGGAGCTCAAGGAGGATCAGTTTGGCGCATTGTTCCAAGACGAAATCAAGCGCAAGCAGGATGAGAAGTCGTTTGTAGACGACACGCAAGTGGAGACCGATCTCAACATTCTCATTCCCGAGAGTTATCTGCCGGTCGTCTCTGAGCGTCTGAATTTCTACAACAAGATCGCCGCAGCTGCCAACGAGGAGGAGATGCGCGAGATCCAACGCCAATTGATTGACCGCTTCGGGCCACTACCCGAGGAGGTCTTGGGCTTGTTTGACACGGTGCGCATCCGCCGCGCGGGTCGCAAGCTGGGTTTTGAAAAGGTCGTTTTGAAGGACGAACTCGCGCGCTTGTATTTCCCGCAAGACAAGAAGAGCAGCTACTATTCATCGCCGCTCTTTCCGATTATTTTGTCATGGACACAATCCAATCACAAGCGCGCCCGATTCAAGGAAAGCCCTAAATATCTTTCGCTAGAGGTGAAATTATCAGGAGGAATCAAGGAATTGCACCAATTATTACGTGAACTAGAAGCATACGTCAAGGAATTATCTACCGTCCATGAGTGAGGAAACAGCAGAAGACATCAACCGTTTGCAGGAACGCTGGGCACAGTTGAGTGAAATCATCAAGTCCAGATTTGGGAAGAAGCCCGATTTGGAAGGCATTTTGTTCTTGATCGGCGTGCGGGAGCTCGGGGAAATGCCGGGCGACTTTACCAAGGAGCAAAAAGTGGACCTGATGCACATCGCCATGTGTGCCGTGCTGGCATCTGGCGGCTATTTTCAGTTGAGTCATCTCGATCAGGAAGGTTGGCCGCATTGGGAGCAATTGAAACCACTGCCACACGTTGATATTTTTTCCCAAGAAGTATTCCTTAAGTCCTATATCGTTGATTACTTTGCAGATATCTATGAGATCTAAGATGAAAAATTGGTTACGCCCGATGGGCAGATTGTTGATGGTATTGTTGCTCAGTTCGACATTTGCCTATGCCCAAAAAGCGCCCAAGGCCCCCAAAGCCGCCAAGGTGGTGCCCGTGAAACCCGACGTGATCATCCATACATCGATGGGTGATATCGGGATCAAACTCTATGAGGATACGCCAATCCACAGAGAGAACTTCCTGAAGCTGGCACATGACCATTTTTACGACAGCACCCTTTTTCACCGTGTGATCAAGGACTTCATGGTGCAAGGCGGCGACCCATATAGCAAAGACGAAGCAAAAAAGGCGCAAGCAGGCTCCGGTGGCCCGGGTTACACACTTCCCGCTGAGATTTTGCCGCAGTATTTTCACAAAAAAGGTGCTTTGGCGGCCGCACGCTTGGGCGATCAGATGAACCCCAAGCGCGAAAGCTCAGGTTCTCAATTTTACCTCGTGCAAGGCAAGCCAATGAGCGAGACCGAAATCGACCGTGCAGAGGCTCAGATGAAGGGTGTGCTCGGCAAAGATTTTAAGTTTTCGCCAGCTGCACGCGAGGCCTACAAGACCGTCGGCGGCTCACCATGGCTCGACCAGCAGTACACGATCTTTGGAGAAGTGATCAGCGGATTGGACGTGATCGACAAAATCGCAGCCGTCGAGAAGCTGCCCGGCGACCGCCCCAAAGTGGACATCATGATGACCATCGAGGCTAAGACGAAACTTCCCAAAAAGAAGAAAGAGAAAACCAAGAAATGATAGCCGTGAGGCTCAACCCCTAAAATTCAGGAAAAATGATCAAGAAACTGTTTTTTGCGCTGTTGGTAGGCGGTGCGGCATTGGGAATGTCGGGCTGTGACAAAGCGCCCGAAAATGCCGATGTCAAAATCAGCACCGACTATGGTGATGTCTATGTCGATCTCTATGACGATACTCCCGAGCACAAACAGAACTTTTTGAAGCTCGCCAAGGAAGGCTTTTTTGATGGAACAAACTTTCACCGCATCATCAAAGAGTTCATGATCCAAGGCGGCGACCCCAATACCAAGGACAATAGCGGCCCAGCAGGGCAGGGTGGACCCGGCTACACGATCAAGCGTGAAATTCAGCCCGGCCACTTTCATAAAATCGGCGCACTTGCGGCAGCACGCACGCCAGATGCCGCGAATCCCAACTGGGAGTCTTCAGGCAGCCAATTTTACATCGTGACTGGCAAAAAGTGGACGACCGAGGAACTGGATCAGATGGAGCAACAAATTGGGATGACGATCGACTCCTACGCATCCGCGCAGTGGCAGGCCGATCCCAAAAATGGATGGGTGCGCATGGTGAATCTGCAAACATTGCAGACCAGCAATCCCGACTCATTTGCCATTGTCGATGCGCGCATCAAGTCTGAATATGGCGCCTACCGTGAGCAATGGCCCAAAGTGAAATTCACCCCCGAAATGCGCAATACCTATATGACCCAGGGCGGCGTTCCCTTTTTGGACGGCACCTATACGGTATTTGGTGAGGTTGTCGGCGGCTTGGATGTCGTGAATGAAATCGGCAGGGTGCAAACGCAACCCGGCGATGCTCCCGTCAAAGAAATCAAGATGACCATGACCGTGCTGAAATAATCGCAAGGTAATCGACCTACAAGAAAGGCAGGTGCTACAAGAATGCGCCTGCCTTTTTTCATTTTCTACCCGCTGGAAACGCACCCCATAGTTTTGATAAGGCTTGCCACATGCAAGGAATTTGTACATTTGCCCTTGATGCGTAATTTTTTGGGTGGTCTGGTCTTTGGGACATTGCTGCTGCTGCAGACTTGGGGTCTTGCACAGGATGCGATGCCTCCCAAACGTGAGTTCAGGGGTGTGTGGGTCTGTACCCTCGCCAATCTGGACTGGCCGTCACGCGCAAACATGCACAGTGACCTCCAAAAAAATGAGTTTTCCAAGTTGTTGAACGAGATGCAGCGGGCCGGGATGAATGCTGTGTTCGTGCAAGTGAGACCCGCCGGTGATGCGATGTATCCCAGCCAACTCGTGCCTTGGTCGCAATACTTGTCTGGCAAGCAAGGCGTGCCACCATCGCCTTTTTACGACCCGCTAGCCTACATGGTCGAGCAAAGCCATGCCCGCAATATCGAGTTTCACGCTTGGTTCAACCCGTTTAGGGCGCTTTCCCACGTCCAATTCAGCTCGGTCGCCGCTGACAATATGCTCAACAGGCATCCCGATTGGTTTTTCACCTACGGTATTTCCAAGTATTTCGACCCCGGGGTACCCGCAGCGCGGCACTACATCGTGCGCGTCGTGATGGAGGTGGTGCGCAACTATGACATCGACGGCATCCACTTGGATGACTATTTTTATCCCTATCCCTTGCCCGGTGTGCCCTTGCCTGATGCGAAAAGCTACCGAGCGTATGGGAGCGGGTTTTCAGACCTCGCGACTTGGCGGCGACACAATGTCGATGCATTTGTCGAGGAACTTGCCGACAGCATTTTTCTGAACAAGCCCAGCGTCAAGTTTGGAATTAGCCCATTTGGCGTGTGGCGCAACGATGACCAGGACGCCCGAGGCTCGGGTACCGTGCGTGCACTCTCAGCCTACGACGCGCTGTACGCAGACACGCGCAAGTGGCTCAAGTATGGCTGGGTCGATTACATGGTGCCGCAGCTCTATTGGAATATCGGAAATCCCAGGGCCGCATTTGATGTCTTGGTATCTTGGTGGGATGCACAAAGCTCTGATCGACACGTCTATATCGGTCATGCGATCTACCTTTTGTCTAAGGATCCTAAGCCCGCATGGGCGATGGCCTCTGAGTTTGTAAAGCAGGTGGAAATGTGCCGCACTCAAGATCAGGTCTGTGGGAATGCTTGGTTCAGAAGTTCTTGTATCTCAGACAACGACGGCGGCATCACCAATGCACTTCGTTACGAATTGTACCAATATCCGGCATTGGTTCCAGAAATGCCTTGGATCGATAGCCTGCCACCCAATCGGCCACTCGACCTCAAGATTTATCCGCAGACCGACGGCCTGTACCTCACTTGGGAGCTACCTGAGCCGGCACAGGACGGCGATTTGCCGACCTATTATGTCGTCTATCGATTTTTGGACGGCGAGCCCAATGACTTGGACGATCCACACAATATCTTGGCTATTACCCGCGATTTGCACCATTTCGACCGCAGCGCCAAGCCTGGAATGGTTTATACCTATGCGGTCACCTCGGTGGATCGGCTGCACAACGAGAGTGAGCGCTTTGTCTATCGCACCTATGCCTACGAGCAGTAGGCATTTAGAAAGCCCTTTCAGTCACAATTTTGCAATTGCGGGCGGCTCAGAATCGGGTAGATAGCCGTGTCCGCGCTTATGCTCCAGATTTGGTCAAAGTGTTGCTGCGCAGACTCCAGCAAGTCTGCATCGGCGATGCGCAACCAAGTCATGCTATTTGCCTCCAAATCTGAAAGGTAGAGGTCTCCGCCCAAGAAAAACGACAATTTGCGGGCTTCAATGGGGCCGTCTTGGGCGAGGCGATAGGGCCCATCGATCAGCAACATCCTTGATTGCATTGCAGGCTGTACTTGCGGGAAATAGCGCACGGTTCCTTTTTCAAAGCCATCGATTGCGGTCGCTACCGCTGGATGCAGGTAGATTTCACGCGCGATCGCGATTTTGAGGTCGATTTCTTGCGCTTGCTGCATGCGCGACAGCGCATGTAATACTGGAATGTGGCAACGATCGATGCCTGTAAGGGAAAGGCGAACCTTGGCCGGTTGCCGAGTGGACTCAAGACCTTGTTCCAGGGGCTGCAAGAGTGCTGCTGCAGCACCCGCTGCGTCTACATCCGGAAAAAACCAAGCCTGATGATCGTGCAAATTGCTGTAAGTATGGCTTTGGGCTGATAGGATCGGTGAATTGCCCTCCACGATCGTCTCCCAATAACCAAGAAATCGCTCATACAAACTGCTATCGCCATAGAGCCAAACAGCTTCTGAAATACTGGGCAATGCAGGATTCATCGGAAATGCACCTGTGCTGAACAACAAGCCAAAGGCGCCGTCATCGGGACCGTCTGGGGCGAGGTTTTGAAACAGCATGAAATTGTTGCGCATTTGCCCATGTTTGCCCTCGCTGGTATTGAAGGCACCTGAATATGGGCGCTGCTCATTTTCAAATCGAATAGCACCTGCCACATTTGCATTCAGAATAGGCTCCACTGAATCAGGAAAGCGCTCGAAGTCATGCTGATCCATGACCAGAAACACGCGCGCGCCTGGATGCGAATGCAATTGCGAGACCAAGGCCATTTGCAATTGTGGTGCAATGAAGGTATTCCAAGCTGCATGGATCACGGTCGCATCTTGGATACGATCAAGCAGACGCATGATGCCAACAGAGCTGCTGTCATACACCGTCACCGTCGAATCCCGCAACAGGGGGGAATTTGGGAAAAAGCGATAACCTATGCGATGGTCCACCGGCTGTCGGTCCTCATCAGCATTTGCACAACGCAAAGCAAGCATAGACAGCAGGAGCAAGCATGCCGCAAATAAATGGACGGTGCCCCTGCGGTTCAGTATCACTTAAAGATTTCAGGAAGCACACCCTCGGCTGTCGGATCCATTGGCAGTTTCTCAGATTTGATCATCCGAAATACTGTGATACGATTGGGGGCATTTCTGGTCATGATCAATGAGTCCACCGACATGCGATAGGAATAGCGCAGTTCAGAAGAATCGTTTTTGAGCACCAATTCGTCTTTTTCAGGATAGATTTCAAATTTCCCGAATTCGTAAAGGCCTGGTCCCGAACGCACGCCGGTGCGGCCATCCTCCCAAAACTTGATAAATCCTTTGCCGTCGCCGATTTCCATCCCATTCACATTGATCGATGTGAGCGTCCAGATGCCGACAATATGCTTTTTGTGATCAAGGCTGCTGCAGGAGGCTACCAACAGCACCAAAGTGATCACGACTACCCAAGAATTCTTGTTGAACAAACGCATTGTGTTGATTTTTCTACTTGGCCAAATTAAGGCAAACTATATGAACCACCAAAAAGAATGGTGAATTGAGCGCGATTGAGGTAGGAAAACTGAATCCATCAGTGTTGTACCACAAACCGCAAAACTGAGGCGGCGTCGCCTACATGCAGGCGCAAAAAGTACAGACCATTGGCGAGATCCCTGAAATCCAAATCCTTGATGACCAAGCCTTCGCCACTGACGAATTCGAGTTCTTCTAGACGCTTGCCCTGCAAATCCGTTACCTCCAAACGGTAATCCGTAGCTAGGCCCAGCTGGAATTGCAGCACAAAAAGGCCAGCGCCGGGATTGGGGGCAATGCTGAGCTCAGCAACATAGGGATTGCTCGTGGCAATGCAGACATTGACATTCACTTGAAAGGTGTCTGATGCGCTGCAACCCGTCTGCGGATCGGTATAGACATAGATCAATTGGTGTGAGCCCACCCCCGCAGCGCTAGGATCAAAAAAGATCCCTGCTGCGCCTGGTCCAAAAATCGTACCTCCGATCGGAGAACGCATGGTGGTCACAGGCACTGCATCGTCACAATAGCTGGTATCTGGCAATGAAAATGTCACAACAGGTGTGGCAGCTAGCTCGACATGAACCGTGTTGGAGGTGTCGGCGCAGCTGCCATTGGAGACGATCACGCGGTAGTCGCCTGCCTGCGCAGGCACGATCACTGCAGCATTGGCGCCCGAGATGTCTGCACCACCCAATTGCCATTGATAGCCGAGGGTAGGGCCTCCGAAAGCGTGCAGCTCACCACCTGGCTGACATGCAAAAATCGTATCACCTCCTGGTATGTAGGCCATCGGGGTGCAAGTTGTGTCTACCAAGTGGTAGATATTGCCGTTTCCGATGCCAGTGAGGTACATTTCGCCATAGACATCCTGTCCAAAACTCACAAGGTTGTTGGTGACAAATGGCGATTGGCTGCGCGATGTGATCCAACCGCCTGTGCCGTTGGGCCGGGCTTGCCAGAGGTATCCACTGCAGTAGTCGGTAAAGAAATAGGTGCCCCACATCGACTGAAATCGTGCACCTCGGTAGACATATCCACCTGTAATTGAGCAACTTCCTAATGCATGCGAAAAGGAGTAGATCGGCGGATCGTATGTGTTTTGTGGTTGACAGCCTGAGGTGTTGTAGGCGCCGAATCCTTCATAGCACCGCCATCCAAAATTGGGAAAAGTCGTGTCGGTAGCTGCCCAGAAATCGACTTCTTCTTCATTGCCTTGGCCCACATCGCCAATCCACATATCGCCTGTTACCTTGTCAAAGCTCCAACGCCATGGATTGCGCATTCCAATCGCCCAGATTTCGTTGCGGATCGAACTCATGCCATAGTAGGGGTTGCTTACGGGAATGGTGTAGGGCAAACCATGATCTACATCAATGCGCAGCATCTTGCCGAGCAGTTCAGTACCATTTTGGGCACGATTGCCAGGGTCGCCCGCGCTGCCTCCATCGCCCATGCCGATGTACAGATAGCCATCAGGTCCGAAATTGATGCAGCCGCCATTGTGATTGGAATATGGCTGCGAGATTGTGAGTAGGATTACTTCGGAATTGGGGTCAGCGATATTGGAATCGGCTGTAACCGAAAAGCGCGAAACAATCGTGCTGCCCGAGGTATTGGAATAGTTCACGAAAAAATAGCCATTGTTTTTGTAGTCGGGATGAAAGGCCAATCCCAGCAAGCCGCGTTCATTCGAAGTGGAATTGACGCGAGGATCGATGTCCAAAAATGGGGTCGAGGTGCGCTGTCCTTGTTGGTTCAGAATGTAGATTTTGCCAGCCTGTTGCACGACGAAGATGCGGCCATCGCCTGCATTGGTCACAAACAAGGGATTGGAAAATCCAGTTGCAAAGGTCTGTAAGCTCATTTGGCCCGGTTGGGCTGCAAGATTCACGACCATCAACAGGATTGAAAGGGCCAACAGGCCGTATTTTTTTTGCATACAATTCGACGATATTCTCCCCAAAATAGGCAAAATCCCAGATTTTATCCAATCGGATTGCGCCCACGGCCGACAATTTAGCGGAATCGTCATCGAATGAGCCTTGGTTGGCGGCAGTGGCAGTTTTGGACAATGGTCTGATTTTTGCGAGGGTAGGTGCTTTTGTATCCGCTGTTTGCATTGGTTGGGCGCAAGAACCGATTCCATCCTCGCGCAACGGTTGAATATCCACGTCGGATTGCGTTACTTTGCGCGTACAACATGAAGCATATTTCGCTCATATTCACATTAAGCCTGCTCGTCACTGGCATTGCTTTTGGCCAGAAGGTCAAGATCAAAGAAGGGGTTGCGCCCGCAAATCCTGATTCTGTGGTGGCAGGGCAGGGCAAGGCTGCCTTGCGTGGGGCTGCGCTCATGAATGCATCGCGCGACAGCTTGCGCAGCGGTGATTTGAGCGCCCCAATTGCCGTCGTGGATACATTTGGCGAGCAAGGAGTCGACCCTCATCGACGGGTTTATTTGAAGCGGTCAGAAATCATTTCGGCCGAGGATCGCCTCAAAACTGCGCGTATCCAACTGGAGGAAGCGGAGGCGCAGTTGGAGCGTTCGAAGACAGACCCACGTTTCAAACCTGCCGAAATCGAGGCGGCGACTGCACAACTTCAAGACCAAAAAACTAGGCTATCGGCGACAGAAGCCAAAATGGCTGCACTGCGCAAGGATTGGGAATTGGAGACGGGTACGCCCATCAGCGGCACCAAAGATGCACCCAAATCTGGCACAACACCCAAAAAATGAGCCTCACAAGGAGGCTCAACTTTCACTTCAAGTATTTGTGGCTAATCTACTGTCAAGCAGACTTATCCTGATTCTTTTTGTGGTCGGCTAGGAATTTTGCCAAGCCGATATCCGTAAGGGGATGTTTGATCATCTGATCGATGACCGACAGTGGCATTGTGGCCACGTCAGCACCTGATTCAGCACACTGCACGACGTGCAGTGTATGCCTGATGCTAGCCGCCAAGATCTGACTCGCATAACCATAGTTGTCAAAAATCGTGCGGATGGACTGGATCAGGACCATGCCATCGTGGCCAATGTCGTCAAGTCGACCTAGGAACGGGGACACGTAGGTAGCACCAGCCTTGGCCGCCACGAGTGCCTGTACGGGCGAGAAAATGAGCGTACAGTTGGTTTTGATGCCCCTTTGGGTGAGTTCTTTGATGGCTTTGACGCCGTCTCTGATCATGGGCACCTTCACGGTGATGTTGGGATGAATTGCGGCAAGCTCCAGTCCCTCCTTCATCATGCCGGCAAAATCGGTACTCAACACCTCGGCACTCACATCGCCATCGACGAGCTCGCAAATTGCAGCGTAATGTGCCCTGAAATCGGTCACGCCGATCTTGGCCATGAGCGAGGGATTGGTGGTCACCCCATCCAACACGCCCAAATCATTGGCATCTTGGATTTCCTTGAGGTCGGCAGTATCGATGAAAAATTTCATGTTCTTTTGAATTCAGATTTGATGCAAAGGTAGGGTGCGAGCAGGAGTGAAGCAAGGGTTTGGAAGCCCATCATTCCGTTTGCGAGCTCAAATCGAATGTTTCGGGATTATTCCAAACCAGCGATTTCGGCAGTGGAGAGGCCTGTAATGTCCCCGATTTCAGCCTCATTCATTCCTTTGGCTTTCAATTTTTTTGCGACCAATTGGGCTTTCTTTAATTCCCCTTCTTCGATGCCGGCTTCTCGCTCTTGGTTAAGCACCACGCGTTTCCCAGCCTCAATTTTGGAAGCCTCCCATTCCTCAGGGCTGATATTTTCCCATTGAATCAATTCACTTGCACGTTGAATGCCCAAATGCTGATGGTTGATCGTGGGCGAATCAGGATGGTGGATGCTCTCGTAGATCAAATCCAGCCAATCGCGGTAATTGGCGGGGGTATCTTTGCCTTTGTAGTTCGGATTGAGGAAAATCAATTCGTGGTCATAGTAGCGCCGCTCGATTCCATGAAGGTTTTTGGGGTTGATCGAGGAAATCAATACCTCGTCGCGGTACACTTCCCCGGTTTTTGCCTTGGTCTTGTAAGGCGCGGTCATCACGACAATGGTATAGACTGTTCTCGCGACAGAATAGTCTTCTGAACTGCGCTGCTGCTCGGCAATGGCCTGAAGGTGATAATGCAGGAATCGGTCGAAATTGTGGTCATATTCAACCTTTTGGATCTCGACGATCACCCGTTGCTCCACATCCTCAGCAAAAATATCATATCGAAAATCGATGTTTCCAAGCCTAGGTCGATAGCCCTTCTCTGTCTCAATGACCTCAGGATTCACATCGATACCGACAATGTCCTTCACAAAGGCCCGGAACACGATCGGATCAGTGAACGCCTTTTTGAAAAATACTTCATTGTCGAGCCTAGCGAGGGACATAATTTTCTGTTAAGCGATCAAAAATACAAAATTTCCCTTTGGTTCGGACCACATAGTCCGCTTTGATCACATTCAAAATTTCCTACCTTTGTCTAAGTACCCTCAATTTTACCCAACAACATGGTGACATTAGCTTCCAATCAATTGCCTTTGGTCCCGATAGTGGTCATTGTCGGTTCGATTTTCTTCATTTTTCTCTTCCTTTTCTTTGTGCCGGTCGGCCTCTGGATCACAGCCTTGTTTTCGGGCGTGAAGGTCGGTATCGGGCAATTGATCGGAATGCGTTTGCGGAAAATTCCACCTTCGCTGGTCGTGAACAATCTCATCAAAGCCACCAAAGCTGGTATCACGATTACCATTTCTGAAATTGAGACGCACTACCTCGCAAAAGGCAATATCAATGCCGTGATCGATGCGCTCATTTCAGCTGACAAGGCCAATATCGACTTGGATTTCAGGCTTGCCGCTGCGATTGACTTGGCAGGCCGCGACGTCTATCGCGCTGTGCATGACTCGGTGACGCCGCGCGTCATCAACTGTCCTCCAGTCGCCGCCGTCGCCAAAGACGGCATCCAACTCATCGCCAAAACGAGAATTACTGTTCGTGCAGACATTCACCGCTTGGTCGGTGGCGCTGGCGAAGAAACCATCTTGGCACGTGTGGGTGAAGGCGTCGTGACCACCATCGGCTCAGCCGACAACCACAAAATGGTGCTTGAAAACCCAGACATGATTTCTAAAAAGGTGCTTGAAAAAGGCCTGGACAGCGGTACCGCATTCGCCATCCTTTCCATCGACATCGCTGACATCGACATCGGCGAAAATATCGGTGCAAAGCTGCAAACCGATCAAGCTGAGGCCGACCTCAAGGTCGCAAACGCCAAAGCTGAAGAACGCCGCGCGCTCGCCGTGGCTCAGGAGCAGGAATTTATCGCCCTTGCCCAAGAAATGCGCGCCAAGGTCATCGCAGCCGAGGCCGAAATTCCGCTTGCCATTGCTGAGGCTTTGCGCAAGGGCAATTTGGGCGTGATGGATTACTATAAGTTGCGCAATGTGCAGGCAGATACAGATATGCGTAAATCCATTTCTGGCAAAGATGGAGCTGATTGAGCATTGCTGACGTTTCACAAAAAAGCCCTACCTCACGGTAGGGCTTTTTTGTGAAACGTGATTTCGATCTCACGTATTTCGAGATAGCGGCCGTTGGCGAAGCTCAGATTTGCTTCCCCGCATGACCCACAGAAGGCTTTCTGCATCCAAGCTTTGACCAGCAATCGCCGTCCCGACAGTGACCGCTTTTTGATCATTGCCGTCGTCAAGAGCACCTAAGAAGCCCCACGAGTTTACGCGGTTCCAATATCCGTCTGGCACTTTGCTTTTCCAGAATTGGGCGGCCCCGGCGGCATCGAGCAGTGTTGCAACGTCAAATCCACAAAGCGCACCGACATAACCGTAGTGAATGTTTGACCAGACATCATGGCCCCACTCGCAATTGTTGTTGGGGTCGGCATGCCACAGGCCAAATTGCCGTTCCAAATAGGGTTTGTGATCCCATGGCTTGTTATAATTTACCATCGCCGTAAACAACTTCAACGCCTCAAGCTTGTCTAAGGGATTCCAAGAACTCCATTTGCCGCGTATTTCTTGCACTTTTGCACTTTTGCCATTGACATTCATTTCTTGGGCCATGTAATGCGATACATTCCATGCCACATTGCGTGGACCCGGATTGTTGGCAAGCATCATTTCACCATTTTCTTGGCCATTGCTCAAGGAAAACTCGGGTGGACTTTTTTTGAGCCCTCCACCTGTAGGCATTTGATTTTCAGGACGCTGCTGTTCGCGCTGCTGGCGCATAGGAGTTTCTTTCATCACAAAACTGTGTTTAGTTTCACCATAAGAAGAGAACGGTTTCCGAACAGTGATCTCCTAGTAGTCTCAAATGACAACTAAATGTACAAGTTTTGTTTAATGTTTTCGGATTATTTTTAAACAAAAAGTTGTGATGAAATATATGTATCTGACTGTCAGTTTAATAATTTTTCAAAACGGTACGCTCACCCGCGAATGCAGCACGCGCGTGAGATACGATAGACCTTCGACGATGCGGGGTCCGGGAATCACGATCACCTCGGGCTCCACCTGAAAGATGTGATGATCGATGGCAGCAGGGATATTGAGCTGAATTTCAGGATGCATGGCCACGAGATCATTCCAGGCCTTGTCATTGGTGGTCGGCAAGATCACATATTCAGGTGCCGCCTTTATAAAATCCTCTGCTGTCACCGTCGGGTAGCGCTCCATGAGATTGCCAAATGCATTTTTACCGCCTGACTTGATCAGCAGGTCATTCATGAAACTGCCTGAACCGACGACTGTGATTGGATCGATGCCCAAAAGAATGACCGTATTATACTTCACCTGACCCGCGGTCGAGTCAGTGACCGTGCGGGTGATTGCGGCCAACGAATCTGCTAGGTGGTTGGCTGCCTTTTCGCGCCCGACCATTTGCCCCGTCTCCCGTATGCTGGCAAAAATGTCTTCCAAAGTCGCGTAGTTCTGGAAAAACAGATTGATTTTGTACTTGTCAAAGAAGTTGGTGATGCGTTGATCATGTATTTCAGTGGATGCAAGCACAAGATCAGGCGTCAGTTCGGCGACGGCAGGCAAGTCAAAACTCTCATAGGTGACAATGGTAGTCTTGGAATTGGCATCGTCGGGGTAGTTGCTGTCATGGCTCACGCCGACCACTTGGTCTTGCGCACCGATTGCGAAGAGAATCTCCGTGATGTTGTTGGCGAGCGAAACCACACGTTTGGGATCATGCTGCAAAACGATCTGCCGGCCAAATACATCTTTGAAACCATGCGAAATCAAAGGTGCAGATTCAATGAGCTCGTGGTTGGGGTGGCTGCAGGCACTTGCCGCAGCCAAAAGCAGGAGCAAGGCTGCTTGGAAAAGAAATGGTCTCATGGTTGACAAAATAAAGCGCATCCTATACCAACAATGCGAATGAGGGGAATGGTTACATTCCCCTCATTCGATTGAATCCAATATGATTTACAGCGCTGGAATGCGCAACACTTGGCCTGGGTAGATCAAGTCGGCACTTTTCAGCATCGGCTTATTGGCCTCAAAGATCACCGGATACTTCATCGCGTCAGAATAAAAATGCTTGGCGATTTTGCTCAGCGTGTCACCTTTGACGACAGTATAGAACTGGGCCTCAGGCTCTTCGGCGACTTCTGGCTTAGGTTGTGGCAAGGTCATGCGGTCGTCGACCTTTTGCACACCGGGCAAATTGCCGAGTGCCAAGACGACTTTTTCCTTGGTCGAGCGATTGGCGGCTTCACCCTCGACGGTTACCACGCCGGCGTTGAAGGAAACATGCACATCGTTGACCACAAGGCCATATTCGTGCAATTTGCTTTTGAGCATTTCGGTCATTTTGGCCTCTTGATCAGCGGCAATATGTGCCTGAGCGGCCTTAGCAAAATCAAAAACTCCCATATTTCAAATCGTTAATTCTAGTGAAGGATGAAATCAGGCACAAATATAGGTTTTTGCGCATACTTCACCTAGTGCGTGGTAGGTAATCGGGTGGAGATTCTATCAATGTCTCTGCCCGCACGATGAGTGCTGCGGTTTTGGGGGATGGGGGGTAAAGGGATTTGGGATCGCTTTTAAGCTATATCGCCATGCCTCACCCGGTTGAAATGTCGCTTACTCCTAGATGTCCGTCGGTGAAGATACTTCAAAGACATCTCGTAATGATTTGCGTGCTTGCTTGGCCTCTGCCCAGAGGAGTAAAAGATCTGCACCAGGGATAATCTGCCCTTGGAGATGGATTTTCCTCAATTCAGCCTTGAAGCCTCCAAGCACTTCGGCCTGTTTTGAAGCAGCAGCATTGAACAGCAACTCCATTTTGGATAATAGCATTCGTTCAAAGTCATAAAACCGCTCATTTGTTCTGAGCCATTCGCGCAGCGCGTGCAGTTTTTGAAACGCCAGTTGCGCCTCACCGAGATCATAGATCAAAACGGGTTCAAGTATCCTAGCAAGGGTTTGCGCATCGCTGCGATGTTCCGATTTGGGATGCGACAAGATTTGCTCGATTTGATGTTGTGCCGCTTTGGCCTCCCCAGAAAGGAAAAGCGTAATCGCCATGTTCACCTTGAAACTCAGCCACCGTGCATGATTGATTTTGGCTGCAAATCGCACCAATCCTTTTTCCAACGTAGGCAGCATCTTTATTGCCGATTTCAATTGGCGGCTATCAAGGAAGAATAAATGGCGGTAAAACTCAATCGTTTGGAAATCCTCAGCTGCCTCATCATTGTTTTCTGCGCCAAGCTTTTCCACCGCTGCAAATACCGAAGGGCAGGCATCCCACTTCCCTAACTTGATCAAGACATGAAGAAAGTTGGTCAGGGCAAACTTGTACATCTTTGGGAATACTGCCTTGAAATAGGGATTGTCGTCCCAATGCTTCAAAAGGGCAAGGTACTCCTCGTATTCTTGCTCCGGCTTGTTTGCAAGATGATACAAAAACGCTCGTGCTTGATGGAAGTACCGTTGTGAGCGAAAACTGGGAAAGCTAGCCCGCTGCTGCAGGCGATCATCTTGCAATAGGATTGGAACCTGTGCGATCACTTGTGGATTGCGGGGATCAAACTTGAGTCGAACCAAGAGGCAAGTGCGTTCAAAGATTTCACTGTATGCCTGGTCCGTCTGCAACATCGACATGATATTGGCTGCCTCTGCGCGCAACGTTTCGATTTTTTCCTCGACAAACTTCACTTCAAACTCCAGAGCCAGGCGCCGCTCAGTCTCATTGATCTTGAGGAGTGCGAGCAAATCACCTAGGCGTTCTGCGATGTCCTTGCTTGCGGCAATTTTGCGGCGAGCGTTGTCCCACAGGCCACGCCGGTACATGAGTTCTGCATCACGCAGGGCTTCATAGACGGCTTCGGTATTGTCCTTGCCAGCATGAAACTCCCTGATTGTGATTTCCACATACTTCAATAGATGGCGTTTCCACGATGTGAAGCTAGTTTCTGGGATTTCTGCAGCAAGCGTGCGTCGCAGCAGCGGCTCATCATAATCCTTTTGCGCGGCTACTGCATCAAAAAAGAGGACATATTTCTTTTCATGTCCAGAAGGCGAATAGCGTCGCGCATTGAGTTTGAAATGCCGGCGCTCAGCTGGAGTCATGCTTTGGATCAGGTCAAATAGGGCCTCCCTGAGTTTCATCGATCAACTTTTTTCATAACATGACTACCTCCGACAAAAATTGAACATTGCACGATCACCATGCATTGTTTACGCGCAAACTTAGCTAGAATCCGATCAATAGCCATTGTCGTCGCTTCGCCCGCTTGCATTTTGGACAAGTTTTCTGGTGGTAATCGGTGCAGGTAAGCCCCAACTTTGAGCCATGTTCAACTCAAAATATTTTCATTATGTCCAATTATTCTATTGAAAACCACTTGTTAGAGCTGAGTTCCGATTTTGGTCAACTCAAAGTATTCGCCAGAAGCCCCAAGGCTATTGTGAATACATTTGACCTGGCAACGGCCCATCGTGTGAAAACCGAAAGCGGCGATTTCGTAATCACAGCGACGACCATTCCTAGCGGATTTCTTCAGAAATTCAAGAGCGCAGACGGCGACAGCTTTTCCTTTACAGATGCCGACGGCATCGGCATCTCAGACCTCCGCACGGTCAAGGTAAGGGCCCAAATGACCTACCACTTGGGAGCTTGCCCCATCGTGTTGCAGTTTGCCGATTCCGAACTGACTGTGCAATGCCCTTGTGCTGGCTCGCCTTGCACGGCACCTGAGAGTGAATGTTGTACCATCGAGGAACTGTAATTTGCAAACCAACGCTGACCGATGGCACTGTTATCAGATTTTGAAGGAAGAGCGACCAAGATTGCCGTAGCGACACCGGGCCCGATAGACCTGTCTACCGCAAAGGCAAGCCTCGCTCGACAGCTAGGGAGCCTGCCCGCCCACCTGCAT
>JANPHP010000345.1:0-22390 GCA_031424495.1 Bacteroidota bacterium | reverse complement strand
TCGACTCCAGCGGAGTCGCACAACACACCATCAATATGGTCAAGCTTTTTGGTGAACAATGTACAAGGTGCTTGCGCCAAATTTGCCCGAAAAAAACGTCAGCCTACCCCAAGCTGCCGGGGAAGGCTGACATCCAGCAGAATATAAATTCTGTTTAGTTTTTCTTGAAGATGTAGCGGGTGATGTAGATGCCTTCTTCGTCGTCTTTGCTGCCTTTGCTTTCGACGCCGCTGGTCACAAATGCAAGTTCCCAGCCATCTGCAGCCAAGAGATCAAGCTTGGAGCTGACCAATGCATCGTTGGAGGCGATGTTTTGAAAGTTGATGCCGACCGCGCTGAAGAAGTTGAGCAATTTGGTTTCTGCGAAAGCATCGACTTTGAGATCATCGCGCTTTACATCGCCTTGCTTGGAATCATTGCCGCTAGTACGCTCAGTTGTGGCACCTCTTACGTCCAAATCGGTCTTGGTTTCGATCATGCGGGAACGTCCAAGGCCCATCGGAATGATACTTTCGACGACGGTCACCACTTTGTATTTTGTCTGGGCAAAGGCTTGGACTGACAATCCGAGAAGAAGGAGGGCTGCGAATAGATACTTTTTCATTTTCTTGTAATTAATTAATATAAATCATTAGCGGATATTCTAGCGCGGCAAATTTGCCGCGATTGCTCTTATCAAACCTTATGCCAAAAGCAGCGTTTTTTTCGGCGGCTGATCTGCAGAAATGCGTTCAAGGATTCAATAGGGGCGCTTTTTTGTGCGTTTGAACGCTTCTAAATCGAATTACATTTGCCAGCGCAAGGCAATGCGGAAACATGAAAAAAAAATTATTATTCGAGTATGGAGAAAATGTTTTCTTTGGTGGATGCGCATCCGCAGCAATTGGCGTGGATTCATCGCGCGGGATGACCAAACTCCTTGCATTCAGTTCTCGCTATGTCAGTAGGCCTGACAGTGCAGGGAATTGCCTAGCACAGCAAATCAGAAGCTATGCCTCCAAAAATAGAGATAGAATTCCTCCCTAGCCTTCAGTACAGCCTTGAAGGAAAAGAAAAATGCATCATAGAGGTAGCGATATTCCTCTGCCTCGGGATTCTCTGATTCAAAAAAGGCTTCGATCTGCGGCAACAGGGCATCTTGGAATTCAAAATCCGTGTTTTGGACCCAAAAGTCTGGATTGCGTTGCCGCTCGAGAAATGCGATGACATTCAGAACCCAACGGATGAGCGCGAATGAAAGGGTTGTTGGGGCCATGAAGCTACAGTTGTTGGAGAAGATGAGGTGAGCTGAGGGATCCTCACTTGCATTGCTCAGATACCATTGCACCAAGTTATTCAAACCCAAACAATTGTTTTTGGAGCGGTGCCAAAATAATTCGTTTACCCCCAATTCCTCCAAATGATCCGACCACGATAAATTTGTTTTTTCCTCAAAGATCTCGGAGAGCTCCTCCCAGACGGTCAGGGATTCTTCAAAGTTGAGGATATCGGCATATTTGCTGCATTGCTCAGGCGTGAAGCCGTGCTTGCGCAGCAGCCTTGAGCAGATGTACTCAAATTGCTCCAGGTCGATGCCGTAAAAGTAAAAGTCCCAAGCCATCTATTGTTTAGTATTTGATGCTCAGCTATTTGCGGCAAGCGGAATGGCGCTTTGCCAGTGCTGCATCAGGCATTCATATTCTGTCGAATCACCAGCGAGTTGTTGTCAGGATCCCGAAAAAAGAAATATCGATCCTCAAAACCTGCATCTGAAATGTCGGTTTGGATGATCTCGCCATTGATTTCATCTACCACGACATGCTGCGATTGCAGATAAGCCAATGTGGCATCGAGATCGGTCACGATCAAACTCGGTACGGTGCCTGTCTGAGGCAATGGAATGAATGGCTGCTCAATGTCTTTGAACAATCCCAATGCGAACAAATGCTTGCCCTGCGCTATGCAATTCAATTGTAGGTAGGAATATTCGCCAAAATTGCCGCCCTTGTCGAGCGTCCAGCGTGCATCGACCTGAAACCTTAATACCTCTGTGTAGAATTGCTGCGAAACGGCCATATTACTGACCGACAATTTGACGACGAGTTCCTTTACCTCCCAGTTCATAGCCATTTTCGAGTATTGAGCAAGACCTGAAACCTAAGCTTGGTCCGATGCACGAGATGAATGTGTGAAGGTGAATGCGCTTTTCAAAGCACCTTCTCCGTTCTGTGCTAGACCTTTGCAATCCGAAGTCAAGATGCTGCGACCCCGCTATTTCTGCAGGTCCAGCTTTTTGGGGCCGCCTTTGCCTTGCCCCAAGGAGCGCATCTGAATCTCGTGAACGAGATTCACATACTCCGGCAACATTGTATTGTCGGGGCGCCAAGCGATGCCGCGCTGCATGAGGTCAAATTCCTCAGCGATCCGGGCGCCGGAGCCATCTGCCCGCTGCTCCAGGAAGAGTATCCTGTCCGCGATTTGCACCGCGACATGGATATCGTGGGTGATCACGAGCACCACCTGATCAGTGTGAATGTTGGAAACCTGCTGGATGAGGTTCACAGCGCGCATCTTGGATTTGTAGTCGAGCCCGCTAAAAGGCTCGTCAAAAATGATGACCGATGGGCGGCGCAAGATTTGTCGCGCGATGGCCACACGTTGCCGCTGCCCACCCGACAATTGCCCCGGATATTTGCTCCACTGCTCTGCACAGCCAAAATCATCCAGGATTTGTGCCACCAAATCCTTTTGTTGGTTTTCAGGAACTTTACCCAGCCTTGCTGCAAAAAGCAGATTTTTTTGAACGGTGAGGTGGTCAAAGAGGGTGGAGGCTTGGTCCACGACACCGACCATGCCTTGTTGCACCGGCCCCAAATCATCGCTGCCCAATGCCCTGATGATCTTGATCGTGCCTGCCTGCGGCTTCAAAATTCCGGAAAGCAGCCCAAGGAGCGTCGATTTGCCGGAACCAGATTCGCCCAAAATCACAATCAACTCACCTTCAGGACTGCCCTTATGTGGCCGTTGGATGTCGTTGATTTCAAATGACAAGTCAGACAGCACTTTTTTCTTGCCGTCGCCATAGGCGAAATCGAGGCCAGAAACCTGCAGCAATGGCCTGCCAGTGGTGTATTCGTATTCCATTATTCTATCCCTCCTTCCTTCTTGACAAATGCAAATGGAAAGATCCAACGGATCAGTTTGAAGGAAACCGCATCGATCACGATACCGACCACAAGAATGGAAAGCTGCAAAGCAAAGATCTCATCGTAGCCGTGTCCATTTTTGTGCAGGTCGTCGAGCAACACACCTACGCCCCCGCCTTCGCGCACGCGCAACTCCACAAATGTGAGCATCATGAAGGCCATAGCCAGGTTTTGCCGAATCACGTCTGCAATGTCGCCAGCCTTTTCACGCACTTGGATATGCCATACTTGCTCCAAAGGCGATAGGCCCAGGGTCTTGGCGCAATCGAGCCGCACCTTGTCGACCGAGACGATCACGGAGAGGATGCTCGTGGTCATGTAAGGCACAATGCCAAACATGAGCAGGTAGATCCGGGCTGTCGACAAGTCATGCGCGAGCATTACAAAGACGATCGAGATGCCCACGAGCGATAGAAATCGCATCTTGGTGACCAGAGCCACGACGAGGCGCATGGCTGGAATCACGGTCATAAAGGATATGAGCAGTGATGCTACCACGCTGCAAAAAAGCGCAATCGTGGTGAGTTTGATCGTGGAGCCCCAGTGTGCCAGCAATTGTTGCTTGGCCATGAGGGTAGGAAACGCGGCCAAAATCTCCCAGATACTCGGGATCACCTTGGGCATCACCATAAACCAAAAAAGCATCACCATCAATACCGTAAATGCATACGGAATGATGCGCCAATACCCACTCGGCTTGCCATTGAGGGCATACAATTCTTTGAATCCGGACTTGTCGTTCATTCGCAGCGCTGCGTGAGTGGACCAAGGATGTTCTGGCAGTGCGTGCATGCTGCGCGCACTGCCAGACTTGAATGATTATTCGACGAGCGAGATTTCCACGCGGCGGTTTTTGGCTTTTTCAGCTGGCGACGCATTGGAAAATTTGGTAGAGACACCGAGCCCTTTCACGGATTCAAAGCGCTCCTTGGAGAAGTTGCCGCCGCCATTTTTCATCAAATAATCCTTGACGGCGTTGGCGCGGTTATCGCTGAGGACTTGATTGGTTTGGGCATTGCCATCGCTGTCGGTGTAGCCGCTGATGCGGATGCGCAAGCCTGCAGAAATCGTGAGTTGGCTCAGGACTTCCTTCAAGGTTGCGACGCCCTTGGCGGTGAGGCTCGCTTGGCCCGAGTTGAACTCGATGGCCCAGTCGCGCTTGGTGACCACCTTTTCAGATGTGCCCTTGGGGTAAACTTTGGCGGTTTCTGAGGCGATGCCTTGACCCGCTTTTTTCTTCTGGTCAAATGCAGCTTGGATGTATTGGCCATCAAAGACCTCATCGACAGGCGTGTATTTCTCCAGGTTGGTGGGGAATAGCTTCACATACAGGTCACCAAATGTATTGTAGGTAGATTTGTAGTAGCCGCTTGCCTCTTCGCCCACGCCCATGGCGTCGGCAGCTTCCGAGAGGTTCATCGATCCAGATCCGCCGAGGTAGATGTTGTAACCAGCCTTCTTGACGGTGTCGCCGTTGTAGTATTTGAACCACCATGCGCCCGTTTTTTCCTTGTCGGTCGGGGAGAAGATCTCTGCGATCGCATTGGAGGCCATCATGAGCTCAGAAGGATAGGTCTTGATCCGGTTGCCGGCTTCGTCAAATGCAACCAGCATTTTGGCGATTTTGGTCTTCTCTTGCTCCAGGTGCTTGTTGAGACCGATCACGGTACACAACATTTGGTTGATGTTTTCGTGGGTGGAGAGGATGCGCACCATGGCGCTGTCGCCTTTGTAGTTGTCTGCAAAGTAGACGTCGCCCGGTGTCCAAGTTGCAAAGCAATTGGGGGTGACTTGCACTTCTTTGCCGGTGATTTTATTCACGCGGGTCTCGGCCTTGCCCAGCAAAAACTCCTTGGGGGTGACCATGAAATCGTCGACATACTTGAAATTGAGTGCGTTGGGATCATAGGTATTGGCATCTGGGTTGATGGGAACGCCATTTGCTTCCGCAAACAAGATTGGGATGTTTTGGTCGCCGTCGAGCATCACGACGATGCAAGTGGCACCGCGCAGGTTTTGTGGATCGTCCAGAAAACGCTGTGGCCCGATAAAGGCATCCTCGCCCGCCGAACGGCCGGTGGTATAGATCACTTTTGCGCGATAGTCGGGGTTGATCTCTTTGAGTTTGTCATTAAGGCCCGAGATGAAAATCGGCGTCGCATCGCCCATAATGGTGCAAAACTGCGTGCCTTGCGTGCTGCTCGGATCTGTGCTGAACGACTCAGCAAACTTGAGCATGTTTTCCTGAATGTCGGAATACATGTCTACGCGGCTGATTTTGAGGCGAAGGCCGGCTTTCTCCATCAAGGAGTTTTTCTTGGTAAATGACCCACCATTGGCCAATGCAGCTACAGAAGTTGCATTCCACGGAATCGCATCCCACTTCCAGAGCGCGCCCGGAATGTTGGACTTCTCGTTTTCATAATGCGACAGCGACTCAAATGGAGGGAGCACCGTCGTATCTTGGATATTGGCGGGAGCTGTGGACAAGGATATCCTTTGCTCGTCGCTCAGCTCGATTTTTTTGGTCTCGGCAGAATTGAGCGTAAAATAGGGCTGCAACCACATGTAATATACCGTGGTGAGCAAGCCAAGGCCGCCAACGCTCAACAAAATCCATACGAAGCCAGTGAATCGGCCAAACTTCTTGGTAAGAAAACTCATGTTGGTAAGTATTTAGACATTGTGAATTTTTGAATCTATCAGCTGTGGTCGATCAGCTATTTGCCCTTGCGGGCTGCTGCGATCACGAATTTACAGAACTATTGGGGTTCACGAACCGATCGAGGTCTGAACTCAGGTCATACCCCATCGAGGAGTCGCCACCACCTTGGTTGATGTCGGGTGACATCATCTCTTGAAACAAAGCATCGGCCTTGGTCACCCGAAATTCCAATTCCTGTTGCAAAACCTCCTGATCCATCGCATCGGTGATATTGGATCCGCCGACGTTGGCACGCAGGTTTTCAAACTCCTGCCGAAAGGACTCTAGGTCATCGGCATACTTCACTTGCGAGCAAATCACCTTGTACACATATTCAGACTGGGACACAAGGTTTTCAAACTCAAGGTATTTGGACTGCACGAGCAGCGTGCGGCGGTCGTGCTCATTCTTTTGGATTTCAAGGCCTTGTGTGGATCTTTCCAAGGACTTGAATTCCAAGTTTTTGCGCTTGACGAGTGACTCGAGTTCTTGAAAATCAGCCTTTTGGTCATAAGTCATCGCATTGACTTGCTCCCTTTTTTTCATGTACTCGGGCACCAAGGTTTTCAACTCGGCCTCAAGCGCGTTCAGGTCGCGGCGTGCAGTCTGCCAGTCTTGGCTGATGCGTTTGCCGAGTTCCTTGGCCTTGCTGTGAAACAGCTTGGCGGCTTCATACTGCTTGCGGACCTGTTCCAAATTGGCGAGTGCGAGCTCGGTAGGTGGCAATTGCTTGATGCGTTTGAACCAGCCAAAGACCCTGGCGCGCAGCGCTCTGAAAAGGCGCTTGGGATTGGACAAGACGAATGCAGGAATCGTGCCCCAGCCCACAACCGTCGTGAGAAATCGCACGAGGCCCATGGCCGGGGTATGCGGAATGAAACTCAGAATCCAAGGCGTGGCGACGAGTCCCGCAAATGCAGCAGCACCCACGATGCCCGCAGCCATGAGTGCATAACATGCCGCCGAAAAAAACTTGAATGAAACCTGCCTTTTATAGAGTTCTATTTCCGATTCTTTGATTTCCATCAATTCGTTCTCCTATTGTTGGGTGGTCAATGTTGGCGCTGAAAGGCCGCGATATCGTTTGCGATGTCGGTTGCCATCTGCACCGATGCATTCGTGATGGCCAATTTCTTGGACTCAAAACCGAGCTCGGCTTTTTCTCGGGCATTTTTGGCTGCCAGTTGCGCAGCCTGCTGCTCCTTGATTTCGCGCTGCAATTGTATGATCTGTTTCTCTTTTTCCTGGATCGCCATCGCAGCCTTCTCCATTTGCAGGGTGTGATTGGAGGCTACCGTGCGAAAATCGGCCTGCAATTTTGTCGTTTTGTCGCGGCTGTAGCTACTAAGCCAGCCCATGCAGGTCTTTGCGCTTTCGATCAGGCTGTTCCAAGTGAGGGCTTGCCCCACCGAAAATTGCTCCCGCACGGCATTCACCGAGCGCAGCGTGCGCTGCCGGGCTTCGTCATCGTCCTCGTCGCCGAGGGCTTTGAGGTAGCCGTAGTATTCGAGGCCCAAGCCCTTATCCTTTTTCTCGGCTTGCATCAGCTCCTTCATCTCTTTGAGCTCAGCCTCCAATTCTGGCGAAGACTGCGGCACTTCTGCCACCACCGGCTCCAGATCGATTGGCGTCTGCGGAATTTGCGGCCTAGCTTGAGGTTCGCCAAATCGCACTCTTCCTACGCCGCGATTTTCATCGGCCTCGTCATGCTCCTTGGATTCCGGCTTTTGGTCGTCCTCCTCCTCTTCTTCCTTGCCAAAAAATAAGTCCTTGAGTCCCATCAGGTATATTCCTTTCTGATTATTCTTTCCGCGACAATTTAAGCAGATTTTGCAGATATGCATTGTCTGACCACCCAAAAATCGGTGTTTCTGAGGTGAGGCGGGTGATGCCTCAGGTCAGCTGATTGTTGCAACTTATCCAAGCTTATTTTTTGCAATTGATTCATCATCAGCCTTCAAGATTCGGGGACTGCTGGGCGGAGGAAAAGCCCTCGTCATCGCCCATTGGCCCGATATTCACGATTCAGGCCGATGTATACGTGTAGTCAAGAATGATGGATGCGTTTGGAATACGATTTCGGAATGCAGGCTAGTGTTGTCGCTCCAATGTTTCTAGAATCAGAGCACCCCATGCTCCCGATCTCAATCGGCTCCTTTCTTACCTTAAGTCAACGTCCAACGCCACGGCCGCGCCCTAGCTTTGCAGCATCAATTTGAAGTTCACTTATATGAATACCACCGAAATCACCAACCGCCCGAGCGGCATCACCGCACGCCAAGCCGCCCTCGTAGCCGCTGTAAGCCTACTCATCATGTTTGTCGCTGCTATGCTTGCGGAGTTTGCTGCCCGGCAGAGTCTCATCGTCCCCGGCGATGCGGCCAACACTGCCCAAAACATTGTCGCTCATTCCTTGTCCTTCCGCATGGGTTTGCTCGGATACATGATCGTTTTCATCTGCGATGCATTGGTCACCTGGGCTTTGTACATCTTTTTTGTCAAGGCCAATCAGCACCTTTCCATGCTTGCGGCTGCATTCAGGCTGCTCTACACCGCCATTTCTGGGGCGGCGCTCGTGCACCTGCTCACCGGCTACCGCCTGCTCACGGGTGCCCACGCTGGCATGGGGCAGGCCGATGCATTGGCCGAGCAAGCTTTGCAATCTTTCCAGACCTTTGACGATGCTTGGGCGATCGCCATGGTGTTTTTTGGCTTGCATTTGCTCGTGTTGGGCTATCTCGTTTTGAAGTCGGGAACCATGCCGCGATTCATCGGCGTTTTGCTCTTGGCCGCCGCTGTAGGCTATGTGGGCGACAGCCTGTCCAAGATGCTGCTCTCCAATTATGCTGATTACAAGGCGATTTTCACGATGATGCTCGCCATCCCCGGCATCATTGGCGAGGTCGGGCTTGCCGTTTGGCTGCTCGTGAAGGGCGGCAAAGAAAAGGCTACCGTTTGAATCCTGTAACTAAGTTATTGATAATGAGTCTATTGTTTAGTCTCGGCATCCATCTTTGCATCTCGATTTCGATAAGTCTGCCTCTGCTTTCATTTCCAGAAACATATGAAAGTAGCAGGATCCCGCAGCTGCTGCGGGGTCTCACGTTTATAGAAAACCCAGCCCACCACAAGTCTCGACCCCAGCGGGGTCGAACTGATTATCAATGAGTTTGATGAATTTTCTATTGACTCGGCAGCCAAAAATTCCCACCCATTGAAATGTATATCGAGACTAGCTTTAATGCTTGGCAGCTATGCGCTTGCGAATGCGGCTCAGCGACTCGGGCGTCACGCCGAGGTAGCTCGCAATCTGATGCTGCGGGGCACGTTGCAATAGATCGGGACGGGTCGCAAGCAAATTGCGGTAGCGCTGTTCGGGCGACGAAGTCACAAATGCTGCAAACTCCACCTGCGCCTTCCCGAGGTCTTGCTCCATGATGCTGCGCGTGAGCGACTCCAGCAAAGGAAACTTTTGGTACATCGCCTGTTCTGTGGATGGATCCCCGACGATGGCCGTGGTTTCCTCCATGCAGGCAAAATAGTGGTTGCAAGGAATTCTTTGCGAGAAGCTCAGGAAGGAAACCGCAGCTTGCTGCTCGGTGAAAAATCCCGTCGTTTTTTCTTCACCGTCCACGACCGTGTATTGCCGGATGCAGCCCTTCAAAACAAAATAGCATCTGGTCGATATTTCGCCGTCGGCGAGCAGGATCGTGCCCTTTTTGTAGGTCTGCACAGTGATATAAGGCGCGATCGCCAATGCATCAGCCTCACTGAGTGCGGGAAATTTGGAGGCGTATTTAAGAAATTCATGATCCATCTGATACTGCGATGCGTTGACCGATAGTGTGAGGTAAATGTAGAACAAATCGGATGAATCTCACGCTTGGACAGAGAGCTCGCAGTCCTTGTCGGGAATCGACAGCAATTCATTTTGCGCATCTGGTCGCCAAGGCGCAAAATCTTTTGACGTCAACCAGTGTAGTGAAATGTATGTTTTGGTGGCTTTTGTGCGGTTTTGCACACGATTTGGACATGTATTTGAAATATTTACTAACAATATTGGTTTTGTTTCGAGGATATGCGTAGATTTGCTGCATGAAACAAGAACCCAACATCCATTTTGAACTTGAGCTCAAGAAGCTCAAGTTGCAAGCCGAGCACGGCATGAGAATCATCGGGAAGATAGGCGAAGGCGAGGTGCCACCCGAGGCCCTGCTAGCCATGCTCGACCATGTCGAATCCTGTGAAAAGGCCTATCGAGAAGCGCCGCAGACAACGGTGGGCGAATTTTTGGGCAATCCCGTTTGGCGACTGAGCCCTGAAATCCCCGAAGACGAAATCGGTGCAGTACTCAAAGAAGTCTATGCCGAGATCGAAGAAAAAGGCGTGACGGTGAATGTATTGCATGAGACCGAGGAGCGTGACATCTACCGATTCATCACCGAGGAATTGATCCACCTGAAGATGGATGCGCTGCATTTGCCAGATACGATGACGATTTTCACATACGAAAGATTTCATCCCAATGCCAAAGCCGACATTCGCAGTTGCTGCAAGGATTTCATTTCCTTCTTTTTTGACAGCAAGTACCTTCGATTTGATCGAAGGTATCTTACCCCAGAAATGGCAACGGAGGGTGAATGGCAGCATTTTCGGAATGCATTTGACAGCTTTACCTTAGGCGAATTCAATATACTCGATGTCGCAGTTGAACAAACAACCGCCCTCGTCCAATTCGAGATCGATTTTGTTGGGCACCTGCGCGGTGAGCCCGCAGGGATGCGTTTTGCTGGCAAGGGGCATTTTGCGCTTGTCGCCGCCGAAAGGCGGTGGCAATTTGCTCAGGTGCAATGGCCTGCAAAGCAGGGGTAGCCGCGCGCGGCATGCATGCATTGCGCAATCGCATTAAGCTGTGCAAGCGGGCAATAGAGCAAAATCAAATGGGCAGGGTTACGGCCCTGCCCACATGATCGAATACTTAAAGGAGGTAAATTGTTGAGCCAATGGTTCAGTCAAATCGACGGAATTGTTGGCGTGATCGACATCGTCTTATTGCACGATCATTTTGCCCGAGGCCATGATGTTTTCGCCATGTTGCAAGGTGAAGATATACAAGCCTGCAGGCAGATCGTTCGCATCCAATGGATATTGCCCACCGGTGATATGCTCGCATTTGCGCACAAGTTTGCCTTGCGTGTCGCGCAGGGTGAGGGTAAAGTCATCTGCGTGGACATTGTCAAAATAGAGCATGGTGCTGCCACTGAAAGGATTAGGTGCCACCCGCAAACCTAGCTCCTGCACGGATTGCAAGCCTGTGACGATAGTTGCGAGGGTATTGAGCGTGGTATTGGTGACGACAGGCGCGTTGAAGTCAAAGTAGATGTAGGCGGTATTCGTGAGCATCGTGCCGAGTGGCGACGTGCTTTTGGGGCTGATGCGGTAGGTCACGAGGCCGTGGCTGCCGGGTTCATTGGAACCGGAGTCTGGCAGCATAATATTGTGGAAGTCAAACTTGAGTTTCCCAAAGTCATTGTGCCAGGTGAATGGGTGGCTGCCGCCGACAATCTCCAACGTGCTCTGATCCAGGTCATCGTCGAGCGTGTCGCGCAAGACGACATCGGTGGCAGCGAAGTTTCCAGTATTTTGGAAACGAATGGTGTACGTGAGGCGCGTACCGGGCGCAATATCGCCCGTCGCGCCCAATCCTGCGGGCATGACCGCCTTGTCGTTGGGGTCGTAGGAGGAAAGCACTTCCATATCCAGGTTGTGGACATTATCTGCTGGCACGACATCATTGGGAATCGGGTTGATGGTGGCCGTATAGCTCAGCATTGATCCAATCACGGTGTTCGTCGGGATCGTAAGTTGGCAAAAGGCCAGACTTGAGGCTCCGGGGGCCAGATTGGGCAAGGTCCAAGTGATGCGATTGCCGGTATGCGTTGATCCTGGATCGGCATAAACAAATATGAGACTGGGATCATAATCCAAGGTGACCGTTGCATTTTCGGTGGTTGTGCCCACATTCTCATACCGCAGCCAATAGTTGCGGGTAAAACCCGGAACAGGAGGAATCGTACCCAGATGGATTCTCAAATCTTGGTTGTTCGGAATCGAGTCGAATCCGAAATTGTTGCCAGATAGATTGAGGCCAGTCCCTGTGGATACGACGCTGTAGCTGCCGCTACTCGGCTCCGTCATCTGCTGATAGAGTGGCACAACGCAGGAAAATTGGTAAGTGCCTGCAGGAAAAGGCGCTGCCCAATTACCATTGGCATCGGAACTCAAAAATCCATTGCCGGGTTGCACGTGAATGAATCGGTAGGGCCAATTGGCCTCACCCGGGTCTTGCGTGCCATTTCCATTGTCATCGTGGTAGGTATTGCCACTGATGAGGTCTGAGTTGTTGCAGGTCGTCTCGACCGTGATGTAAAAAGCGGAAGAGTCGGCGAATTGATACAGCGTGTCCCAAACAGTGCAAGTCACCAAATAAGTACCTGGAGCGGTATAGACATGGCTGACCATCGGTTGCGCAGTCATGGCGGAGGCAGTGCCACCATCTCCAAAACTCCAATAGTGCAGCGAATGGTTGAATTGCGGCATGGTGTCCATGGTATAGAAATTCACGGTGCCGCCCGCGCAGGGCGCATAAGGGAGGTAGGAATGGGGCACCACTCCTGAAATGATGACTTGGCTGTAAGCGCAGGTCATCAGCAGCAAAAGCACGAATGAAAGTAAAATTGATTTTCTCATGATAGGATGCGTTGAAATTGCTTCCGAGACATTCGATAGCAATGCCGCAAAGGTTAGGCAGCGGCCATCCGTTTCAAAATCAGTTCTACCCAATTGTTACGCATCCAGCGGGGAAAGTTTTTGTAATCCTCTAAAATACAGGTGTTTTTAATCGGGTCTTATTTGTTGAAAGATGCTCACAAACACCTTGTTGATAGCGGATAATTATTCCATTCAACAGCAATGAAAATCTTCGACGTTTACCTCATACAGAATCGCTTGCCTAGCGGCAAATGCAATCTCATTCGACAGATGGGATTGCATTTTTCTTAACCCAATTGGCTCACGTGATCACTCCGGTTCGCACCAAACTTACCTTCACTTCCGCACCAGCGTTAGCCTCACCTTGTCAGCCTTGAGCGTGCCGTCCTCTTCCACGCCCACCATATTGTTTAAGCGGATCGTATCCGCCTTGATATCAATCGCAAAGCGCTTGTCATCGTCGCCGCCGAGATTGAAGGCTATTTCATCAAAATTCGGCACCGGGCCACCCAAGAAATCCGTGAATACATAATAGGATTTGTATTTGCCATAACCCGTGCAGGAGCCGTCGCGGTTGAAGGTGATCGTCCCCACCGTCTTGCTGCTGTCGTGAACAGCATAGGTTCCCGCGATAAGTGTCTCATTCACAATGGTTTGTAATCCCCAGGAGACATCGTTGTCAGGCGCGGCGTCGGCCACCTTGGTAAATGCCCGCGTGTCGAGCAGCGCATGTGACTTGTCGTAATGGTACAAGGATAGCTGCGTCGCACCATTTGCAGTCGCATGACCCACCGCATAGCTGTCGCCCGTTTGCTCGGTGTCATGCAGATCGGTGGGCCAATGTTGCGCCTGCTGCCCCGGGCGGAAATACAGCATGAAGCTCGTGCCCTCGTGATTGGTCCAGCTCACGGGGATTTCCAAGCTGTCGCCCTTCACTTCGCCATTGACGATCATCGCCACTACACCCTCCAATTTGTCGGCCGAGTGTAGCGGAGACCTCGTCTTTTCGATGTCGGCGATGTAGTCGTTCATGACCCAAACGCCTTGCGAAACGGCCAAGAATACTTTTTGCAGGCTGTCCACAGCGGCCGTACTATCGACCGCCGTGCCATCCGCAGGCGTGGTCGATTTTGGGGTGCAACCTGCGAGGAGGCATGCGGTGACTAGGGCAAACAACAGGTGTTTCATCGTGAATTGCATCTTTTGGGCACGTAATTTTCAGTTCTTTGATCATCAATCATCATCGATCGAGCCAGCAAACCAACGTGTTGACAGGATTCAAAGGTATTTGAATCGGGCATGTTTTCCTACGAAGGTCGATTGAATCAATCCCAAAGTCGAATTAGGAGCGCGGCTTTTTGCCACTTGCGCCTACCAAAAACTATTGGCAATCTTTTGCTCCTTAGCGGTGTCGCGCGGTTTGTCGGCGCTCAGTTCGGCCTTCATCGCATTGTAGTTGTGCCAATGCAGGGAGTTGATCATATACTGCGTCTTGTCGGTATAAACAGTGAATTCGAGCCAAGAGAGCCCGGTATTGCTATGTTTGCGATTGATTTCTGTCCATCGCAGGATGTCTTTACGGAGGATGATTTTGCGCGGCATAAAAATGCCTTTGGCCTCCATGCGATCCTCGTAAATGTCGATCTTGTTGAAATAGAGCTTGCTCCGTTTTTGCCCTTGAAGTTTTGGGGATTCCATGTTGATGCGGTGATGTAAAAGCTTTCAATTGCTGTGTGTCACGGCGATTCAGGTCCTAGGTGCGCTTTTATTTTGCGCTTCATCAAACCTTGCCTACCGCATCACAGGCATGAAGATAGCAGGAATGATTCACTTGGCCAAAACGGTCCTGTATTCGCTAACCGTGCAGAGGTTCTGAATTTGAACTCCTGCACCGTTTTTGGGGCGAATATCGATGCCAAACACCTTCACCAACAGTGGTGGTGTGCCGCATAGTCGCTCAATCTTTCGGGCAATTGCAATCAAAATCCCAGGTGCAATTGCGGTAGGTTTTGATGCATTTGCCATTGCTGTCATAGACCAGACAATCGTCTTTGCAGCACATGCAGCCGGGGATTGCAAGTGATTCATTGGCAGCGGATTTGCTGCTGCCAGCCATTTTTACCTTGATGCCCTCGGCAAATGTCGCGATGGTATGGCCTTGCGCATCGACGATGGCGCCGCCATCGGCTGAGATACTCAAGTTCAGGACGCTGAGTCCTTCTTTGGAAGCAGCCGCGGCGGCCTTGGGATCGACGTTTGCCGTACCCGACGCGTCATTCGGTTTTGAATTGCAAGCAGTGATCATGGCGACTGCAGCGAGTAAGAGCATCAGGAGTAGGATTCTGGACTTGGACATTGGTTTTGATTTAAAAGGTGGATGATAGATTGAGCGCGCATTCGATCATGCTGCACCGTAATTGATAAAGGCAATTTCGCGGGATGGAGTTTATCTGTGTAGGATTTGCATCATCTTGCCGCGCTGATTGCGATGATTTCTATCAGCTTTTCTTATCTGTGTTGTATTTCGCGTCCTCGACATTCTTTGCGGTTTTCACCTCACCACAATTCTGAATACAACCGCAATTGCCCCACATTTGCATTCGCAACGGGACAGTCGTCAGCCGCAGTGACCATTGTCCTTATAGTCGTTGCGATCAGGTATTCGAAAAACAAAACACTGGACGCTTGTCCTAGTGCAAGCTGATTGAGGGAATTATGACAAATTAGTTGCAATCGGGCTTTTGCCCCTTCAAGGTCTGTTGGCCAGTCCAATAGCCCTGTAAGGGCATAAGCAATTAGCGATGGGCAAAGCCCATCGCTTGCGGCACACACGAATACTAAGCCCTGCAAGGGCGCAAGCAAACCCTAGCACTAAAAAGTCCCGCGCAGAACACAATCATCGTCCACAATTTTCTCCTAATCCGCTCGATTTCAGTTTGCGAACACAATGCATCTAGGCCGCAATTTTGGGGCAAGGCAAGATTCTTTGAAATTGAGTTTTGGCGCCCATAGTTTTATGCCAAGCATTCCAGCTTGCCATTTTCCCGAAACTCGACTTGAAAGGCTATACATCAACCGCCGACAGCAGCCACCCAACGGGCATGCGCGGTGCACAAGTCTTGCGGGCTGTATCGGCTGAAATGCGGATCTAGCTGCATTTTTTGCAGTGTTTGCGCATCCTCCTGCACATGCGCTTTCTCCAAAATCAGAAATTGATGCTTGGCCAATCCTTTTTCGTAATCACTGCACCGCAGCCGGTTCAGCCTGCCGAGGCGGCTCGTCAGCAGCCGCCACTTGGGTTCCGAATATTTGTAAAAATTAAATGGACCGATCGACGCATCAAATTGCGCAAACTCATCTGTCAGGTCCACCGACAAGCTCAGGATGGCCCCGGGCTTGGCTATGCGCTTCAATTCGGCAAAGAATCCATCGAGTACATCCGCCGCGAAATATTGCAAGGTATTGTTGGAAATGATGAAGTCTTTGCTGCTGTCTGCGATCGTCATTTGGGCATAGCGCGCCGTCGTGCTGCGGATATGCAGCAATGCGAGCTTTTGCGATGCGTGAGGGTTCGCGAGTGCCTGCATGAGTTGGGGAATGCGCGCTGCATCGTAGGCAGGTAAGACTGCACGGAGGCGATCCTGCGCATGCAGCCGCAGCAAGGCGCGCAGGGTCTGATCGAGCGATGTGCGGTTGTACAGTTGCCGTATGTCGGTGGTCTCAATCGCATTGGCCCCCATCAAAAAGAGCGCAATGGGCACTATTGGATACCATCCCGTGCCGATCTCCAGAATTTGAATCTCGCCGAGTGGCTGCGGATGGAACCGCTCATGCGCCTGCACATGCTTGCGCACATGCATGAGCCGATCCATCACAAATGCATCCGACAATTCCTTGCCGACCGTAATATAGCGTTGCAAAAGAAGATTGATCCGATGCGCCGCCGGTAGGCAGGAGATGACTTTTTGGGCAGCGGCTTTGAGGATCCAATTCATGGGTGATCGGTTGATAGGAGGGAAGCTTGATATTCTGCCTCAGCATGCAAAATCTACGCTTCGCACAAACTTACCTGCTAATCCGCCATTTTTTCAATGACGATACCTCCAAATCTCGCCTCATCGGCCCAGCATTTCACCTGATTGATGTAGCAAATATTGCTTTCATAGACTTCCTGCGTGTCCACATACCGCGCCACATATCCCGTTCCCAGCAGCGTGGCATTGGCAAACTCCAATTTCCTCCCATCGCTAGCCGTGGCCTTTTCCGCGCATTCCCCACAGACATAATTGGGATACCTGGGATTGGGCGTCACTTCCTTGTTGCAGATCGGACAATATTGTGCATCCATCGTTTTCTGAATCGGGTTGGTGGCAGCGGAATTTTTGCCGCTGTTGCGAATATAGACAATTGATGTTGATGTTTTGCATGGCTATCGAGGTTCATCGACTGCATCAGCATGTTTCTTCGAGGAAATTTTTATCCAATGGCATCCAACTTTTCTGCAAAAGATTTTTTGGTTCCTGACCCCATGTCCTCGACCTCGGTACTGTGTCCGCGCCAAGGCGTAAAATTGGTTCATCTCTGCAACCGAAATGATCAATTTTGCAAGGCTGTCAGGGGCCAGAAGAATTAGTGAGAATTAATAAATAATTGACGACTGGGAACTCATTCCTCTAATGATGCATGTCCTTCCCATATTTCTGCAAGGCCGTCTCCACATTCATGATCGGCACCCGCAGCAAGCCATTGGATAGCGATTGTTTGGCATCCATGTCGAGGTTGTGGATGTCGTAGGGCTTGTCGTTGAGGTCTGAGACGATGATGTCGAGTGTAAATGCAGCATCGGTCTGGGCGATGAACCAATGCACATTGTCCTTTTCGTCAGAGATCGACGAGCTTTCGCCCACCTTGGCGAGTCTGTCGATCGTCGGTTTGATGATGAGGTGCTGCGCTTCCTGCTCTATTTTTTCATAATGCCGCAGGTGCAGCTCGCCTTGCAAGACCAGATGCGCCGACACCATATTGCTATGCCCGTGTGGGATGATGGCTCGACCCTTTTGCATCCCAAAAAGCTTCTTGCCATAAACCGTGTGTTCGGGCAGCCCCTCCAATTTTGGAAACTGAATCCGCCGGGTGTTTACGCCCAGGTCAGGATATCGAAATCCCCGTTGCAGTTTGTGAAAGTCGATGAATTTCAGCAAATCCGGCAGCGGGATTTGATCCAGCAGCAGCGTGGATTGCGCCTGCCATTCCACCGGCGTGATGGCATCGCGACACAAGTCAGCGCAATATTCATTCAGCAAAATCGCCCAATGCCGCACGATGGGCTTGACCGGGCTGCCCAAGGCATCCAAACTGAGCAAGGAATCCATCAACGCAAAAGTCGTGATGCCAGCAAGCAGGGTTTTGGTGAATTGGCGACGGTTCATCGTTCATGCGAAAATTAGCTGGCAAAAAACTCCCCAATATGCCACAATACCCCGCTCGGATCAATCAAAAAGCATTCACGCCCCCAAGCCTCCGTGCGGATGGGCATGAGGCGCACGCCGGGATATTTGCCGGGCAGGTCCTTGGCCAATAATTCATTGTAATAGCGCTGCACATCGTCCACCTCCAAAAAGAGCATGGTATTGTCGACCCAGTCCTTGACGTAGGCATCTTGCAAGTAAAAGGCGAGCTCGCCCGTCTTGAACACAGACATGTTGGCAGCGATCACAACCTCCTCAAAACCAAGGTCGCGGTAAAAGCGCCGCGAAGTCTCGAAGTTTTGCGCACCGATGAATGGACGGATTGATTTTGGGGTGGGTTGCATATTAGAGCGTATTGAGGGTTTTGACAGGCAAATATAAGGATTTGGGCGGATTTGGTGGGAGCATTTCGGACTTGCACTTGGTAGCCAATCGCCATAGGTTTAATTTGAATCAATTGTCATTTCGAGTGACCATCCCGCAGCTGCTGCGGGACCTTTTGATCGAATGACAAAACCGCTATGTCATGCCGAGCGGAGCGGAATTGTCATCCCGAGCGTAGCGCAGTCCCGCACAACGTGCGGGAAGGGATCTTGAGCACAGATACACCTCCAACTCAGCAGCCTCCCTGTCCCATCACAACGATTTTATTCATTCTTTCAAGCTATTGATTATTAGCCCTATTCATAGCTTGTCATTGGCACCAGAGCCTTTTGATATTTGCAAGGCTCTGAAAGAGCCGCAGCAAATACCAAAAGGCGTCGCGTCCCATACAGGGTGCGGGATTGCGCCTATCGATACACCTGCTAATAAATGGCCCTTCTGATGAGGAATTCTTGGCGGGAATAGCAAATAGGAGGATTGAAATAGGAGGTGTATCTGGCAACGCTATCCCGCATTTCATGCGGGACGCTACCTGATCGGCTCGCTTCGTTCCCTCGATCACTCCGGTACCAATGACAAATATTATGGATTTCTACTGGCAAAGCTCCCGCCTCACAAAAAAAACAGAGAACCCACCCAAAGGCAGATTCTCCGTTCCAAATCATCGCAAAGACAATTGTCAATTATCCATTGTCAATTGTCAATTGAATCAAAGCCCCTGCTGCGTCCGAATCAAATTCAACGCACTACCAGCCTGGAACCACGCAATCTGCCCTTCATTAAAAGTATGATTGGCAGAAATCGAGGAAGAAGTCCCATCAGTATGATGCGCGACCAAAGTCAAGGCCACACCCGGCGTAAACGTCGTCAGGCCCAAGATGTCGAAGGTGTCGTCTTCTTGGATCAGCTCGTAATCCGCAGGATTGGCGAAAGTCAAGGCCAACATCCCTTGCTTCTTCAAATTCGTCTCGTGGATGCGCGCGAAGCTCTTTACGATCACTGCCCTGGCACCGATGAAGCGTGGCTCCATCGCGGCGTGCTCACGGCTGCTGCCTTCGCCGTAGTTCTCGTCGCCCACGACGATGCTGGCCACGCCTGCGGCTTTGTAGATCTTGCCCAGTTTGGGGGTCTCGGTGTACTCGCCATTCAGTGGATTCTTGACGGCGTTTGCCTTGCCATTAAAGGCATTCACCGCGCCTTGGAGCAGGTTGTCGCTGATGTTCTCGAGGTGGCCACGGAAGCGCAACCATGGACCGGCCATTGAGATGTGGTCGGTGGTACACTTGCCCTTGGCTTTGATGAGCAACTTGAGGCCCTTGAGGTCGCTGCCGTCCCAAGCCTTGAACTGCTCAAGCAGTTGCAGACGCTTGCTGTCGGGAGCGACATTGATTTGCACGCCGCTGCCGTCTGCTGCGGGCGCTTGGAAGCCCGGATCATCGGCATGGAAGCCTTTGGGGGGCAACTCGATGCCCACGGGCTCGTCAAGCATCACCTGCTGACCATCCTCTGTCGTGAGGGTGTCGGCGAGCGGATTGAAGCCGAGGCTGCCGCCGAGCACCATAGCCGTCACGATTTCTGGGCTGGCGACGAATGCATGCGTATTGGCGTTGCCGTCGTTGCGCTCCTTGAAGTTGCGGTTGAAGCTCGTGATGATCGAGTTGGCTTTGCTGGGGTCGTCAGTGTGACGTGCCCACTGACCGATGCATGGTCCGCAAGCATTCGCCAAAACGACGCCGCCGATCTCGTCAAACACGCTCAGGATGCCATCGCGCTCAGCTGTGAAGCGCACGACCTCTGAGCCTGGAGTGATGGTAAATTCACTCTTGGCTTTGAGGTTTTTCTTTTTGGCCTGTGCTGCGACGCTCGCTGCACGGGTCAGGTCCTCATAGCTGCTGTTGGTGCAGGAGCCGATGAGGCCGACTTCGAGCTTCATTGGCCAGTTGTTTTCCTTGGCGGCAGCGGCAAATTTGCTGATCGGCCATGCGAGGTCGGGGGTGAATGGACCGTTCACGTGCGGCTCCAACTCGTCGAGGTTGATCTCGATGACTTGGTCGTAGTATTTGGACGGATCGGCATCGACCTCGGGGTCGTTGCGCAGGTGGGCGGCCACGCTGTCTGCGAGGGCTGCCACGTCTGCGCGGTCGGTGCTGCGCAGGTAGCGCGACATCGCCTCGTCGTATTCAAAGACCGAAGTGGTCGCGCCGATCTCGGCGCCCATGTTGCAGATCGTGCCCTTGCCAGTACAAGAGATGTTGGCAGCGCCTGGACCGAAGTACTCGACCACGGCACCTGTGCCACCTTTGACGGTGAGGATGCCTGCGACCTTGAGGATCACGTCTTTGCCCGATGTCCAGCCGTTCATTTTGCCGGTAAGGCGCACGCCGATGAGTTTGGGCATTTTCAATTCCCAAGCCATGCCTGCCATCACGTCGACCGCATCAGCACCGCCGACGCCGATGGCGATCATGCCGAGGCCGCCTGCGTTCACGGTGTGGCTGTCTGTGCCGATCATCATGCCGCCGGGGAATGCATAATTCTCCAAGATCACTTGGTGAATGATGCCTGCGCCGGGTTTCCAGAAGCCGATGCCATACTTGTTGGAGACATCGCTGAGGAATCCAAAGACCTCGGCATTGTTGGTTTTTGCCGTTGCAAGGTCGGTTGCAGCGCCTTCTTTGGCTTGGATCAGGTGGTCGCAGTGCACGGTGCTCGGCACGGCGACGGTCTTTTTGCCAGCCATCATGAACTGTAGCAGGGCCATCTGCGCGGTGGCGTCTTGCATGGCCACGCGGTCAGGAGCGAAGTCTACATAAGCTTTGCCACGTGCGAGAACTTCTGTAGGGTTGCCGTCAAACAAGTGGGAATAGAGGATCTTTTCCGTAACAGTCATGGGGCGACCCAAGATATTCCGAGCTGCCGCGATGCGGGCAGGCATTTTGGAATAGAGGGTCTTGATCATTTCAATGTCGAACGCCATATCGTTTTCTGAATTTATCTTTCTTATTCTATCTTGAAGAGTAATCGATCCGAAATTTAGTCCCTTGCCCCATTTCCTGCAAGTCCATTGAGATGATTCCCAAATAGCGGGGCAGAAGGTGCGAATTGTTTAACAGGATGGGCTTTTGATGGTCAATTTGTTGGACCAAGAGAATTGCAGAACAGTTTCGCGGTTCGAGATCACGGTTCGAATGGGCGATTTAAGCTAGCGGTTTGGGTTAGCGTGGTCCAAAGGTAAATTTTTTGCATGTTATGGAATGGCATAGCGCTTGGGGATAGCAGAGCAGTATTTACACCCAAAAGAAGCCCAAAGAGTAGCATTTCCACCCACAAGAAGCCCAAAAAGCAGTATTTCTACTCACAAGAAGCCAGAAAAGCATTTCCACCCACAGGAAGCCCGAAAAGCAGCATTTTCACCCACAGGAAGCCCGAAGGGCTTCAATGTGAATAGCCGTGGGTGACAACCCACGGTCTACAAGCAATAAACAAACCCAGCCCCGATAGGGATTGAACATTGAAAGCAATCATTGGAAAAAGCGCTCTCAAAACCTTCACAAGCCCAGCGAGGACGATCGCATCCCGACGCCGAACGACACACCTTGAACCCCATCACGGATCGGGACAAAATCGATGGGAAATACACTCACAAAAGGTGGTGGCATACAGCATAACCGCCTGCAAAACAACTCAAATCCCCCAAAACAGGCCCAACCTTACTTCAAGTAGAACCAACCTTACTTTGTCTTGACCTAGAATAGCTATACACCCGAAAACGGTGTAAACAGTTATTTTTATGGAAGACAAGGGTAAAATGGATGAAAAAGGTGTTGGCGGGCGTTTGCGGATTCTCCCTGCCCAGAGGAAGGCTGCGGTGGACGAAA
>JANPHP010000344.1:0-8353 GCA_031424495.1 Bacteroidota bacterium | reverse complement strand
GAATTGGTGGCCTCAGCGCCCAAGTTTTACGAGATCGCCCGCAAGATTGTCGAGCTTACCGAGGGCTGTACCCTCGTAGCCCACAACGCCAAGTTCGACTACGGCTTCATCCGCAACGAATTCAAGTCCTTGGGATTTGAGTACAAGCGTCCGGTGCTGTGCACCGTCGAACTGAGCCGCAACCTCTTGCCGGGACTCAAGAGCTACAACCTTGCCCAGCTTTGCAAGGCTTTGGGCATCGAGGCGAGTCAGTTTCACCGTGCCCTTGCCGATGCCAAGGCCACGACTGAGTTGTTTGTCTATTTGCAGGGCTTGGCAACCTTGCGGTCCAAAGACCTTTCCGAGGCGGCCCAACTGAGCCGCATGAACCCCGACGCCAACCTCAAAAAGGATCAGATCGACAAGCTGCCCAAGGAGACAGGGGTTTATTATTTCTATGATGCGAGCCACCAACTCATCTATGTCGGCAAGAGCATCGACATCCGCAGCCGCGTCTTGAGCCACTTTGCCAACAATACCAATGGCAAGGCCGTGGAGATGAAGGCCAATATTTCCCACATTCGGTATGCCGTGACGGGCAGTGAATTGGTGGCTTTGCTCAAGGAGAGCGATGAAATCAAGCGATTCAAGCCCATTTTCAACCGTATGCAACGGCGGTCGCGCTTCAATGTCGGGCTTTTTGCAAGCCCAGACGCGAGCGGCTACTTGCAGTTTCGCACGGAGCGCTTGCGCAAGGGAGGGCCCGAGCCCGTGGGTGCATTCTCCACCATGGCCGAGGTGCGTGGCTATTTGGAGCGGATGGTGGATGCGCTTCAGCTATGTCAGCGGCACATGGGGCTGCAAAAGGGCAAGGGACCTTGTTTTTATTTCGGCATCCACAAGTGCCTCGGGGCCTGCACAGGCCTGGAAAGCGTGGAGGCTTACAACGAGCGGGCGCAGCAGGTGCTTGCTCCCTTGCAGTATGCCGGCAGCAATCTCCTCATCGTGGAGCCTGGGCGCAAGACAGGGGAAAAGGCATTGGTTTTGGTAGAGAATGGCAAGTATGCAGGCTTCGGTTTCATCGAGGAGGAGTTCATCGACAACGATGTCGCTGTCCTGAAGCGTTGCATTCAGCCCTATGCTGACAATAAAGACGTGCGACAGATCATCAACCTATATTTGAGACAGGGCAAGGCCGAAAAAGTCTTGGAATGTTGATGAGGATAAGTTGTAGATTCATCGCGGTTAATTGAATTTCGGATAGTCTGTTTTTAATCAGTAAATTGTCGTCAACATTTCGGTGTGGATATTGAATGTTTTGAAAGGATATCGTAGCTATTAATGTACGCTTGGCTTGGCAAATGTCGCATTGAAAATAATACAGGATTTCAGAGAATGTGGTGGACTTAGCTGGAGTCCTAGGCGAGCGTCTTGACAATTTGGACAAAACAATCTTTGACCGTTCAAACATGAAAATTGGCAATTGAGGTACTGGAATTTGGCATATCAGCTGCCAGAGGCTAATTTTTCACACTTTGAAATTGTTTCAACAGGATGCGGGATGTCTGCATCGATTTTTGGATAGCTTCGATTACCCCACCACTTTAAATATGCTTTTCCAAGCGCCTATGAAAAGGTTCGTCATTACGACAACATTGCTCCTATCGTTCATTCTCACATTTTCCTTCGCCAAAGCATCTCATAACATGGGGGTCGACCTCACTTATGAGTGCCTTAACAGTTGCACCATCCGTGTACACTTGCGTGCCTACCGGGACTGTACCGGTATCACCTTGTTCCTCACACAGCCTACTTTCACTTCCCAAACTCCGGGCTGCGGTCAGCCTACTCCACTTGGGACTTGGTCTGCGCCAGCAATTCAAGAAGTGACCCCGCTCTGCCCTGGCGCCGCGACCGGTTGTACTGTGCCTGGGTCGGTGATCCATGGAACTGAAGAGTATTATTGGTTTCAGGACTACGATATATGCAGCGTACCCAATTGCATTTATACGATATCATGGTCTGACTGCTGTCGTAACCCCGCAATTACCTCCTTGTCTGGCTCTGGTTCACAAGGGATTGCCATCAGCTCCACGACCCTCAACACCAACATTACCCCTTGCAACAGTTCTCCTCAGTTTGTGAACCCTCCGGTTCCTTACATCTGTGCTGGTCAGCAATTTACCTTCAACCAGGGTGCGTTTGACCCTGAGGGCGACTCGCTCGTCTACTCGATCGGTCCCTGCTACCAAAACCTGCCCAACACTGGCGTCAATTACAATGCTGGATACAGCGCAACTTCGCCGCTAGGGCCATCATGGACAGTGACCATCAACTCTGCCACGGGTGACATCGTGGTGACTCCTGTCCCTGGCAACGTCGTCGTCGGCGTGTTTTGCGTGTATGTACAGGAATGGAGAAATGGCGTGTTGATCAATACGATCGTTCGCGACATCCAAATGACTGTGCTCAACTGCCCAGCCAATACGCTTCCAACCGTGAGTACGCCTCCTCCCGGCTCCGTGACAGGTGGCTCAGCCAACGGCTTCAGCATCACCACCTGCGTGAACAGCAATCTTTGCTTCAATTTGCCCACTGCCGACCTCAACCCCGGTCAAACCGTAACCACATGGTGGAGCCAAAATATCCCAGGCGCTACCTTTACCATGCTAGGCAACCCTGGCATGGCTGATACCCTTGTAGGTACGCCTGGCAATCCACCAACAGCTGTCTTTTGTTGGACGCCAACTGCAGTGGGAACTTACTCGTTTTTGATGACCACCAATGACGATGCATGCCCCATCATCGGCTCCAACCAATTTACGGTCACAATCATCGTCGGCAACCTAGAAGGAACTGCCAATATTTCTAGCAATGGTTGCGGTACCGTGACCCTATGCGCGGATTCGCTCACAGGTCAGGCGCCCTTTACCTTTATTTGGACTGGTGGCGGCGGCATTACTGGCAACCCTCAAGCGCAAGACTCCTGTGTCACCAATACATTCCCAGCGACTGGAACTTACAATTGGTTCCTGCAGATCACCGACGATAATGGTTGCATCGGTAACGATACTGGGCAGGTCTCCGTGTTTGTAGGTGTTTTCCCGAATGCAGGTCCCGATATCGACTTCTGTAGCGGTGCGACGGGTAGCTTGGGTTCGCCACCGCTCGCCAATTATTCCTACTCGTGGTCACCGGCAACAGGTTTGGGCTCGCCCAACGCCTCACAGACGTCTGTGACCTTGACGAATCTCACGACCGTGCCCGTCACGCATACCTATTTGCAGACGGGAACAGATTTGGGTACAGGCTGCTCAAGCATCGACACCGTCGTGGTGACGGTGTGGCCAGTGATTGTGCCATCGGCGACATCTACGATCACCAGTTGCTTTGGTGGCAACGACGGTACCGCCACGGCCAACCAAACTGGCGGTGTGGGTCCCTTCAATTATTTCTGGAATGCCGCAGCCAACAATCAGACCACGCAGACAGCAACCAACTTGGCTGCGGGTATCTACTCAGTGACGATCGTCGATGACCAAGGTTGCTCGGCAGTCACAAGTGTGACGGTCGCTCAGCCCACACCCGTTTCCGTATTGGCGGGCTCATTTGATGTCAACTGTTTTGGCGGAAGCGATGGTCGCGTGACCGCGATCGCATCTGGTGGCACACCTTTATACAATTATCAATGGTTGCCGGTCAACCAGTCTGGGCCGAATTTGAATGGTTTGCCCGCTGGAACATACCTCGTGACGGTGATCGACGACAAAGGTTGTATTGATACTGCATCGACCGTGATCGAGCAACCTGAGCAGCTTGTGCTCACGCTCACGAACACGCCCACAAGCTGCGCGCTGCCGCTGCCCAATGGCACAGCAGGTGTGCAGGTAACGGGTGGCACGTCAAATTATTCTTATTTGTGGAATGATCCACAAGGCCAAACTTCGCAGTATGCGACCGGTTTGGGAGTTGGCACCTACACGGTGACCGTCACCGATGCGCATGGTTGTACCATGACGGGCTCGACGACGGTGGGTGCGATACCACCGCCCACGGTGACGACAGGCCCCGACGTAGCCTATTGCGAAGGCGAAGGTGGCACCGACATCCAAGCATTTGCCGCAAACGGCACGCCCGGATACTGGTACACTTGGTGGTGCCAAACCGGCAACTGCGGCCTCTCCAACATCAACTCCTCCAATCCCAATGCCAACCCGACGGTTTCGCAGTACTATTATGTGCAGGTGACCGACACCAATGGTTGCACAAGCAACATTGACTCGGTGTACTTCACAGTACTGCCCAAGCCCATCGTCGACGCGGGACCCGACCTCTGGCTTTGCGGCGACAGTGCGCCTTGCCAGATATTGACACCTACAATCACGGGAGCTTCTGGGCCTTACATCTTTAACTGGTTCCAAGCTGCAGGCCTCAACAACACGACGATCATGAATCCTTGTGCGCGCCCCGATACCACGACAGCGTATACGCTTGTGGTCACGGCAGGCAATGGTTGCACAAGCGACTATACCACGACCGATACCCTTTCTACCGTCGTGGTGCACGTAAATCCAGTACCGATCGCCAATGCGGGTCCTGATCGTGAGATTTGTTTGGGTGATTCGATTGAATTGCAAGGCTATGGTTCGGGAGCCGGTCCAGCATATACTTATGAGTGGACGCCATTTTCGGGTCTTTCATCCGCAACGAGCCCCAATCCGATCGCTTTCCCTGTCATCACGACGATCTATACCCTCGTCGTCACGAGCAACAATTGCCCGAGCTACGGCGACGATGTGACCGTGGACGTACACACGAATCCAACTGTGAATGGCGGCCCTGATCGCGAAATCTGTTTGGGCGACGAGATCATGCTCGATGCCCAAGCAGGTGGTGACTCAACAGCCACTTATACCTATTTCTGGACGCCGAATGAGTCGATCTCCAGCCAAACAGCCGAGGATCCTATCGTTTCGCCGATCCGTACGACGACCTATTACGTTCGTGCCAACTCCAACTATGGTTGCGACAGTCCATTGGACAGCGTTTTGGTAACCTTGTTGCCGACCCCGATTGCAGATGCGGGTCCCAATGCGACCATTTGCCTTGGCGCCGAACATCAATTGCAGGGCAGTTACCAGTTCACGACGACAGATCCCGCACCCGTGGGTGACATCTTCTTCACATGGACCCCTGCCACCAACCTCACGAGTACCACAGTCCTCGATCCTTATGCCACACCGACCGTTTCGGGCTACTATCACTTGATGGTCTATACAGGTACCTGCGCCACCGAAGACTCGGTCATGATCACGGTTGTGCCAGGCTTGGGTTTGGTCGTCGATGCGGATACAACCGTTACCTGCAAAGGCGGCTCGGTGCAGCTTTCTTCCACGGCAACCATCACGGGCGCCAATTATGTCTGGTCACCAACCACGGGCTTGAGCGATCCTACATCCCCCAATACCACTGCGACTCCAGCGACAACGACCACATATACCTTGATCGGTGCAGTGGGCGGATGCGCAGATTCTGGATCGGTGACGGTGCAGGTCTTGCCGACGCCTACGATGGGTTACCTGAGTTCGCTTGACCACGGCTGTGCGCCACATGAGATGAGCTTTGCGCAAACCACAGCAAATGCAGTGGCCTATACTTGGAATTTTGGCGATGGCAGCCCGGTCTCCAATGAGCATGCGCCAACGCATAGCTATGCCAACCCAGGCACTTACAACGTGACGCTCACAGGTGTGGCAGAGGGCGGCTGCGAAGCCTCCATCAACACCATCACCGTGACCGTGTCGACGCCCGCAGTGGCCGAGTTTCACTCCAACCCCAATTTCCCCGTGCAACTTTCGCTGCCGACGACAGGAGTTGACTTCTTCAACGACAGCAAAGATGGCGTGAGCTTCAATTGGAATTTTGGTGATGGTATCACTTCCAACGAAGTGAATCCAAGGCATACCTACTCGGGACCTGGCGAATTTAACGTGACGCTTGTCGTCACCAATGCTGATGGTTGCAGAAGTCAAGTGGTCCACGGACCTTATGTCATCCTCGCACCAGACTTGTTCATTCCCAACGTCTTCAGCCCCAATGGTGACGGAGTAAACGATGAATTCTTCGTGAATTACAGCGGTTCCCAGCCCTATACGGTGCAAATATTCGACCGTTGGGGCGTGCGCATGTATCAGTCCAACAACAAGGTGATCGGCTGGAATGGCATGGATGTGAATCAAAATGATGCCAACGACGGCGTGTACTTCTACGTCATCAAAATCGCTGACAAAGAGTACAGCGGCTCGGTGACGCTGGTGAGGTAATCTCGCTGGACGATGAAAAGGAAAAAGCCCGATTGCGCAGTGCAATCGGGCTTTTTCGTGCCTAAGACTAGGGAAAATGTGTGCCAGATTCTGGAATCAGCTGCTTAGAACAACCCATGCAAAGGCCCGCCCTTGGCGGCCAATGCGTCCACTCTTTGCGTGACCTTGGGATCCTCGACCAACGGAGGGGCGTGGTGGGGCTTGATGCGTGCATCGATCACCAATGGCCCTCTGCAACCCCAGTGCTTGAACACCGTCGAGCTGTGTGCACCATAGATGTCGTGTGATGGATTGGAGCGCGTGAAGGTCACCCACAAAAAATTGTTGAGCTTGGCAGCTGCAAATTCTGAATCGTCCACCATCACCACGAGCGGCAGCCCTGTCGGCCAATTGGGCATTTCAAGGTATTCACACAGGCGGCTAGCAGCAACTTGGGCGGATGCAGGATCGACAAATTTCGGGGAGGAAATGACCACGATGCCAGGCATGGCGATCTTGGGACTGTGAAATCCATCGGGCAAATTGGGCATGTTTTCGGGCAAAGTTGCATCCAGCTCGCGGATGGGCGCGCCGGCTGCAGCCATCACGACTTTGGAGCCTTCATTCACCGCAGTGCCTGAATAGTCGAGCGTATCGATCGTCGTGCGGGTCTGAAAGTGCAGGTCGCGCGTCCAGTCAATGCGCCGCAAGATGTGCTGGATGAAATCATCGACATGATGAATGTCGGGTTCGTCTTCGCCAGCGGCGATCATCAGGTATTTCGCAAGGCTCGCTTGGTTGAATCCAAGGATGGCATTGGCGATCGTGAGGATTTCTTGGGGTTTGCGCTGTGCGTAAGGCACATAGCGTTCGGAGCCGACCGCGAGTAGGAGGGGATGCACGCCCGCTGCATCCACAGCATGCATGGCCCGTAGGCCCGCGATCTCAGTCGGCACGACGGGCTCGGTGATCTCGTGGATCAGGTGCCCGAAGCTCGTATCCTCTTGCGGGGGGCGACCCACGACCGTAAACGGCCATATCGCATCCTTGCGGTGATAAACCGATTCGACCCGCATCACCGGAAACTCGTGCTGCAAGCTGTAATAGCCCAAGTGGTCGCCAAATGGGCCCTCGGGTTTTGTGAAGCCTTCGATGGTGCCCGTGATGCAAAAATCCGCATTGGCACTCAGGGTATGGCCTTCATGTCGTTTGTAGCGCCAACGGCGACCGCCAAGCATGCCCGCAAACATGACCTCGGCGAGGCCCTCGGGCAGTGGCATCACGGCTGCAAAGGTGTGGGAGGGAGGCCCGCCGACGAAAATGGTTACTTTCAAAGGCTTGCCCTGGCGCAGCGCCTCGGCATGGTGCACACCGATGCCGCGATGGATCTGGTAATGCAGCCCGATTTCTTGATTGGGCGTATATTGATTCCCAGCAATTTGCACACGGTACATGCCCAGGTTGCTTTTCATTGCACCGGGATGCGCCGGATCTTCGGTATAAACTTGTGGCAATGTGATGAATGCCCCGCCATCCATGGGCCACGATTGGATCTGCGGCAGTTGATCTAGGGTCGTCTTGCCCGCCATCACGGGTGCGGCAAACCACTTCCTGCCCGGCAGTGCGTGGATGCCCGCAAAGGGCACGTTCCAATACTTGAAGGGGTTTTTGAGGATAGACGGCGGGTTGGCTTTGAGTTCCATGACCTTGCGCATGACGGCGAGCGTATCGCGAAACATGAAGCGGCTGCGCTCGATCGTCCCAAACAGGTTGGAGACGGCAGGAAAGGGGCTTCCTTTGACGTTTTCAAAGAGGACTGCCGGACCCTGGGCCTCGTAGAGGCGGCGCTGAACCTCAGCCATTTCCAAGTAAGGGTCCATTTCGACCTTGATTCTGACGAGGTGGCCATGCCGTTCCAAGTCATTGACACATTCTCTGAGGCTGCGGTATCCCACTTGCGATCTTGTTTCAGGCTAAACAACGGGCTTGCTATGATTGTTGCAAGCGGCTGCAATATCTTATGTGGATATGGTTTTTTTTGCAAGGATTTTGGGCAGGGATCTGGTCGGATG
>JANPHP010000343.1:0-79616 GCA_031424495.1 Bacteroidota bacterium | reverse complement strand
TTGGCCCCGCCAATCGAGGAAGCCATCCTTGCTCAGCTCAAACTCCGCCAGCAAGCGCCGCCTGAGCTTGCGCAATGCCTCCTCGTCGACCTGGCCGGGGTCGGCGATGCTGAACAATTCGTAGGGATCTATGTAGCGCATCCGGGTTTGTTGATCGGGAAGCGAAGATAATCAAAATGAGCTGATTCGAGCAATGGGCAAATGCCTACTGAACCACAAAGCGCCGGCTGAGCCGCTGACCTTCGCTCTGCAAGACAAGAAAATAGACGCCTGTGCTGAAGGCGGTCAGGTCGATTTGAAACAAGGAGGGCGATGCAGACGCATCTTCTGTCCGCTCCAAAACAAGCCGCCCAAAGGCGTCGATGACATCGACTGTAAATGGCTTGCCTTCCCCGCCTTGGAAGTGCACATTCAGCACCTGCCCCTGCCCCGCCGGATTGGGGTAGACGGTGAGGCTAGCTTGCTGGCTTTGCTCCTGCACCAGGGCCACGATATTCGACAGTGTGCGGGTCCCCGCAACATCGATCTGCTGCCAGCGGTAATAATTTACGCCTGCATGCATTTCCCGGTCCCACGTTTCATACTTGCGCCGCACATTGCTGCTCGCGACTCCGGGCAAAAAAGCCAGCTCAGACCAGTTCAATTGATCATTGCTGCGGGAGAGGATAAAGCCCAGATTGTTGACCTCGGAATAGGTGTACCAATACAAGTAGCCGTCGGGCCCTTGGGTATAGCCATAGAGTTCTGATGCTGTGACGGCAAGGGGTAGGCATGAGCCAAAACCCATCGATGCGCCGTCGCGCTGACTGCTGAAAAAGGCAGTGCAAGGAATGCTGCTGAGCATCGTAAAGCGTGAGCCGCCATCGGCAAGGCCGCCTTCAAATTGGCCGCATGAATCGGGATTGACGAGCGTGGCGCGGGCAGCACCATCTTTTTGGCTGCCGAAAAAATGGCCACAAGGGTCTGGGTTCGCGAGTGTGGCGCGGGCAGCCCCGTCAGCATCATTTCCGAAAAAGGAGCCGCAGGCGATGCTGGAGCTCAACACGGTACGGGCATATCCATCGCCTGCTCCACCCGTGAACTGGGCATGCAAATGACCCGCGAACAAAAGTGCGACAATACCCAATAGATATGACCAGTACCTGTTCATTTTAGAAACGCACGCCTCTACCGCCTTGGCTAGCCGTGCGTGAAACTGCACTCGTGATGGCAATGGAGCGGTCTGAAGTGCGCAAATCGGCGACTGCAGAGCTCCAAGAGCCGCCCCGCAGGCCAGAACCGGCGGTAGGGGTCCATCCCGGCACATCCCACAAGCCGACGGGAGTGATGTTTCCGTTTCCGTGATTGGGGATAAATGCCCTGCCAGCGACACTGCCAGCGGCCTCGATGGTTTCGTAGACATTGCCACTCAATTCACAGATACCATAATAGGAGGCGCCTAGTTGCAGACGGTTGGTGGTGCCAGTTCCAGCAAAACCATTGCGAAACGTACCCAAAACGTTGTTGTTACCATAATTTGCGATACCAGTACCCGCTGGAATCGGATTGCTTACAGACTCAGTGGCCGTGCCATCGTTGACGGGGGTATTGGCATCCACAATCAGGCCTGTGCCCCAAGCATACTCATCGGGCACATAGGTTGCCTTGCCTCGACATGCTTTCTCATACTCGAGTTCCGACATCGGCCGCAGTGCCGACCAGTCGAGATAGGTGAGCAGATCGTCCCAACCGAGGAAATTCACGGCGCGGTTGGGGGCGGTGGCGACGATGGTGGGCCAAGCACCCGCAATTGTATAGCGATTGGCTGCTGTGATCGGGTATCGAGCTGCCGCTTGGGTCGATGTGAGGGTATTCAAAAAATCGGCATACTGCTCTTGGGAAATCTCATATTTCATGCAGTAAAATGCACGGTAGCCCTTGGGGTAAGACGCCGGTATAGACCCAGCTACGATGTTTGCTGCGGCAAAAAGATCTAATCCGGTGCTTGAAACTGTGATCGCATTTTCAGAAAGCACGCGGAAGGGTTGGGTGATGGTGGGACCAGTCCTGAAAGTATAGGTTGCAGAGCCGTCGCCCAGCGTGAATGAATCTTGGGGTACGTAGACCATTTCTACGCCAAATACACTGAAGTCGAAGTTGCCAGATGGCAAGCCCACCATGCGCAAGCTCACGTTTGCATTGGAGATGTTGCCGGTACCATTGCTGGAGCGATAGATCATCACGCCTTTTTGGTCGGTGGTCGTGTCGGTCATCAGAGGCGAGACCGTCGATGCACTGTCGATATTGGCGTGGTTCCATTGCAGGGTTGCGCAGTCGCGGTATTTTACAAACAGCCAGACAGCGTCATAATTGTAGGGCGCTGTGGTGTTGGTGCGCCAACTATTGTCCCAACTCACGTTGAAATTCAGGAAGTTCCCGATCAAAGACACGTTGGAAATTGATAGATTGTTGGCGTGCAAGCTGGAAACCCCAAACCAACAGACGAGCAATGCAACCAAAATGCTGCGCATAAAAATTTTCATGACTTAGACCTATTACCGTTACCCTAGAAAAAGATGGCGGCGATTCCGTTTCGCTGCACAATATGGAGCCATGCGCGATGACCCAATGTTACAAATTTCGTTGTTTTTGAATTGAAACCCAACATGGGGCACATACAATTTTGGTTCTTGATACTAGCGGTGAGGCAAAATGCATCCATTTCAGCACCAAGCAGTGAGCTTGCTGCCAGAAATCACTCTTCCCAAGTCAAGGTTTTTCCATCAAAAATCAGGCGTCGTTCCGACGAACTATATTGCCCCATTTGCACAAATAGCTCCGCTTCAGGAGGTGTTTCGGGATGATTGTAATCCACAGTACTCCCCACAAAAGCGACATCTTCGGCAAATCCAGGAAGCGGATCGCCATCAACGACAGCCACAGAATCCACCCAATTTTTGCCTGTATAGACCCTGAAATAATAGCGGTAGCTGCCCAGATGGACCAAAACGGAAGGCTGATGCGGGGCCAAATAAACTGCTCGGATCAGTTTTTCTCCTGTGCCATCCTCCACAAACAACACGGTCTCGGCCTCGCTTTTGTTCTCCACAAAAACATTGAGCCCGTCGTAAACATGCGTGGTCAAAAACCCAGCGTACACTGCTTCGCCATTTTCCAATGTGTCCGGCGCGCCATAGGCATGCTTCTTTCCCAAATGGCTCGTCCACAAGAGTTCATACAAGCGCTCGGTGCCTCCACTGTAGTGTTTTTGCGCTTTGAGCGCAGCAGAGTCGACAGGAGCCGCATGTGTGACGTGTGAATTGTCACCGACATCGTAGAGGCGCTCGTTGAGTTCGCGGGCGAAGTAAGCCAAGAATAAAACGAACAAAAACGCCACGACAATCCCAACTGCAAGCGACTTCTGCCCAGAAGTATAGCCTTCGTTGGCGATCGGCGGAGCTTGCTCCTGAACTGGTGGAGGTGCAATGGGTTCTTGCTCCCGATAGGGATCAAGCAACCTCGCCAATGCCCTCAGTTCAGGCATGATCGTATTTTGCGCTTCCCTGCTCAGATCCAAGGTCTCTAAGCCCTTGATAGCCTTTTTGCAGACCGCAATCGTGGCCCCCGCACGGCGGTGGGCCGTGATAAGCCGCAACAGTGCGATTGCAAATTCATCACGCCGCATGCCATACTTTGCGGGCAAGCGGTTGAGCATCGCGCACAGCTCGGTGCTGCCATAGGTCGCCAAGGGAAAATCTGCCAGATAGGCCTCGGGTTGCTCAAGCGCACGTTGCATGCCACCAATGTGCCCGTTGAACAGCTGCACCGTGCCCTGCCACAGCGGGTCCTCATCCACCAAGTTGAAAGGATTGATCAAGCTCAATGCCTTCCCAAAATCTGCCAAACGCTGATCGGCCGCAGCCTTGCGCAACACCGCTGAAAAAACCGGCAACAAAAACGGCAGCGCCAATGCTTGCAAAGACGCCTGCTTGCGCATCTGCTCCAGCTCCAGTTTGAGCGAAGCCGAGAAGGTCTGCCGCTGCAAAAATTCCTTCACACCGATGCTTTGACGCATCCACCAATAATCCCGACGCAGCGCAGCATCCTCCATCTGATCCACAAAAGCCAAGGCCTGCGACTTGCCGATCTCATGATCGCCCCACTTCAAAATCCCATCGGCAGCAAATTCCAAGTCTGCAAGCAGCCGCCGCTTGGCGCGTTGCAATTTCGGCCCATCCACCTCATCTGGCGAATTTACCTGCAACCCCAAAAAATCATACGGATCGATGTAGTTCATGCAGCATGGCGAGCTAGTCCCACAAAGATAGCAGCTTCGTCAAGCAAAACAAGCTCATTCCAAGCCCATTGCGACCCGTGTCTGCGCGATATTGTCCCGCAACATCGTGAGCGCCAGATCGATCGTGTGCAGGTGGGTCCTGAACGATAGACAAGCCAAGCGCAGGTAAAACACCTCCTCGATTTTGGTGGATGTGAGAAAGACCCGCCCATCTTCATGCAGGTTTTTGACAAGCAATTCATTGAATTCATTGGCGTCGCCATCCTCGGGCACGTAGCGATAAAGCACAACGCTCAAGTCTGGATAGGGGCCGCGCTCCATGTGGGGAATGGTTGCCAGCTGATCCCAAAAGTAGCGCGCGAGCCAGAGCTTCTCGGCGATGCAGGCCCTGAATGCAGCGACGCCGTGCACTTTGAGCGGCAACCACATGCGCAAGCCACGGAAGTGGCGCGTGAGCTCGGGGCTCAAGTCGGCAGGGCTGCTTTCGTCGGTGTAGCTGAGCGCGTCTTGGAGATAATTGGCGGTGTAATAATGGGAAGCCGCGAGGCGCTTGCCGTCTTTCACGAGGGCCGCACCCGTGCCGTAGGGCAAGAAAAGGCCCTTGTGCGGATCCATGACGATGCTGTCGCTGCGCTCCAAGCCCTTGATGGCGCGCCGGCCCTCTTCGCAGAGGATGAAAAAGCCGCCGTAGGCGGCGTCGATGTGCAGCCACATTTTGTATTGCTCGGTCACGTCGGCGATCTCGTCGGCGGGGTCTACCGCGCCGGTGTCGGTGGTGCCTGTGCTGCCGACCACGAGAAAGGGCCGCAGGCCCGCGCCTTGGTCTGCCTGCACGAGCGCCCGCAGGGCGCTCACATCCATGCGGTAGTTGCGGTCGAGCGGCACGTAGCGCAGCTGCGCCTCGCCGAGCCCTGCTATGCGAAAGGCCTTGGTCACGCAGTGGTGCACTTGCTCGGTGAGGTAGATCACCGAGCGATGCACTTCGCTGCTCGTGATGCCCATGGCATCGCGCGCAGTCACGATGCAGGCAAGGTTCGCAAGGGATCCGCCGCTGAGCAGCGTCCCTGATGCGCCCTCGGGGTAGCCGATGGCATCGGCCATCCAGCGCACGAGCATATTCTCCATGCGCACGGCGCCGGGATTGGCAAAAAATACGCCTGCATAACGATTGGTGATGTCGGCAATCATGTCGCCCAGCGCGCTCAGGTACAAGCCGCCGCCCGGGATGTAGCCGAGGTGCCCACCACTCGCCGGATTGAGACCGGGACGGTCGACATTGTCATGCACGAGTTGCAGGGCTTGGCTCATTGCGATGCCTTGCTCGGCGATCGGTGCGTCGAGCAGGGCTGCGCCCTTGTCTGCCGTCTGCCGGTAGGCTGGCAGGCTGTCCATCGTTTCCAGGAATTGCTCGCCGTGGGCTACGGCAGCATTGCGATAGGCTTCGCGGTCACAGGCATCAGGGTCGAGTTGTCGGGCAATGGCCTCCAGGGCTTTGAGTTTTTCAAGCATGGGGCAATTTAGTGGGTTTTCGGATGACAACATGAGGCTGCAACCGAATCACAGGGTTCAATTGGCCTTGGGCACGCCATTGAATCTTGCTTGCAAAACGTCCATTCGATCCAGCAATTGTGAAAACGTAAGCGCATCCCCAAAAATCATATTGCTTGCCAAGCCCTCGTAATCCGCTTCCCAAGCCGACCGAAATTGCAGGCTCGGGACAATCGCGATATGCTCATGTTGATGCATATCATAGTCGACGTTTTTGATGGCGTTGTATTGCCTTCTGAAATTGGCGATTTGTTGAAACAATTCAACATCCGAAATGGCAGCCTCACCATGCTCGGTGTCCATGATTCTTTCCAAATCATAGAGATGCCTTGTCAACCTTGCACCCACGCGCTCAGGCGTAGAGGCCAGCAATTCGTGCAGCAAAAATACCTTTTCCAAAAAAGTGCGCTTCGGCAATACCGACGCTACTGGAAATGTATCGTCGGCAAAGGCTGCGTCACCATAGCTGAGGCCTATCATCGAACGAATGGGCCGAGATTCGATTGGCTCCATCAATGCCCTCGCCCCGACTTCGATCTTAACCCTCGCTGGCAAATAGTCCAACATCGGCACCAAGGAGGGATAGGTGACATAAATTGTTTGCGGATCAGTATCTGAATTGGGAGATGGTGGAATGTGCATTTCAAAATCCTTGGCCCCAAACGCAGACAAACCATCCTGAACAATAGTGGCAAGGTCTTTTGAGACAAATTCGCAGGATCGTTTTCTGAGCTTCGTGATCTGACTTTTGGACAATTCTCCAGAAAATCCCAACAATTCCCGGTCGATGGAAAGGTCGATGTCCTCCGAAAACCGGTCGATCAGCCCCCAGCCCTTGCTCAGCGATGTCCCGCCTTTGAAAATGATATGGGATGCTACGCTTGACTGAAAAATTGCGCGAAGGCACTGCGTCACCCACCAATCTTTTTCGACGGCTTGCGTGGGCAGTCCTTGCCGGGCCGCGACCTCTTCGATAATTGTGCGTTTTCTACTAGCTGTAAGTTTGTACCACTCCATTTTCAATTGTTGTTTTGATCGATTGCTGCCTGCATGAGGCTTGCCACCCACGCCGGAGCCAACAGGATATCGTGTGCGATCACCTCCTTGGTTTCTCGCCGCAATGCCGCCGCAACCAATGTCATGACCTCTTGCGTCACCGCCTCTTTTCCGAGCTCCTGCAAGCCTACAACGACCAAGCTAGTAATTTTTCCTTTCATGGCCAAGAGTTTGGGGCTAGTGCGCTTGAAAGTAATCGAGCGGCGCCCCAATTGTATTTTACGCGGAGATCCATCGGTGAGGAACACCGTTTTCATGGGCACCTGGGTGGAGAAGCCTAGCAATTGCATCGCAAGCACTCCCGTCGGCATGATCCGCGCACGGTCGCGCCGCGCGATCGCCTCGGCGATCGCCTCGATCGACGCCGACAGCTGCCCCAACTCGCGATCTACTTTGGGATAGAGGTAAACTCCTTGGGCTACGCGCACAATGGTATTTTCCTTGGCGAGCCGCGACAAGGCCATTTTTACGGCATCGACGCCACCGATCTGCTTGAAGTCTGCGGGAAATATGACCGTGCCTCTCGGCCTTGATTTGATCCGCATTTCTACTTGGTTATGAATAGAATCCACCATTTTTTCATTCATTTCTTGTTACAAATATACTCATTTTTTGTAACATTTCCATCAACCAAACGCTTATTTTTTCATTCCGTACAACTCCAACGATGTCTCCCATCCTTTCCAGAGTCTTGAAGGTTTTCGCGATCGCACTCGTGGCGGCCTTGCTTACGGTGCTCACGCAAGTGGGCGGCGTGCTTTATTTGGCCGCCATCGCATCACAAGGCTGGATCGAGCGCCGCATCAGCCATCCGTGGAAGCTGCGGCTGGCCAAGCTGGGCTATTTCATGGCCTTGTACTTGGTGGCGACGTTGCTCATCGTGCCCTTGCTGGCGCGGCCGCTCGGCCGCGCACCCTTGCCGATGTGGGGCAGCGGGCACTTGCGACCGCTGCGCGCATTCACCTGTCTGCTCAATCGCCACTACGTGCGCGCCGAGCTGCGCGAGGCGACAATCGCGGTCGCCGACCAGATGGCGGCGCGATTCCCGGGCACGGATTTGTATTATCTCGATGCCAATTTCCCGTTTTGGGATGGCTTTTCGCTCTTGCCACACCGCAGCCACGACGATGGCAAAAAGCTCGATCTTGCGTTTTGCTACATGGACCCTGCGACGGGCGAAACCAAAAATGACAGCCCTTCTTGGCTAGGATATGGCGTCTACGCCGATCCCAAAAAAGGCGAGCAGGATCAGCCTGCCATCTGTGGACAAGGCGGCCACTGGCAATACAGCATCATGCAATCAATCGTTCCGCAATGGTCCAAGGATGCCTTTGAGCTGGACGAAGCACGCACCAAGGCCATGGTGGAGCTGTTTGCGGCGCAACCTGCGATTGCCAAAATGTTCATCGAGCCGCATCTCAAGGCGCGGATGGATTTGTCTTCGCCCAAGATTCGTTACCACGGCTGCCAGGCGGCGCGGCACGATGACCACCTACACGTGCAGATCAGGTAGCGCTTGCCTTGGGCCCGCAATTCGTTTCACGCGACCGCCTGAAATGAATTAAAATTCGGCAAGAGCGTCATCCTCCCGCCAATTCTGCTTTGTCCATTTACGCGCGAAGACCTACCTTGCTGCCTCAATTGCACCAAAGTATGAAATCTGCTCTGCGCTACGCCGCCATTTTCCTGCTCACACTACTGCCCCTAATGGCCCTGAGCCAGCCATTCAAGCAGAAATATTTTGATCCCAATGTGAATGTGAATGCGCTGATCCAAGAGGCGGATGCATGGTTTGCGGCCAATGGCACGGGCCCAGGCAAAGGCTGGAAGACCTACCAGCGCTGGCGCTACGAGTACGAGCGCCGATTTTACCCCAGCGGCGACCGCAGCCAATTTGATGCACAAATCGCCACCAAGGAATATAGCCAATTCATCGCTACCCAGCCCACAGCCAAGGCTGCCGGCATGCCGGGCAGCTGGACCGTCAGAGGCCCGAGCAGCGCTGGCAATATCTTGCCGCCCAGCTGGGCGGCTGGTCTCGGCCAAATCGCCGCCGTCTGGGGCGGTGCCGTCACCGCGGACACGGTCTATCTCGGCTCGCGAAGCGGTGGATTCTGGAAAACCACCGATGGCGGCCTCAATTGGCATGCAACCACGCAAGACCTGCCAGCCGTGGGCGTCGTGGACATCGAGGTGCACCCTGACCGCCGCAACGAGGTCTGGATCCTCACCCGCCACGCCGCCGGCTACAGCTATGGCCTGCTCAAAAGCACAGACTTTGGCGAGACCTGGGGCACGACGGGCCTCAGCTACACCCAGCAACAGGCCTACGCTGGCGAATTTGTAATGGCCAGCGCCGACTCCTTTTTTGTCTCCACCAACAGCGGCGTCCAACGCAGCGTCGACGGCGGCAACGCCTGGACGAGCTGCTACAATGGCAACATCACCACAATGGTGGGCCACCCCACCAATTCGCAGGTCTTGTATGCATTCGACAGCAACAGCTACAACCAGTTGCGCCGCAGCACCAATGGCGGCCAGACTTGGACCAATCATGCCATCGCTGGGCAGAATGGCTACCCCTTCATGGCCGTGAGCGCCGCCGCGCCCGATTGGCTCTATGTCGGCTCGGGATCGGGCATTTTCAAAAGCACTGACCAAGGCATCACTTGGTCCAGCATCAGCGTGGATCCCACCAACTCGGGCATCATGACCCTCGGCGTCTCGGCCACGCAACCCAATGAAATCTATGCCGGCAGCCTCAACCAATACAAAAGCATCAATGGCGGCCTCAACTGGACCGTCTTTGCCGAATGGACCAACTTCTTTGGCAACAATTATCTCCATGCCGACATGCGGGTCTTCCGGACTTGGGGAAATCGCATTTTCACAGGCACAGATGGCTTTCTCGGCTACAGCAGCGACAATGGGCAGACCTGGACCAAGATCAATCAAGGCGTTGGCGTCAAGGAGTTTTACCGCATCGGTTGCTCGGTGATGGATGCCGAAGACATCGTGGGCGGCTCGCAAGACAATGGGACCAGTGCGATGCTCAATGGGGTCTGGCATGAGTGGATCGGGGCGGATGGTATGCAAGCCCACTTTGACTGGAACAATCCGGAGATCTGGTTTGGCACCATCCAAAACGGCAACCTACAACGCACCGACCAAGGTGGCCAAAACGCTGTCGGCGTTTCCCCAACCTCCAATGGCACCTGGATCACGCCCTCAGTCATCGACCCGAGCAATGAGAATACGATTTTCATGGCCTACGATTCGATTTTCAAAAGCAATGACAATGGCGACACTTGGCAGGGCCTCGCAGGCCTGCAAGGCGGCAACCACGACGAAATCGCCATCGCCCCGAGCGACTCCAACAGGCTCTATGTCTCGCGCGGCAGCGAGATCAAGCGCAGCACCAACAATGGCCATAATTGGACTTATGTGAATGCCGGATTGCCCAATTTGTACATCAACCGCATTGCGGTTCACCCCGACGACCCAGATCAAGTTGCCGTCTGCATGAGCGGATTCAACGCCGCCAACAAAGTTTTCACAAGCAGCAATGGCGGCACCACCTGGGTCAATCGCACAGGCAACCTGCCCAATCTGCCTGCAGATGCGCTAGCCTTTACCGCTGGCCCTCCTGCGCGCATGCTCTTGGGCATGGATGTAGGTGTGTATTATGCGGATGCGGGCACGAGTACTTGGACGCTCTACGCCGACAGCCTGCCGGCTGTCGTCATCAACGACTTGGAGGTATTGGAAGGCGCGGGCCTGATCCGCGTCGGCACTTGGGGCCGTGGCGTCTGGGAGGCGCCGATCCCGGGCCGCGAAGGCAAGCCTCAAATCGTGAAGGTGATCACGAACCCTGCCAGTTTTGGGCTGCGACCCAAACCATCGGATACTGTTCAAGTTACCGCCGTGATCCGCAACGCAGGTGGCATCCAGAGCGCTGCCCTGCGCTGGGGCATCAGTGTCGGAAGTCAAGCCAATCTCGTCGCCATGCAACACCTGCAAGGCGACACCTTCAGAGCTACGATTCCGCAGCAGCCGCAAGGCACCCATGTCTACTACCGCATCACAGGCACGGCTCCCAATGGCGACAGTGCCCGCACCGAGCGGCTGATGTACCTGGTCAAACTGGGTATTCCTTGCCCAGCCTCCGGCTCAGCAGGCACGACATTTGACTTCATCGACACGGTGCGCGTCGCCGCGCTGAACAATGCATCCGCCCAAGACTACTACGGCGACTTCAGATCGACCTATACCGATCTGTACCGCGACAGCAGCTATTCCCTCATGGCATCGCTCAATTACTCATTCACCTCAGACTCGATGTTTCTCTGGATCGACTGGAATCATGATGGCGACTTCCAAGCCACCGAACAGGCGGTGATGAGCGATCTTGATAGCGATCACAAGAGTTATGCATCGTTTACAGTGCCTCACGTGCCGATCATTCCCGACACAGTCGTGATGCGCGTGCGCTGCATCTACGGCAACAACTTGGTCGCCGACCCATGTAACAACTACTTTGGCGAGGTCGAGGACTACAGCATGGTGCTGCGCGACGTCACGATGGTGCACGTCGATCAAAGCCAAAATAGTGGCTTGGTACTGATTCCCAACCCGGCATCAGAAATGGTGACGGTCTCATGGGCGGTCGAAGACCTAGGCACAGCAACCGTGAAACTGATCGATTTGCAAGGACGCACCATCCTCTCCCAAGTCACGTCGCAACGGTCAAGCTGCAAACTAGATCTCAAAGGCATAGCCAGTGGCATGTACATTGTAGAAGTCTGGCAAGCTGGAAACGCCCAAAGGATACGCCTCCAAATAGATCAGAATTGAGCAGAATTTTCCGAATTTCCAGAATTCAGCGCTATGTTGAATTCTACGCCATTCAGCGCAGCTAATTCAACACCAGAATCAGTTCCGAAAATTCTGTAAATTCTGCTCCAAATACCGCCCAACACTAGCCACCCAGAATTCAACACCAGAATTGATTCGGAAAATTCTGTATATTCTGCTCCAAATTCTACTCAGCTCAACACCCAGAATTCAACACCAACATCGGTTCGGAAAATTCTGTATATTCTGCTCCAAATACTGCCCAACACTAGCCACCCAGAATTCAACACCAAAACTGATTCGGAAAATTCTGTAAATTCTGCTCAGAATTGGAAGTAGATAAACGGCTGCAAGCCGCTCGAAGTCACTTGCAAAACCAAGAATATGATCCCTGCTGTGACGAGGACCTTGGCTACCAAAGGCAGATCGACAAATTTATCGATCACCTCTTGCTTAAAGCTACTTGGCGCCCAGTGGATTACCAAGCCAGCATACATTACATAAAACACCCTGAAGTAGTTGTCGATCACTGCTCGGATGTGTTCAAAACCAAAGTTGTGCCTGATGTTGTGCAACAGTGCATTGGCGATCTCGAGGTTGGGGGAGCGGAACCAGATGCGGGTGAATGAGATGAAACTGAAGGTAAAAAACACCGACCAAGCCACCCAATACCACTCCGTGCGGCCCTCGTAGGGGCTGATTCGTTTCCAATACTTGTACACGACGAGGGCAGATCCATTGAGCGCCGCCCAGATAATGAACATCCAACTTGCGCCATGCCAGAAGCCGCCGAGCAGCATGGTGATGAGCAGGTTGGCGCTCACGGCCATTTCCAACCGCGTCTCCGGATACTTGAGGTCGAGAAAGAGCAGCAAGGCAGCAACGCCCGCACTCACAATCAAAATTGCGGGTAGGTAATCCCACCCAAAAACAGCCAAGGCGATCAAGGGCAACAGGCCATAAAACGCCCAAGTCACCACAGTAGCACCTTTGTTGCCGCCCAGCGGCTTGTACAAGTAGTCGCGCAACCAAGTCGACAAGGAAATATGCCATCGCCGCCAAAACTCGGCCACGCTGCGCGCTTTGTAAGGCGAATTGAAATTGACTGGCAACCTGAATCCCATCATGAGCGAAATGCCGATGGCGATGTCGGTATAGCCTGAGAAGTCGCCATAGACCACGAGCGAATAGCCGTATACCCCAACTAGATTTTCAAAACCCGTATAGAGCTCAGGATTCGCAAAAATGCGGTCCACAAAATTCACGGCGATGAAGTCGGCAAAGACCAGCTTTTTGATGAGTCCGCGCAGCACCCAAAACACGGCGATGCCAAACTCGCGGCGCGTCACCTGATAGGGCTGATAGATCTGCGGAATGAAATCCGATGCACGCACGATCGGCCCAGCCACGAGCTGCGGGAAGTAGCTCACAAAAAAGCCGAAGTCCAGAATGTTGCGCACGGGCTTCACATCGCCACGGTACACGTCGATGGCATAAGAAATCGTCTGAAAGGTGAAAAACGAAACACCGATCGGCGGGATGAGCTTGTCGATGGGCAAGGTGCGCCCGATTTTCATGTCCAACGCCGCTGAAAGTACGTCTTGAATCTGATTGACCCAGACACTGAAATGGTTATGGTACACCACCGAGGTGCCAAACACATCGTTGAAAGATTCGGTAAAGAAGTAGCTGTACTTGAAATAGCTCAAGACCAGCAAGTTGTAAACGATCGCAAAAATCAGAAACCCGAGCTTTTCCCCCTTTCGCGCCGCGCGGTGGATCGAAAGGCCTACAAAATAGTCGATGACTGTGGAGGACAGCAACAAGACAAAGAAGAATCCGCCTGTCTTGTAGTAGAAGAATATGCTCACCACAAACAGAAAGGTATTCCTCGCCAATTTCTCGCGCTGAATCACCGCAAACACCGCCAACACGGTCACAAAAAATCCCCAGAAATAAAACTGCGTGAACAAGAGTGGGATCTCAATATTCAGTCCAAATATGTTGCGCAGCAGTTCCACAGTCGTCGGTTTCCTATTTTTGGTTGGCTTGGTACATGAGATGCAGATGCTGCTCATAGGCTTGCATGAGCGCACTGAACATGAGGTCGGCTACGAGCTCGTAGCCGGGTTTGAGCAGGTGGATCTTGTCTGAATTGGCGAGGCCTGCGGCCTGCCACTCCTTGATCGCGCCCAACCCACCCATGACCTCGTAGAGGTCCCAAACGACCGCATTGTGCTTTTTGGCGAGCTTGAGCATCGACGCACGCACTTTTTCGGCGTTTTTGTTGGGGTATCTTTTCTGGTAATAGCTGTCGTTGTTGGTGGTAAACATCACCGCGGCATCGGGCGAGGCACGATGCACACGTGCGACAAGCGAATCGTAGTTGCGCTCATAGAGCGGGCTGTTGAATTCGGTGGTGTTGGCATCGTTGATGCCGACCGAGAAGATCACCATGTCGGGTTTGAGCGCCCGTAGGTGCTGCTCCATGAGGTTGCAGCGCAGGTAGCTATTGGTCGCGGCGCCATTCACCCCCATTGCATGGTACACAAAGCCGGGGTCATCGCTCTCCATGCTGATGCCAAACAAGGTAAAATGGTTTTGCCAAGGTGCGGTCTTCTTGATTTCTAACTCGATATAACTTTGAAAAGTGCCGAGCTTGAACCGCGTGCATCCCTCTTGCAACACTTGCTCCGCTCCTGCATTCACCCCGGAATTGATCACACGCAACCCGTAGGAAGTGCTGTCCATCGAGTGAAATACCCGTAGGCGATTGAATTCATACTGCGGATAACCTGCTCCTCTGAAGCTGACCTTGATACGGCAAAGGCTATCGCGTGTGGTGACTGAGATGCCCGTGAGCCCGAGGTCACAGGCGCGATTCCATTGCACATTGCGACAGGACTCCCAAGAACCGGTATATTCTGTGAAGTAATTGGAGGGATTGTTGGTGTGGGCCATGTTGTAAGGGAACAGCAAGCCACGCGTCGCCTCGGTGCCGGGAAAGAAGTGCTGCAGGCGCTGCCGCATGCGGTCGCTCCACATATCCGCCTGGATATGTGAGCCGCCGATGTGCACGATATGGGCCTGCCCAATGCCTGAGAAGAGGATGCGGTCAAATTTTGTAAAAAGCTTGTCGAGCACATTCTGCGAGCCCGGCAAGGTCAATTGGTTTTTATCGAGTTGCAGGAATTCATAGCGCTTCACGGCGTAGGGGAAATCTTGCTGCGCCTGCGCCAGTCCACCCAAGCAAAGGAAGCCTAGCATTCCCCGCAGCAGGGCCTGCACGACCCATCGACGATATGTGGTCGCCTTCCTCAATTGATGCGTGCTCGGTGGTAGGCCTCATAGTCGGCCATGAATGACTTGATAAAGGCCTCGGCGATGATGCGCGCGCCTTGCGGCGAGAAGTGTACATAATCTGCAGCCGCCAAAGGCGGGTCGGCCTCGGCCCATTCGATCATCGAATTTTGACCGCCCATGGCTTCGTAGATATCAAAAAATGCCGCTCCAGCATCAAATGCCGCCTGCCGCAACGCATCTCGTACATTGGGCAAGTTGGGGTAGCTCTGCATCTTGCCATCGATCATCGTGCTCATGTCGCTCGGGCCGATCACAATGATGCCCACACCTGGAAACATGTTCTTGAGGTGCATAATCTGCGCCTTGAAGTTGTGCCCATAACCCTGGGCCGCTTTGATATCCTTGATGTAAGGCACTGTATTACCGCCATATTGCAAGAGAATGAGCTTCGGATTCAAACTATCCACCATCGGCCTGAAAGGCACTGTCTCCAAGGCTGTAAAGGAGGTTCCCGAACTGCCCCGCATGGAAATATTGTCGAGCACGACCCCTGCACTGCTTTCCAAACTCAATCCATACAAGTCTGGACTGTCAAATCCCTCCATGATGATCATGATCTTGTTGGGGGTCTTGTCCAGTTTCCAACGCTTGACCTTGAGCGTCTTATTGGCAGGCAGATTATCATCCGCAAACAAGACATCGTCCAAGAAGACCTTGACATTGACCTCGCTGCGGTTGAAGCCGTAGAACATTTTCAAGGTATTGAAATTTTTGCTGGTCGCGTAGGCTGCCCGCGACACGCTCAAGCTCACCCATCCTGTTTGCAATTCAGTTTCGGTGAACGTGCTGTCTGGGGTAATCGGCCCAAATCGGCAAAAGGTCGCCATGGCTCCGTAGCGACGATGCTTGACGGAATTGTCACCAAAGCCAAACTGGGCATAGCGCTGCATGGATTCGGCATACTCCACAACCACCGACATCGAGCTGGTGAGGGGCTTGGCAGCGACCAAACCCGGCCCGCCGCCGCCAAACTTTTCCTGGATGCGTGCACGGAACAGGGAACTCATGCGGTCGCCCTCGATCTGCGAATCCCCAAAGTGCAAAACCCGCACTGGCTTGCTGGCATTTTGGGATTGCTCCAAACCCTCAAAAACAGAAAAAAGAATGCTGGGATCGTTGTCAGGATATTGGATCGACTTGGGTTGGCTGGCAAGGTCGGCCGATTTCACAAACCGCCCGTTGGTATCCAAGCTAGCGGCGGCCGAGGACTCGACAGGCCCCTCCAAATTGGCAACGATCGTGTTGATGTCGGCAGCTTTGGTCGTATCGCGCTCAAACCAATCCGCCCAAGTCGGGAAAAACAATCTGAACTCAGGGACGATCTCTGTGTCCCCAACCGACAAGCCCACGTGAATGCCACCCTTGGGATAAAAAAACGAAATGACACCCAATACGGCGATTACCGCACTCACAAAAACCAACACGTACCACGGTTGCACGCTTGCAGCTTTGATTTCCTTATCGGGTTGCTCTAGCTTCACTTGGTGACCTTCGGGATTTTGAGTTTCATTCCAGGTTGCAATTTGGGTGTCACGCCGTTGGCTTTCATGATCGCCTCGGTGGTGACGCCAGGATATTGCTTGGCGATGAGCCAGAGGTTTTCGCCTGATTTTACGGTGTGAATGACATAGGCACCATTGCTAGGCAGCGCCTCAATTTTGGGCAGCGGCGCGGGCGCCGTGCCGCCGACGGAGGCTTGCTTTTGCTCGAAGCTCATGCCGTCGAGCTTGCCGAGGCTTGCTGCCCTTGCTTTGGCTACGTGGATGGTGAGTTGATCGCCAGCCTTGATATTGTCGCTTTTCAAGCCATTCATCAGTTTCAAATCCTTGACGGGGATGCCAAACCACTGCGCAATGAGGCCTGTATTGTCGCCCGACTTGATGGTGTACACGAGCGGTACCGTGCCTGTTGGCGGCGCATAGGGCTTGATCGGCACTGGTGCCACCGATATGCTTTTGAGCTTGCTAGGCTCATTGGTTTCGCCACTCGTGGCCTCGGGCTTGGGTTCAAGTTTCTTTTCAGCGGCGTCGGTGCGGAGTTGCAACGTGTAGATGGAGTCCTTGAGCGCGGCAAATCGTTGCCCATAACCCTGCGGCAAACAAAGCTGCACGGGCATGTTGATGCCAGGGATGATCTCTGTGCGGCAAACGGGATTGAGGTTGCGCAATTTGTCCTCAGGAATGCCGAGCGCTTGGGCCACATGGGAAAAACGGAGTGGTTCCTGTAGTTGAATGCGGTCTGGCAAAGGCATCACCTCCATTGCGAGGGGCCTGAGACCCAGCTGCCTCGTATGCGTAAACACATAAACGGCTGCCGCGAATGCGGGCACATAGTCGCGCCCACTTGCTGGGAGAAAAGCATAGAGCTGATCAAAACCCGCATTTGCGCCAGCGCGTTGCCGCGCACGCGCTATCCCTGCAGGCCCACAGGTGTAAGCCGCTAGACTCACAGCCCAGTCGTGGTAATCCTTGTTCAGTTCGGCGAGGTAATTGAGGGCTGCGCGCGTGCTCAGGTAGAGGTCACGACGCTCATCGACTGTTGCATTGCAGACCAAGCCCTGCTTGATGGCCACATAATAATTGAGTTGCCAGAGCCCGGCTGCGCCGTCTTGTGAAATCGCCCGCAGGTGAAAGGCCGACAGGGCTGCCGGAAAGAACCCAAGCACGGGCGGCATTTTGAGTTCGGTGATTTTGCGATCGATGACGGGTGCATAGATGGTCGCAACGCCTAGCATCGCCTCCGTACTATGGCGGCGCTGCTTCGCAAAAAGTATGATAAAGTCACGAACGCGTTGCGTGAGCGAGAGTTTCACATCCCCCATTACCAATCGAAGTTCCTTGGCGAGTGCCTCCTCTGTCGGCAGCACCACCTCGGGAGCGGTCGATTCCATATTGGATTCCAGAGCCCGTGCATTCATCACCTCCCAGCTGCTTTCTAGGCCATCCAAATGCAATATGAGTTGGGCTTGGGCATTGAGTCCCGGATAGGTGGAAATCACTTGGGCATCGACCGACCCCGTGCAAAAAAGCACAACGATACCGCAGAACAAGCGCCTGAGTCGATAATAGTTTAACTCCATGAATCCCACGATCCAAATTTAGAAATTTTCCACGCTTCTCCACTACCGATGTTCACGGACCGTGGCCCTCAATGCTAGTTTTGGCTCAATTCATCAAAGTACTGCGCCACATGCGGTTTCAGGATGCGGGTCCAGAGGGCATATCCTGCGAGACTCATGTGCAAGGAATCGCTGCCAAACAGCTCTGGACGTGGCAATCCTTGGGGATTGAGCATCGGAGCACTTACATCGACATACCACATGCGTTCTTGCGTTTGTACATAGTCCTTGATGAGTCGGTTGGTCTGCTGAAACTTGCCCCAATATTTCCAGCGCAGTGGTGAAGGTTTGAGGGAGACAAAGAGGATGCCAGTGCCGGGAAGTTTTTGGTGCATCGACTTGGTGAATGCCTTGAAATCGTTCAGAGGCATCTCGGCGGGATAGACATCGTTGGCAATGTCGTTTTCGCCACAGTAAAATACGATGAGCTTGGGATGCAGTGGCACGATCAAGCGTGTCGATTGATGAGTGACTTGTTTGATAATGGCACCGCCAAAACCACGGTTTACCACTGGCAAGGGCTTCATGTCCTTGACAAGGCTATCCCATTTGCGGATGCTGGAACTACCAGCGAACACGATGCCACCCTTGGGCTCGACTGCCGAAAGCAGCAAGGAATCAAAACGCATCATCTCGGGCTCAAACTTGTTCAGCTCCACATCGCTGATTTGCTGACTGCCGATCAGCTGCGGTTCCGCAGCATGATGCGGAGACTGCTTGGCCACGCAGGCAATCAGCAGCATCACAAGCGTGAGCAACAGTCCACCCTTCAAACCCATTTGCCGCATCCATTGCGCGCGATTCTCATTCTTCTGCATATCCAGCAATTTTCAAGTCTGCGAATTAAAAGCACCTGCATGAATAATACTGCACTTGCAGGCCTGGGGTTGCACAGATTATTGGACGGGGGGGGGGATATTGAAAAAATTAGCCAGCATCTAAGGCAAGCGCTTGATGCCAAAAAAAGAAAGCTTCCAGATTCGACTTCTTTAGTTTGTTCAAATGATTTCTTTCGGCACCTGCAATCAACTCCAAGCCGATCGCGTGCTCCCGATCAAAGAAATATAGCTTCTCTGCATTTGCCATAATTGCTTTGGCGAGATAGGCCGCCTTTGCAGCATGGGTGATAGCCTTGTCCAAGTGGTAGCTCTCCGAGAAAATGAATGATTGCACGCGTTGGATTCCCGCTTGCAATTCGCCAAAATCTTGAGGTGCATACTTTCCTCGTGTGGATATACAATATGCTGTATCGATTATATCATTGAGGACAACGGTCAAGTCTTGCGATTCGATGCTGCGATAAGCCAATTCTGAGCGTACAAATGCAAAAAAGGCTGCCTGCAAACGATCAAGATCCTCCACGAGATCGAAAAGACAGCCGATGTCGAAAAGTTGTTTGATGATTTCCATCGACTTGGAAACTCCATCCTTGAAATAAGGGATTCCGGTCGTCGCTGGGGCAAAAGCAGTGAGTTTGTCGCCCAGGATGTCTTCGACCGAGGGCATCGGCACCAACATGGGAATATCGCTCTGCATCAACAAGGGTGATGTGATCGGGAGATTGGTCACTTTCAGATAGCGAATTGGCTCAAAGACAATATCAAGCAAAACGTAGTCTTCCTTTTGATTGGTTTGAAAGCTTGGCACATACCAAAACTTGAAATGCGCCTTTCTTAACCCTGTACGGTGTCCACGTGCATGTTCCTCAACCCGCAAAAAACCTCCTCGTGCCGCTGCCAACTGCAACTGTGACATGAGATCCTCGCGTGCTTGCACCATGATGATATCAATATCGATCGACAGCCTTCGGCTGGTTTGAAGGAGGAGCATTAAGGCAGTACCACCTTTGAAGACAAATTGCAAGTCCTGAGCGACCAGGCACTCCAATAGCGTCAATGCACGAATGGTCTTTTCAAGCAAAACTTTGTCTGAAATCTTCTGTTGCACAGAAACAGTTTGTATCCACCGTAGCGTTTGCGAATGAGGGTCTATCATGCCACAAACCTACGAATACCAATGAAATGTCAGACAACTTCAATTCCGAAAATATTCAAATAGCTCAAGATCAAATCTCTACGACGGCGCCGATCCGCATACCGTAACATGCGATCTATTCTAATCTGGTATGCCGCAAACGCATTTTGGTAGATATACCTCAATTCAGCCCCTTGAAAAGCGCTATAGATAGCCTTTTCACATGCCAGGTCTACCAACAGTTTTTCCAAGGATGGCATTGCTACCTCCCCTGAGCCAAGCAAAGGCGCCTCAGTAAGCAAAGGTTGTATGATCAAAGGCTCGTGTTCAAAGGCGACATATCGCTGCATCGTCGCTACATCAGGCTGCAAATAGCACGGCAGCCCAGCATCTTTCAATTTATAGAACAGGGCTTCCATTCCCACACGTTCCACCTCCAACAGCAAAAAGTGCCTTCCCGGTATATGCTGCATGAAGCTGCTCAATTGCTCTGTATGAAAGATCGAACTTTCCAAAAAAGGAAAGCCTGTCTTTACCAGTGCCCCTATCGATCGCATCCGCTCTCCAATCACGGGTCGATATTCTGCTTTTTGTGGCAAGGCATAACGACCTCTGCCGATACTCAAGATTTGCCCTTGCTGCAATAACTCATGGATGCGCCAATTGAGAGCCGTTTTACTCGAATGGGGCTGCTTGCTGAGCAAATAGTGGGCAAGGGCTGCCTTGGGCAACTGTGACCTCCCGTCAAAGGCTTCTGATATTGCTATTTTCTCTCCCACTTTCCAAAGTTAATAATTTCTATATTTCGGCACTCTTACTATTTTATGCCTTCATATAGTTTTTCTATCTCCCCCTCACCGATTCCGCCAGCGCTTCAATTTTTCGTATGTTTACGGCCATTTGAAATTGGACTTTGCATGAAGAAAATCCTTGTCGCCAACCGTGGAGAGATCGCTTTGCGTGTGATGCGCAGCGCAAAAGAAATGGGCATTCGCACGGTGGCCATCTATTCTGAGGCCGACCGCCAGTCGCCTCACGTGCGTTTTGCAGACGAGGCTTATTGCATCGGCCCTGCCCCGAGCAACCAGAGTTATCTGCTGGGCGACAAGATCATCGCTCTTTGCTTGGAGCACGGCGTGGACGGCATCCACCCTGGCTACGGCTTCTTGAGCGAAAATTCCGCATTTGCACGCAAGGTCGGCGAGGCCGGAATCACCTTCATCGGGCCCAGCCCTGAGTCCATGGACGTGATGGGCAGCAAACTCGCCGCCAAGGCGGCTGTCAAGAATTTTGATGTACCCCTCGTTCCTGGCACAGCCGAGGCCATCAGCGACATTCCAGCCGCCAAGGCGATTGCGCAGCAGATCGGCTTCCCGATCTTGATCAAAGCCAGCGCAGGCGGCGGTGGCAAAGGCATGCGCATTGTCGAGCGCGTCGAGGATTTTGAGGAGCAGATGGACCGTGCCGTGAGCGAGGCTGTGAGCAGCTTTGGCGATGGTGCCGTCTTCATTGAAAAATATGTGGGTTCGCCGCGCCACATCGAGATCCAAGTTCTCGGTGACCGCCACGGCAATATCCTTTACCTGTTTGAGCGCGAATGCTCCGTGCAACGCCGCCACCAAAAGGTGGTCGAGGAGGCCCCGTCGTCGGTGCTCACGCCCGAGTTGCGCAAGCGGATGGGCGAGGCCGCCGTCGCAGTCGCCCGCGCCTGCGACTACTTCAATGCAGGCACCGTCGAGTTTCTTGTCGACGAGACGCTCAATTTTTATTTCCTGGAAATGAATACGCGCTTGCAGGTCGAGCATCCGGTCACGGAGATGATCACAGGCCTCGATTTGGTGCAAGAGCAAATCAAAATCGCCCGCGGAGAGGTGCTCAGCATCAAGCAGGAAGACTTGCAGATCTTGGGCCATGCCATCGAGATCAGGGTCTATGCCGAGGATCCCACCAACAATTTCTTGCCCGATATCGGCAAGTTGGAGGTGTACAAGCGCCCGCAGGGCCACGGCATTCGCCTCGACGATGGTTTTGAGGAGGGCATGCAGATTCCGATCTATTACGATCCGATGATCGGCAAGCTCATCGCCCATGCCGCAGACCGACCAGCGGCCATCGCCAAGATGCTGCGCGCGATTCGGGAATTTGAGATCGTGGGCTTTGAGACGACCCTGCGCTTCTGCGAATTTGTGCTGGAGCATGAGGCATTTGTCTCGGGCCACTTTGATACCAAATTTGTCGAGAAGCATTTCAAGCCTGAGTACCTGGCCCAGGAACTCAGCGCAGCAGAAAATGAAGTGGCAGCCATTGTGGCAGCCACAATTTTGGGTACAGGTGCCGCAGCTGGACCAGCAGCGTCTGGAAACGGGCCCGTGCGCCAGACGCAAAGCAATTGGAAACGCAATCGCCTCTTGAATTGAGGATCATCAGATGGAAGAGCAAGAAGTCACACATTCACAAAAGGCCCCCGAACCAGTCGGCCACTACCCTCATGCACGCCGTGTGGGCAACCTTTTGTTTTTGAGCGGCATCGGCCCGCGCGAGCGGGGCACGAAAAAAATCCCCGGCGTCGAGCTGAATGAACAAGGCGAGATCGTCTCTTACGACATCGCCGTGCAATGCCGTTCTGTATTCGCGAATGTGAAATCGGTTTTGGAGGATGCAGGATCAAGCTGGGACAAAATCGTGGATGTGACCGTCTATCTCACCAATATGAAAGACGACTTCCCAATCTACAATAAGCTCTGGGCAGAATATTTCGCCGTCAATCCACCCTGCCGCACCACGCTGGAAATCAATTGCCTGCCGACCCCGATCGGCATCGAATTGAAGGTAATGGCCACCATTTGATCCTGATCCCGTGGCCTCCGGCCACAGGGATATCGATGCGACGCCGGAGCCTGCCCTGCCACGTCCCGCTCAAAAAGCGGGGAGCAAGGCCGAACGGGGCGGCGGATGCGAATTCAAAGGGTTCCATTGCTGGTGTTGATCCCCCTCAAACCACCAACAAACCACCCTCGCGCAGCCGCTCGGCCATTTCCCCTGCCCAAAAATCCTCAAAAGTCTCAAAGTCCTCGATCTCGGCCGCCTCATACGCAGCCTTGAAGTCCTGAAACAACAGCTCCCGCCCAGGCCGGGCTGCCGTGAGTTGCAGCGTAAGCAACTCCGCAAATGCCAGGCTCATCTCAAAGACAAAATCCTCCTTGCGGTCCATGAATTCCAGCTCCACGATGTCCGGATCCTCCTCTGATGGCCGCAACTGAGGCGCTTCACCCAACCAAACGAGCAGCGCATTGCTCCGCATTCCCTCCTCCGCATCGGCAAGGCAATCGGCAATGTAGTCGGGGGCAATGCTGGTGCGGGGCACCTTGTGGCCAAACCATTTTTTCAAGGGCAATTCAAAACCAGCGCCCTGCATATAGTTAAAGAGGCTTTTGCGCAAGCCTTCTGAAAACAAGTCGTGGTCGGCCCCCTCTGGGTCGTCGTGGTAGCGGTCGTTGTCGGCAAATCCGCCGAAGGTCGGGCCAGATTCCAGCACGCCAAAGGCGGCAGGATCCAAGCCGACAGGGCTATGGGCCGTCATCGCAAAGCGATGCCAAAAGCCGCTTTGCACGACACCCTGCTCAAACAACTGCCGCACCATTTCCAAAGCATCAATGGTTTCCTGCGCAGTCTGCGTCGGGAAACCATACATGAGGTAGGCGTGCACCATGATGCCCGCATCGGTGAAGGCGTCTGCGACGCGCGCGACCTGCGCGACGGTCACGCCCTTTTTCATCTTGGCGAGGAGGCGATCGCTCGCCACCTCCAATCCGCCGGAGACTGCGATGCAGCCCGATGCCTTGAGCAACCTGCACAAGTCGGGCGTGAAGCTCTTTTCAAAGCGAATATTCGTCCACCAGACAACCGTGAGCTCACGGTGCAAGATCTCCAAAGCCAGGTCGCGCATGAGCGCGGGCGGGGCGGCCTCGTCGACAAAGTGAAAGCCATGTTGCCCTGTCTGGGCGATGATTTCCTCGATGCGATCACACAGCAAGGCGGCCGTCATGGGCTCGTAACGCTGGATGTAGTCGAGGCTCACATCGCAGAAACTGCATTTGCCCCAATAGCAACCATGGGCAAGGGTGAGCTTATTCCAGCGGCCGTCGCTCCAGAGGCGGTGCATGGGATTCACGATTTCGATCACGCTCAGGTAGTCTTGCAAGGGCAGATCTGCATAGTCTGGCGTACCGGTTTCGCGCTGGGGAATGTCTTTTTCGAGGGTGCCGTTGTAGTAGACGACGCGGTCGCCTTCTCTGGCGAATATGCGTTTGAGCTTGCCTTTTTCGCGGCGGCCTTGCAGGTGCTCCAATAGAAATTGCAGGGGCGCCTCGCCGTCGTCGAGGGAGACGAAGTCGACATAATCAAATACTCGGGGGTCGCGCAAGGAGCGCAATTCGGTATTGGCGAAGCCGCCGCCGAGCACGATTTTCACTTGGGGGAAATGCTGATGCAGGTATTGGCCACATTTGAAAGCGCCAAAGAGATTGCCGGGGAATGGTGCCGTCAAGCCCACGACTTCCGGCTGCCACAGCGCCATTTTCTCGGCCAATACATCCACCAAAACCTGCGATACCAACGAATTTTCTATTCGAAGCGCCGCGTCCAACTCATCAAAATGCGTGGCGGTGCGGCCTAGCCGCTCGGCGTAGCGGCTGAAACCAAAATGCGGATCGATGGCCTCGGTGATCAGGTCGCCCAGATCTTCCAAGTACAAGGTCGCTAAGTGGCGGGCCTGGTCTTGGCTGCCCATCGTGCCAAAAGCCCATTCCAAATCTTCCAATTCTGCAAATCGGCCGCCCTCGGGCAAGTAGCTGCGGTCGGCGATGGCATGGGCGAGCGTGGGGTTTTTGTGCTGCAAAAAGGCGATCACAGGGTCGATCGTGCGCAGGTAGGTGGCCTGAAGCTGGAGGATGCGCTGGGCATTTTCCGTAAGTTCAACATTCGCTGTTGCCGCCCGCTCAAATACGCGCTGCAAGCCCTTGCGACAAAACAGGCGCAAGATCACCTCGATGCCCAGATCGGCCTGGTGCGGCTCGTGGCCAATCGTTTTGAGAAAGCCTTGGAGGTAGGCGGTCGCCGGATAGGGTGTATTGAGCTGGGTGAATGGCGGTGTGATGAGCAAGACCTTCATGACAACAGCTTAGGGGTTAATGTGGCGCGATGGGCCTGCCGATTATTGCACGGCTGTGGGACTCAGCTTCACTTCCATCCAAATCCTGACCGAGGTGGGGCCGCTAGGTTGGCGCGCAGACGACAGTGCGCCGCCTGTCATGCCGCCGCCCATGCTGCCGGGCATATTTTGGTTCATACCGCCGCCATTTTGTCCGGGCATCGTGCTTCCTGCCATGCTGCCACCTGGGACGCCACTGCTATTGCTCATGTCGTTGCCGCTCGGCTTTTGCTCGTCTGGAGAAGCTGGAATTTCCAACAGCATGTTCAAGTTGGAAAGGTCCTCGGGGCGCTCCACACCCAATAATTGAAAAGGCACACCGACCATGTACACCAGTACATCGGTGCTATCAAGCCCAGCCTTGCAGACAAATTTCTCAGCGTTGATTCCGAGGTCAATGGCTCGGGTCTCTGTGCCTTGGTGCCAGATGGCGGCTGTGGTGGGTGGGAAAAGGTTGCGTTGCAAGTAGCCGCCTTGCACCATTTCGTCATCGCCTTTGATCGGCATCCGATTTCCATCCTCCTGCAAATAGACGGGATATTTGAGCCAAAAGGGACCTTTTTTCTTGCCCTCGGTATCAAAATGCACGATGGCGCCATACTTGCGGATGCGCACAATCGTTGCATAGTTGTCGGTGTCAAAGCGCAAATACACGTGGGTATTGTCGTTGCTCACCATATACCTAATCTTGGACCCGGCATCATAGTGTGCATTTTGCACCAAGCTGATGCCTTCCTTTTCACGGGGAGCATTCACCAAGGGCAGCTTGGTGCAAGCTGTCATTGCCATCAACACTGCCAAGAGTCCTATTGCGCAAGCCTTCATTTCTGTTGGATTTAGGGGCAAATCTACGCTTTCTTTTTGGGTTCGTCGGGGGGGAATGCGGGGAAATCTCAATGCCACCCGCATCGCCATCAACGGTTTCAAGCCTCATGCTGATGGCTATTGGAAATTTGGGATTGCATCAACCTGCACAGATGAAAGAGATTGCTGTTGGGATCAGACAGAAGGGATAAGGTAAGTGGTTGGGGAGGCGACAAGTTGCCCTGTTTTGGAGCAGGTCGGAGCCTTAGCATTCCCAGAATTTACCTAAATTGCAACCCGTTTTCAAAAGTCTTGCCAGTTGGCAGAGGCTAGGAAACATGCAGCACAGAATGTAAATAATAGGTTCTCACAAGGACACATGATCATGGATACAGCTTCGCACCCGCCACAAACCGTCAAGGATATTTTTGTCGCCAATGAAGTGGGACGCTTGCGCAAGCTCCTCATTCACAGCCCAGACGGCGGCATCGGCAAGATTATCCCGAGCAAGTTCAACGCTTGGTTGTATGACGACACCGTGCAGCTCACGCGCATGCAAAAGGAGTATGACCAATATGTCAAAATCTTGCTTTGGTTTCTGGATCCTGAGGTTTTGCGCCGCTACAACAAAACTGAAAAGGGCGAACGGCAAGATTTTTTCAAGCCTACAAGCCCACACTTTCACAACAGCGAGCGTGTCGTCGAGGTGCAGCGCCTCATGGCCAACATCCTCAAGGACAAGGATGTGCGCACCCGCATGATCGTCGCCATCTCGGCTTTTGAAGGCTTGAGCCGTGAGATCCAAGACGAGCTCGAGCTCATGGAGCCCGAGGACCTCGCCAAGACGTTCATCTCAGGATTCATTTCCTATGAGCCTGAGGGCAATGAGCGCAAGGTCAAAAGCAAAAACAAGACGAAAAAGAAGATGAAATTCATCTTCCCACCCGTTCCCAACTTCGTCTTCACACGCGACATCGGCATCACGATCAAGGACCACATCCTCGTGAGCAAGCTCTCGATGCCTGCCCGCAAGCGCGAGTCGCTCCTCATGAAATATGTGACCTATTACGGCCTGCTCAAGGATCACCGCGAGCGCATCATCGAGATCACGGAAGACAGCGACTTTTTCTTGGAGGATGAGGATGTGCAAAAATACAAGCGCATCACTATTGAGGGCGGCGACGTCATGATGATATCGCCCAACCACTTGATCGTGGGCGTGAGCGAGCGCTCGACCGCGAGTGCCGTCGATGCCATCATTCACCGCCTCTTTGCTGTGCCCACGCTCGGCATTGAGAAGGTGTCGGTCGTGAAGATCCCGCAAGAGCGCACGGTGATGCACATCGATACGATTTTCACGCAAGTGAGCCGTCATGCATGGGTCATGTTTGGCGAATATTCCGACATCCACAAGCGCAAGCGGGGCGAGGAAAAGGTCGACTTTTCCAAGATTTTCTCCGATGCCCCTGAGGAACACACGACAAGCGTAGTGCAGTTTCGCAAGCCGCTCAGCGTGCCCTACAACAAGAATGGCGAGGGCATCACAAGCGAGGAATTGCCCGGCTTGGAGACCTTGCTGCACCGCATCAGCATCGAGGATTTTGGGGTGAAGCCCGAAGATGTCAGGGTCGTGTACAGCGGCGGCGGCAGCGAGCACTTCCCCTTTGACGAGCGCGAGCAATGGACCGACTCTTGTAATGTATTGGCACTGAAGGAAGGCGTCGTACTAGGCTATGACCGCAACGAGCGCACAGCGGTCGAGTTTGAAGACGTGCTCGACTTTGATGTCATCACCGCCGAGGAGTTGCTTTCGCAATTTGAAAACGAGGAGCGCAAGCCCCAAGACGTGACCAATACCTTGATTTTGCTGCCTTCGTCTGAGCTGTCACGTGCGCGCGGCGGATCGCATTGCATGTCGATGCCGCTGTTAAGGGATATCACTTTCTGAGAAAAAGTCTCACTAAGCAGCAAGAAATAGGTCCGGTTCCGAGAAAATTGCTTGGTCGTGACTGCGATTGATGATTGGGCAGGGTTGTCGCCCCTCGCCAAGGTTGATCCTCTATGCCATTGAGCCACGGCAATTGTTGCCTTGAATCGAAAACGGCATTTGTAGGATTCGACGCAAATGTCTTGAATCCGCAGAACTAAAATTCGCTTCGAATCCCTTGGTTTCCACCGCAATCTCGGATGGCTAGATACCCACATTCCATCCACATCGACAGGAGTCCGTTCGCTATGTCATCGGGTTTTGGTAACTTGGGGAGTCAAAATTGCCTTCCTTCCAATGAGAATTATTTTCCGATATAGCCTACTTGCTGCGCTGTTGCTGATTTTCCAAAGGATAGATGCGCAAACGGTCGTCGCATTTCAAGGTGGCGAAGGTACTCCCGCAGACAATTGGGGCTTCTTGCCGATCACGAATGCTGGCGGACCAATCACGCCGGGTATCGTTGCCGCGAGCCCCAAAACGGGCACCTTCTCAATCCGCGCAGGTGGCGGCAGCAATCTGGGCTGCACCACAGGCACCAATTGCATCACGGGTGGCGCCAATACTGCATCGGGTTGCCCCATGCATGGAAACACGATTCAATTCAACGCCGTCAATGTTTCCTGCTTGTCTGGCGTCCAACTCAGTGTGTCCCATCGCGCACAACCGAGCGCCTGCTCAGGAGCAGGTTTTGACGGCAGCGACAATCTCAATTTTGAAGTGCGCCTAGACGGCGGCGCTTGGACTACCATCCAGACCATGGCGACGACGGGCGACTACTTGTGGAGCTACGCCACCAATCCAGCAGGCATCCCGGCCACAGTCCCCAATCCATGGATCTATGCGGTGCCTGCCAATACCAACACCTTTGAATTCAGGGTGCGGTCCACGGTCAATCGCTCAGACGAGGTCTTTTACATCGATGACGTGACGCTTACGACGACCTCAACCGCTTACAGCTTTCCAGGGACGGCAGGCTTATGGAATGGCGTCGCAGATGACAATTGGTTCAATGCCTGCAATTGGGACGATCGCTTGGTCCCGACTGCGGCGACCAATGTGACTTTCCCAACCGGCAGTTTCAATGACATCGTAATTCAGCCCGGCCAAAATTGCCAATGCAACAACATCACCTGCACAGGTGGTGTCGGTCGTCGGATCAATGCCACCGGCAGCCCCACCAAGATGCTCACTGTCTTTGGCAACCTCACCAACAGTACCACCGCTGGCAGTACTGTGCTCAATTTTAGCGATGGCACACCCGGCACGCCCGACGGCGTGATCAACCTCTCTGGCAACTGGACCAACAATTCCAGCTCGGGCGACTTTGTCGAGGGCGAAAGCACGGTGAACTTTGTCGGCAGCGCCAACCAAACGATTTCAATGCCCACGATCCAACTCACCGAGGATTTTGGCAACCTCACGGTCAACAAGCCCAGTGGCGACCTCGTGCTCGCCAAGAGCGTGCAGGTGTCGAGCATCCTCACGCTCAACAATGGCAAGGTCACGACGGGCGCCAATGCCATGGCCGTCACCAACCCGTTGCCCGCCGCCGTCGCGGCTTATAGCACGGCATCCTATATCAATGGCAACCTCGCCCGGCTCATCCTCACCGGCCCCGGCACCCGCATTTACGACTACCCACTCGGCACTGCCGCAAACTACGAATTGGCGAGTCTTGAGCTCATCAATCCCTCGGGCTTTACCACAATTGGCGGCTTTTTCAATCCTGCCATCGGGGGCCTCGCGCCAGCGATCACGGAGACGGGGTCATTGTATGACGACATCCTCAATGCTGGTGTTTGGACATTGGCACCAAACGCGCCCTACTCGGGCACCTTCAATCTCACACTCGTGGAGCGCGGCTATACCAATGGCGGGGCATTGCGCTACATCGACGTGAACCGCACCAATGCAGCCGGCGTGTGGAACAACCCCGGTTCCCACATGTCTTTTTCGGAAATCGGCTCGGTTGTGACTTGCGTGCGCAATGGCCTCACAACTTTCAATGACTTAGCGATTGCCCTCAGCAATACCGTGATCACACCACTCGACGACTTGGGCATGAGCGCCGAGCCGCAAGGCGATGGCAATGTTGCGATTGAGTGGAATTGGACGGATCGCTTGGTGCAAGGCAAGTTTGATTTGGAGCGCGTTCATGATGGGCATTTGCAAGGTTTGGGCGAATGGCAAATTGGCAATGACCTCAGCATAGCTGCGCAAGACCTTGATGCGCCGAGCGGCTTGCTGCGTTACAGCCTCTACCATACCGACTTGGACGGCAGCCGTACCTTGGCTGCAAGCGACGAAGTGCTCAATGCGCGCAGTGGCAGCATGGCCCCTGCGCTGTGGCCCAATCCCAATCAAGGCAGCGTGCAGTTGCAGTTAGACAGCCAAGCCGACTGGCGCTTGGAGCTCATCCGCATCGACGGTTCTGCTATATCCAAATGGTCGGGCGCATCGGCGAGTGTACAGCACGACTTTGAAGCTGCGGTTCACGCGTTGCCGGCAGGCGTGTACATCCTCAAATGCGCACGGCAAGGTGAGAGTTACCATTTGAAAATGGTAAAGCAATAAGCCAAATTTCGATTACTTCATTCGTCAAAACCGCCAGCCCAAGCCAACAAAAAACTGGGTGTGGTAGAGCGGAATCTCGGGCAGGCCTTGGCTGCTCAAAAAACCCTTGCGGTAAAGGCCTCGCAAACTGCGCTGTGCGCGCATTTCCAAAAAAAGTCCGTTGTCTAGTTCATAACTGCCGCCGAGGCACAGGCCCATGTCGAGCCTGCGGATCTCTTTGATATTGTCGAATGTGATCGTTGTATCTGGGAAAAGCATGCCGTCACCAATTTGAATGTCAGCCTTGCCGGCATCTTTGCCGCCGATCAATCCGCTCAGGTAGGGCCCAAACTGTATCCAAGCATGCTTTGTGGCCCTCCATTGCACCAAAATCGGCAGGTCGATGTAATGCAGGCTCATCTTGCCATTGGCATCGGCATAATAATAGGTAGGTACTGTATCGACGACGCCTGGCAATATCTGCAAAGGCATCATGGTATCGTTGCGGTAGAGCTGCTGATACGTTGCTCCTTTGAAAGCATAGGCCAAGCCGACTTGCAAGCGCCACCGCTCCGCCAACTGGTAATTGACAAAGGCGCCGAGGGACGGCCCGACTGCCAGGTGCCCGCTGCTGCTGTCGGGATCTGATTGTGCGGGAATCGGCCCACCCAAGATCACACCGGCACGCACTCCCCACTGCCATGGAGATTGCCCAAAAACAATCCCCGTAAAGAGCCATGCCAACACCGACAAAATCAGAATGTGTTTCATGGCTGAAAATAAATGAGTTTTTCTCGGAATGTGACGCCCGCGACGGTGGAGATCTCGACGACATAGATGCCATCGGCTAGGTCCATGGGGATGCTGCGCGCACCGCTCCGCAATGGATGCTGCGCCAAGACGCGGCCCTGCAAATCCATGATGCGGCAATCGGCCGCCCCCGACTGCGCAGGCAGCTCGATCACGAGCGCACCTGCTTGCATGTGTACAAGCGGCCGATCTTGGGCGCCCACAGGCGAGGGCGCAGCTGTCGCATATTCAAATGCCAAATCATCGATCCAGAGGGTGCTACCCGTCTGCCCGACAAAATTTTGGCCTTCGCCGCTCGACACGAGCGCCACCAAAATACTGTCGGGCGCCCCTCCCTGCACATAATAAAAAGGAAGGTCAAAGGCCGTCCATGCCGCTTGCGAGGCAGTGATCACCACGGCGGCGGCCGCCAAGGTGTCACGGCGGCCGGCTCCTACATTCCAACGTGTGAGCAGCGCGGCGATCCCTGCACTGTCATTGTTCACCGATGTGTATTTGTACCAACCTTGAAAAGCAAGCGGCAAGTCTATCCAAGGCTGCCCTTGCACCAAAAAATTGGGATTTTGAATGTCAAATTCACCAGAAACCAGCAATCCCGGCAGCAAAACCGTGCCCCAGCTTACGGTGGTGAGCTTGGCCGAAAAACTGCCGCTATGGGCGTCTGTCGACTTTTCAACGGTGACAGGCGCGCTGAGCGAACGCAAAGCGTTGAGCGTCGTCCACCATCCGCCGGTCGGCTCCTGGTACTGCGCGCCAGACGGCGTGGTCCAGTTTTCAAATCCGCCATTGGGGATCTGCATTTGCGCGTGGGTGCTCTTCCAGCCGCAGAATGTGGCCAGAATGACCAGAAATCGGTAGAAATTGGTTCTGTCCTTCATTCGGAAAAATTAGGCATTTCGTAGAAAGGGTAACTACTTAACAGACATATCGTTCAAAAATAATCACTATCATTGTCTAAGGGAAATAATTGCCCTCGTGACATGGCCATGTCTAGAATGCGTGCGCTCAAATATCTTTTCATCTGGACCGGCGTCGGCGCTGGCTTGCTTTCCTTGCTGGGAGCTGGAATTTGGAGCTATTCATTGGCGATCTATGCCTTTGTATTGGTGCCGCTGCTGGAGCTCACGCTGCCCGCAGACCCCAATAATCTGAGCGATGCCGAGCAAGAAATGGTCAAAGCCGATCGCGCTTATGACATTCAGCTCTACCTCATCGTGCCGGTGCAATTGGGCTTGATCACGCTCCTTTGCTGGAAACTCACCGATGAGAGCCTCACCACCGCCGAAATTGTGGGCAAGACTTGGTCCACTGGTATCGGTTGCGGGGTCATGGGCATCAATGTCGCCCACGAACTCGGCCACCGCAATACTTGGTACGAGCAATGGATGGCCAAAATCTTGCTGCTATCCTCGCTGTACATGCATTTTTTCATCGAGCACAATCGCGGGCATCACAAAAATGTCTCGACGCCCGAGGATCCGGCGAGTTCCCGCAGGGGCGAGATGTTGTACACCTTCGTCTTCAGATCGGTTTGGGGTTCTTATTGGGGCGCTTGGGATTTGGAGAATAAGCGCCTGCGCAAATTGGGCAAGTCGCCATTTACCCTGCGCAACGAGATGCTCGTGTTTCAATTGATACAGATCGGTTTCCTGGCGCTCATCGGTTTTGTTTTTGGCGGATTTGCGCTCATCGGTTTTGTGGCTGCCGCCACGGCAGGTTTTTTGTTGTTGGAGGCGGTGAATTATATCGAGCACTACGGCCTGCAACGCAAATGCTCTCCCACGGGCGTGTACGAGGCCGTGACGCATCAACACTCTTGGAATTCTGACCACCTCATCGGCCGATTGCTGCTGTTTGAGTTGAGCCGCCACAGCGACCACCACTACCGCGCCGCCCGCAAATACCAAAACTTGCGCCACATGCATGGCAGTCCGCAGATGCCGACGGGCTACCCCGGCATGCTGGTGCTGGCGACCTTGCCCCCACTTTGGTTTTTCGTGATGCACCGTGCGATTGATGACTTTGCCGCCGCAGCCCATGCCGACGGCATGGCGACGACTGCATAAAAGCAGTTTGCAATCAGTCGCCCGCTACCAAGCCATTTCCAAATTCCCTACCTTTACCCCTAGGATGCGTTTGCTCAAAATTACCCTATTGGTGCTGGGATTGCTGATCGCTTGCCGCGATATGGCTTCTGCGCAGCTATTTGTCGGCCCCAATGTGGGTGGTCTGCTTGGTCGAACATTGGAGATCGGTGCGCTGTATTATCCCAAAAATGAGGATTGGATCGCCGTCTCGCTTGGAGGCGGCTATACAATGCATGGCCCCATGTATTTTGCACGCCGCGAGGCAGAGTGCCTGCGACAGTTCAAAAATGGCGGTTGGCACATTCGCCTCGGCTTGCGCAACGGCTTCACGACCGATCACCACGCCAATCATATTTTTTGGGGCGCAGACCTGATTTACAGCCGCCAAAATGAAAGCGCACGCATCAATTCTTGCACCGCCGCAACGGAACCGCCGGTTGTATTTGCGCAGCAAATCAACGTGATGAGCGGCGCCATCAATTTTGGCTATACTTGGAATCCTTTGCGGCGCAAGACGATCTATCAGCGTTTTCTGGTTGATTTTGGATTGCAAGTCGGTTATCCATTTTGGAGCAGTGCGCCGCCACTGGGTGAGCGCGATTATTTTTCGGGGCTTGGATTTACTTGGTTGCCCATCCGCAGCATCACGATCCAACCGATGGCGGCCTTTCGTTGGGAGCTCTTTCATGACCGGTATGGTTACCACAAAGGCAAGACAAGAACGCGGTTCAAGAAAAATTATTGAGGTTTTTGGCCGAAAAACGGTCGGTTTTCTGCATTCTTCACACTGTCAGGCACCTGCAAGCCCTGTTTCAAATCGGGCGAAGGCTGCGCTTCACCCGCGACCATGCTCAGCGGCAACAGCCCTGCCCAATAATCGGAATCCATGTCTCTGGGATCGTCCTTCACGCCGTAATCCCTCACCTTTGCGGCTCCCTCCGAGATGTCCAGCGCGAGCACCGTCGTGGCTTTGAGTTCATTGGCATTGGGGCCGCGGCATTCATCCCAACGCCCTGGCAAAAAATGCTCTGAGATCAAGCGCAAAGCAGCAGTTTTTGCCGAATCGCCCTCGATGCGGTAGGGCTTTCCATACAAAACCACACTCCTATAATTAGCGCTGTGGTTGAATCCGGATCGTGCCAGCACCAATGCATCAAGGATGGTGACGCTGAAGCAAATCTCGGGTCCCTCCTCCGCAGCCTGCAACATGCGACTCAATGCCGAGCCATGAAACAAGACGCGATTGCCATCGCGGCCATAGAGTGTCGGGATCACCTGCGGCCGGCCTTGCCACACAAAACCTATCTGACACATCATTTGCGCATCGAGGATGGCATCGATGGTCGCGCGGTCATAGTGCCCGCGGTCACTGAGGCGCCGCACGGCGCTCATTTCACTGCGTATCGAATCCAAAGGTTGATTTTCCATGTAGGGGATGATTGGGATCGTTAAAACAATGTGCCTTGCACGCCCATTGTGGGCGGCAGTATCGGCTGCGGATCGTTGAGGTGTAAGCCAATTGCAGCATTCAACCCACGCGCCCAGTAGCCGGTGAAGGCGGGAACCTGCATCATGTCGGGTTGATGAATGAAGATATAGGCTGCTTGCAGACCGCGCCGCCACCAATCGGCGATGCGCGCGATCCAGTCGTCGCTGCGTTGGTAATCTGTGGGATGCAATCCATTCCCTACAAAGCGCAACATCAAGACCGGCGTGGTTAGCTGCATGTGCAAGACGTCGCGGCGACCTGCGACGTCGGTGATCACGGTGCCGTGTCCCGCTGCCTCCATTGCATCAAAGCCTTCTCTTGCGGGCCCGCCATCCGCCGAGAACCAATCTGGATTGCGCAATTCCCAGTGCAGGGGCACCTCCTGCGGCCATACCTGCAAATAGTCTTGGATCAGCGAAAGCCCTTGTGTGCCATGGTGATCTGGAAGTTGAATGAAGCAAGGGCCAAGCTTGTCGCCGAGCCCCCCCATCACTTCCGCAAATCGCAGGGTGGGTTCCTCAGCCCGCAACCGTGCACGGTGACTGATTTGTTGAGGCACCTTGGGGCAAAATGCAAATCCCGGCGCGGCCTCGTCATGCCAGCGCTGTACAAGATCCTGGTCGGGAATGCGGTAATGGGTCGTGTTGAATTCGATGGTATTGAAAATGCGGCTGTAGTGCGAGAGGTATTCGGGCGGCTTGGCCTTGGGCGGATACATCGACCCAACCCACTCTTTGTTGCTCCAACCTGTTGCGCCAAGGTAAATTTTGCGCTGTGAATGAGGCGATTGCAAGGCGCGAGCAAGCACGCGCGTCGTTCGCTCATGGTCTGGAGGCAGGGAGAAATCGACCTGCGTGAGTACATGCAGTTTTCCAAAATTCATTCCTCCGAATTTCAACCATTTCAGACAAGCAAATACAGAAGCGAGAAAATTTTCCTCAGGATGTGTAAACTTTTTGTGGATTTCTTTCTTACATCAGAAAAACTCGTATTTTTATGTTCGGGAGTACAACTATGCGCTCCCTACTTCACGAAAGATGAAATATAAGATGCGCGAACGTTTGGGAAAATCTATCCTTAGTGCTGCGTTGTTTCTGTTTGTGGTTTTGGGCAGTGTCTCGGCACAGACCGTGAACCCCAATGCGATGAAGGCATTCCAAGCCTCCAGTGGTGGCGCGAATGCAACATGGAGCCTCGGCCCCAACAACTCTTGGGAAGCCAGTTGGCTGAAGGAAGGTCAAAAAATGGTCTATTGTTATGACCAAGCCGGCCAGCTCCAGCAAAAGAAAATTGTGTCTGCAATGTCGGCTTTCCCTGCAAGTGTGAACTCGTCGATCACTGCGGCCTACCCTGCGGGTAAGGTGCAGCGCGCGTTCAAGGTCGTGGATCGCACCAATCAAAAATTTTATGAGGTCGAGGTGGCCAATGCAGCTTCCACCGATCGCATGCGTTTCAGCTTGGAAGGCAAGCCAATCGGCAAAACCAGCATGGCTGCGACGCCGCCGGCTTCTGGTCAGCTCACGGCAAGTGTGGCTACGCCTGCAAAACCGACCCCAGTCGTTGCAGCCGCCAAGCCAGCACCCGTTGCAGCAGCCAAGCCAGCGCCCGCAGTTGCAAATCCAAAGCCGGTGTCACAGCCGATGGCGATGCGCGGCGAGTCTGCTACAACTTCTACCAAAGCAAATGACGACTTGATCGATTCCGATCTTGGCGATCTGCTGGAAGATGACGGTGATCTCGACGATTTGCTCAACGATGACGAAAACTGGGATGATATCAATCTCGATGACCCTGCCGACGATGACTCAGACTTGCTCGATGGCACCGACGACCTTGATGATGATCTCGATCTCGATGATTTGGACGATGAAGACGACGGTCAATGATCGGCTATAGATATCGAAAACCCGCCTCACGGCGGGTTTTTTGTTGCAATGCATTGAAACAACAACCTGCAAACCAAAGCTGATTTCAATTGGATCAAATCCAGACCGCATCCCCAAAATCTTCTTCCAGCAAAAATCATGTAATCCTAAAAATCCTGCCCTAACTTTGTGGGATGCGTGCTTTTGCTTGTGATTGGTTGTTTACGGGAATCGAATTGCTGCAGGACCAGACCGTAAGTCTGGACGAAGATGGAGTGGTCATGTCCATCACTCCCGGCTTTGCTCCTGGGGCCACACATTTGCAGGGCCTACTCACACCGGCTTTTGTCAATGCACACTGTCACCTTGAGCTTTCACATTTGAAGGGCTTGATACCGCAGCACACAGGCATGGCCGGTTTTGTGCGTGCCCTACAACCAATCCGAGACGGGTTTAGCGATCAAGAACGAGCTGCCGCCATGGAGGCCGCACTCCTCGAAATGCGCCAAGGCGGCATTGCAGCCATCGGCGACATCTGCAATGGCTTGAGCAGTCTGCCGATCAAACAAGCCCATCCAGAGTTTCAATTTCACAATTTCATTGAGCTATTTGGGCTGAATCCCAGCATGGCTGAGGAGATCTTCATCAAAGGCTTGGATCTGCTGCGGGACTTTGGCAAGCAGAGTTCGATCACGCCACATGCCCCTTACAGCATGTCGGTCGCCCTGCGCGACAAGCTGTTGCAATATGCACAGCGGCGCGCTTGGCCGCAGAGCATACACTTGCTCGAGTCCCAGGAGGAGCGGCAATTGTTTGAGGAATTGGAAGGCCCTTTGATGGACTTCATCCGTGGCATCGGTGCGGTGTTTCAAGCGCACACATATAATAGTGTCGTGGATTTTGTCATGGAGGCCATTCCCCAAAATTGCAATGTCTTGCTCGTGCACGCGACCGAGTTGCGCCCCGAGGAGCTCGCCCACATCATGGACGGATGGCCGCGCACCTACATTGTGCTATGTCCGCGCGCCAATGCCTACATCCACGATCGCCTGCCCGATGCGGCCATGTTTGCGGCCTACCCAGATCGCATCGGCCTAGGCACTGACAGCCTTGCCGGGAATACAGGCCTCAGCATATTTGCCGAGGCCCAACTCTTGGAAGCCAAAAGCGAAATTTCGACAGCAACCTTGCTGCGCTGGGCTACCCGCAATGGTGCCGTCGCGCTGGGCATCGATGCCTCGCGCTTTGAGATCGCTCCGGGGCTCCGACCTATTTGCATTCATCTACCTGAATTTCAAGGCCTTTTGCGGACGATGCCGCCATTACCCTCCATTCAATTTATTACATCATGATTGCTATCGACGACAAATTGGTCAGCGAAGACCTGTTGCGCATACATTTCGTTTGCGACCTTGAGGCTTGCAAAGGCGCTTGTTGCGTCGAGGGCGACGTCGGTGCCCCGCTCGATGCCGACGAACTGTCCACGATGGATGAGGTGCTGCCATTGGTCATGCCCTATTTGAGCATGGCATCGCAAAAGACTTTGGCAGAAAACGGGCCTTACGTGACGGATGGAGACGGTCGCCACAGCACCTCGCTGCTCAATGGCCGGGAGTGTGCATTTGTCGTTTTTCAAGACAAAAAAGCCCTCTGTGGCATCGAGATGGCTTGGAAGGATGGCAAAATTCCCTTTCAAAAGCCAATCAGTTGCCACCTCTATCCCGTGCGGCTCAAAGACATGCGCATGATGGAGATGCAGGCGATCAATTATGAGCGCTGGCAAATCTGCTCACCTGCCTGCAAGCTCGGCGTTTCCCTCAAAGTGCCGCTTTACAAGTTTTTGAAAGCGCCGCTCACCCGCAAGTTTGGGGAGGCTTTTTACAACCAAATGTGTGAAGTGCTTGAGGCTTATGGCGCTGCGCAGCGTTCTTGAGGCCTAGGAATAGTTTTTCAATAAGTTCCAATTTTTATGCGCCGGCTTTTTGGCGATGCTTCTCATCGCTGCTGGCAAGGCGCAAATTGGGTTCGTCCCGACGCCGGGACGGACCCAATTTGCAACGCAGTCAGGGGCCAAAAAGACAAGCATAATGTTGGAACTTATTGAAATTTCATTCCTTAGTTCCGGTCCCGTCCACGCAATCCGTTGTTGCTGCGGGCTGCGTCGGGGTCAAAGGTAATGTAGAGCGTGAGCAGCAGTGCTTGCAGCTTGTCTTTACCTTTGCGCGGGCCGAGCTGCCCGATGTTGTCGAGGTAGTCGCTAGCCGTTGGGCGATAGGTGTACTCCAGACCCAAATGAAGTATGCTGCTCATCTGCACCTCAAGGCCGGTACTCAAGGGAAAGCCCGCTGTCATCGAGCCAAAAGTTTCCCCGACGTTGCGGGAGGCAAAATTGTCGATCAGGTTATAGCCATCTGTATCACGCGGGGTAAAGCCTACCAAGCCGATGCCGGCACTCAGGTAGGGATGCACTGCTTTTTCGCGTAAAAAGCGGGCCTTGAGCCGCAAATCCACGCAGAAAAAGGTCGTTTGGACAAAGGTGTTGGGTTGCACGCCTTCGACGGCGGCAATGTCGCGGTCTTGGGCGAGAAATTTTCCAAACCCAGCATTGAGTTGGGGCGACAGCAGGTGGTCTGAGGCAAATTGCAGGGACAAGTTGGCACCAGCTGAAAACCGCTCCCACGATCCGCCTTGCGTGTTGAGGTCACCTACATAAGAAGTGCCCATCAACCCCAAGCCCAAACGCAAAGGCTTTTGGGCGGGCTGCTGAGCACCGAGGGTGCAGCCAAGCAACAGCAACAAGGAAATAGCGAAAAACTTTTTCATTCACCCAAATATAATGCTTGGTCGAGAGAATTGCATATCCCTGTACATCATCATGCTCTACTCTGCCTCAAAATACCAGCCACTCCAGTAGCAAATAGATCAAACCTGCAGCCAAAAAAATGAATACAACCGCAAAATCTTGCAAAAACCGCGGCTTTTTCTCGTATCCTTGGTCGTCTTCAGACGGATCCATGAGTCCCATCGTGCATGAATTTTGGGATGAATAATTGGAATCGGAATGCAAATTAAGGCATTCTCACCCAGCCGTAGGTTTCTTTTATCACTTATGACAATTCGAATCTCGGGAAAAGCCACGCAGCACATGCCACTTGTAGGCGCGATGAGGGCTGCACGAGCAATGCTTGCATGACATTTTCCGTGCATTTCCATGAAAATTGATGCGAAGTCGCTACCTTAGTCCGTGATTTTGGCTGAATTCCCTGTCGATTCTTGAAATCGTCGGAATCGAAGGCTCGGTGTTTGGTAAATTTTGGGTACCCCGATGAAGAAAATACTATTTGCCTCGGCAATTGCTGCCTTGTGCATCGCTGTCATTGTGATGGCATACAAACTCAGGCGCCTGAACCCGCCTGCAGATTACGAATACAGCTTTCGTGTGGATGTCGATGCTGATTACCATGATCAGAAAGCGATTAAGGATTATTATGCAACGGGCTATGCCGTAGGTTCATTCGCTCGCGAAATGTGGCAAGAGCGCGGCCTCGACGTGCGATTTCCCACGAGCGACGATGCCGCTTCACAAGCCGCCACGCTGCACTACAATAGCCTGAAAGCCTATACCGACTCGCTCGGCAATCGCCTGAGCAGATCCAAAAACCTCAAGGCACAGGGCCTCACCAACGTCGAAATCAAGTACATGGAAACTGCCGACATCAGCCTCAATGATGCACTTGCGATGCATACCTATGGTGCGCCCATGCTCACCAAGGGTGACCGCACTGCAGGCGTGCTGTTGCTGCAGCGGCAATTGCTCTCCCTTGCCTATGCGATCCCTACCGACGGCTATTACATGCTGGAAACCGAAGCGGCTGTGAAAGCATTCCAAGTCAAAGAACAATTGTTTGCATCAGGGGTCGCCGATCTGCATACCCTGAGCATACTTTCCCAAAAAGCTCCACTCAAAACCCACTAATTGTCGAAACCCGATGGCAAAGCAGGAAGAAAAAAAGCAAGAGGTGAAAAAGCAGGCTCCTGAGCCGCAACCACCCGTGGAACCAACGGTCTCCACATCGCACTACAACTCCAAGATCGAGGCGATCAAGGACATCATCTTTGGCGAGGACTATGCCGCCTTGCGGCTTTCCCTCAAAGAACTCGACGAGAAATATGCCCAGAAGCTGGCGCAACTCGACGAGAAGTTTGAAAACAAGATCGCGACCCTCGACGATCATCTGAGCGCCGTGATCAAAGACTTGGATCGCACGCTCAACCACAAGCTCGACGAAGTCGAGATGGATCTCAAATCGGAGATCGACCGCGTGGATCACCACAAGGCAGACCGCTTCAAACTCGGGCAGGCTCTGGAGGCCCTGGGTCGCTCGCTGCAGGAATAAGCCTATCATTAACCCGCATTGAACGAGACTGAGCACGATCTGAAGACGCAAGAGCGCTTCCAACGCCTACAGCAATTGTTGCTGGAGGATGATCGCGCGTTGTCTACGCAGATCAAGGAAGAGATCGACGGCTTGCGCCAGCAACTCGTCTCCCCCGCCGAGATCCAAGCGCGGGTGAGCCCATTCATCGAGGACAAGGTCAAATATTTGCAGGAAAATTTTCCGGAGTTGTTTGGACCGGTGCTCAGCAGCACGATCAAGCGACAGATCGCGGAGTCGCAAGACGAGATGGTCGATGCCTTGTACCCGATCATCGGCAAGCTCATTCGCAAGTTTGTGGCCAAGGAGATCGAGGCCCTCACCGAGCGCATCGATCAGCAGATCAACCAAACGTTTTCCTGGCAGGCTTGGCTGCGCCGGTTCAAGGGTTGGTTCAAGGGTGAATCGGAAAAGGACCGCATGGTGCAAGACTTGATGCGCACACGGGTCGAGGAGGTTTTCATCATCGACAATGCGAGCGGTTTACTCGCCGGGTCATGGTCGCGAAACGAGCTCGCCGATCGCGACATGATCGCTGGCATGCTCACAGCCATCAAGTCATTTGTCGAACACGCCTTCAGCAAGGGAGAGCAGGCCTTGGAGACCATCGAATATGACTCCTACAAGATCGTGCTCAACAATTTTCACACCTATTACATTGCGGTCGTGGTGTCGGGCTCGGTCAATTCAGAATTCAAACTGCTCCTCACCGACATGCTCTTGCATTTTGCAGAGCAGCACAAGATCGTAACCAAGGATCAGATCACGGAAGAATTGGTCATCAATAATTCGAAAGCCCTGCAGGTACACCTAGCGTCCATCATCCATGAAAATCAGTAAGAAAGTCATCCTCTTGGGCCATTTTGGCGTCGGCAAGACTTCGCTCGTCAAGCGGTTTGTCGTGCAAAAATTCTCTGAGGAATACCAGACGACGATCGGGGTGAAGATCGACAAAAAAGAAGTGATCATCGGTGACCATCACCTCACGATGATCCTTTGGGACATCGAGGGCGGCAAGTCCCAACAACACTTGCCCCCTTCTTATTTTGCGGGGGCACACGGCATCGTCTACGTGTTTGACCTCACGCGGCCTGCAACTTGGGAGGCGATCGAGGCAGAATTGCAGTACTTTGTCGAGCGATTGCCGACGGCAACCGTGCGCATCATCGGCAACAAGCGTGACCTCATCGACGAGGTGCAACTGCGCGACTTTCGGGAGCGGTTTCGCGGCCACTATGACTATCTGAGCAGCGCAAAAACGGGCGAAAATGTCGAGGAATTATTCATTGCACTCGGCCTAGGCATGCTATCATGAACATCACCACGCTCAAAAATGAGATTGTCGCTCGCCGACATCAATTGGTGGTCATTGACCGCACGGGTCATTTGACGGCGAGCTGCGACAGCATCATGCCCCTCATGCAGCACGCGGGTCAAGAGGTATTGTCCTTGTTTTTCATGTTTCAAGGCTTGGAGCAAACCATCCTGCAATTGCAACCTGGCGATCCCCACATTCACCTACCCATGCTCGCCTTTCCTTATGACGACAAGGAATATTTGCTGAGCATCGATCTCTGGGCCCAAGAGGGAGTCGAGGGTATTTTGTGGTTGATGAACCATGAAGACATGCCTTCTGAACGGCTGCGCCACATACAGCAAGATCGCAACGAGATCCACATCGGCTTGGAGCACATGACCGAGCAGGAGCAGACGCTCAGGGAGTACACGCAGCAGCTGGAAGAGGCCCACCAAGCCCTGCAACGGTTTTCCTATATCGTTTCCCACGACCTCAAGGCACCCTTGCGCACCATCGGCAACCTGGCGACATGGATCAGTGAAGCTTTTGAAGCGGGAGACTTGCAGGAATTGCCAAAATTCATCCGCCTCATGCACAGCCGGGTGCAGCGCATGGAGGGCCTGATCGATGGCATCTTTCGTTACCATCGGGCGGGTTATGAGGGGCAGTCACAGGAAGAGATCGGTCTAAGGAGCTTGTTGCTGGAAATTCAGGAGACACTCATCAACCCCAATCACTGCGAGATACATTTGCCCACCGATTTGCCGACGGTGCACTCATCCCGTACTGCTCTTTACCAAGTCTTTTCCAACCTGCTCATCAACGCCTGCAAGCACAACAACCAAGCAAATTGTCAGATCGAAGTGCGCTTTGTAGATATGGGGCAGCACTACAAGTTTGGGGTGATTGACAATGGCCTAGGTATCGATCCCATCCACCACGAACGCATTTTCGAGATTTTTCAGACGCTCAAAAGCAAGGACGATGACGACACGCCGGGCATAGGCCTGTCGATTGTCAAGCGCATCGTCGAGGATGCAGGCCACAAAATCTGGGTGGAGTCATCGCTCGGCCATGGAGCAGCCTTCTGGTTCACTTGGCCCAAATCCGAGGCTTGACAGCCACGCCTCCAATCAATTGGACCCGTTTTCTGGATTGCGTTCCAAATAGGCTTGCGCCTCATGGTCACCCATGGCGGCTGCCTTCGCAAAATCCGCATAAGCAGCCGCTCGTTGCTTCAAATGCAATTTTGCAGCACCTCTAAACCGATAGACCTCGGCTTTGGCGGGGTAAAGTGCGATCGATTTGTCGTAGGCGGCGACCGCCTCGGTCACACGGTCGAGCTTGACGAGCATGTGTGCGCGCAGGAAGTGAATTTCAGGATGCCTGGGATTGAGGCCGAGGGCAAGGTCATAGTCGGCAAGTGCTTTGGCAAAATCGCCAAGGGTCGCGTGCACACCTGCACGATCGACGAGGTAGGCGGGTGCCTGCGGCTCGAGGGCGATGCATTTGGCCAGGTCCCTGAGGGCAGGATAATAATCCTTGTGTTCGATGAAGGTGAGGGCGCGGTTGTACCAAGCCGACAAAAAGTCTGGAAAAATGCGGATCGCCTCGGCATAAGCCGCCAATGCGCCCGGCCGATCAGATAGCTTGACCAAGCAATTGCCCCGCAAGAGATGGAAATCGGGATCATCAGGTAGCAGCAAAATCGCGCGGTCGATGTCTGCGAGTGCGGCCACATCGTCGCTGAGGGCGCGGTGCGAGAGCGCACGCGCATGGTACAAGTCGGCATTGTCGGGCAGCAAGTCGAGCGCCTTGCCCAAGTCGTACAGCGCCATGACGTGGTCGCCGGCCTCGGCATAGATCACGCCCCGGTTGTACCAAGCCGTCGCATTGGCGGGGAGCTGTGCGAGCACAGCGGTCAAATCCTGGATCGCGCCTTCCAAATCGCCAGCCTCATAGCTGTCCAAAGCCCGGTGTTGCAACTCCATTGCTGATATCATGCTGCAAATTTATCAGAATTCAGTGGGCAATGCAGGGGCTTCATGGGTTAAATGAATTCGCGGCGGCGATCGCAAGCGGTTGTGATCAGCAGGATCTTAAATTTATCCTCCTATCAATGGTTACTTTTCCTAAATTGTGGCATCCAATCACAACATGAAAGGCGCCCTACCAGATCAGGAATTGTTGCAAGGCTTGCGCACAGGCAAGCAAGAGGCGTTTACCCGCCTCTACCAGCAGCATTATCCGATGGTGCGGTTTCTTGTTGTGCAGAATTCGGGGACGCCGACCGAGGCGGATGATGTCTTTCAGGATGCGCTCATGGTTTTGATCGGCAAGCTGCGGCTGGGCGAATTGCAACTGACGGCGACGCTCAAGACCTATATTTATTCGGTGTGTCGCAACATCTGGCTCAAGCGCTTGCGCGAAAAGGGCAAGACCAAGCTCATCGACTTTGAAAACCCGATCGACGTCGCGCAAGAGGAGGCAGAGGAATCCAATGAGCCGCTTCTCAAAAGTCTGCGCGAATGCCTCGAAACAATCGGCGACGCATGCCGCAAAGTCTTGGAGCGCTTCTATTTCTTGAAAATGAGCATGGACGAAATCGCATCCGAACTCGGCTATACCAATGCCGACACGGTGAAAACGCAGAAATACAAGTGCATTTTGCGTTTGAAAAAATTGATGGAGGAAAAGCAAGGCAAGGCATAAATGGAATTGCAGGAACAAGATATCGCGCTGTTGGAAGCCTACCTCGCCGGGGAATTGGCGGGAGAGGATTTGCAGGCATGCGAGGCACGCCTGCGAGCCGAACCTGCATTGGCGGAGATGCTGTCGATGATGCTGCAAATGGAGGCCGCGACGCAACAGACGGCAAGCGCGTCCATGAAAAAGGAAATGGCGGTCGCCAAGGCGGCGGCCGTGGCGGCGGGCATGGCTGCCTATACACCCGCCATCAATGCCCCCGCAAGCGGCGGCAGCTTCCTTGGCCGCCTTTTCAGATTCATCATCACCACGGCCATCATAGGCGGTGCCGCGTGGCTCATCTGGAAATATGTGCTCGATGAGCGCCTGCGAGGCAAGTTGTCAGGTTACGAGACTTCGCATTCCACCACCAAGACGACAACCACCACGACGATCAAACGGGACACTTTTCAATATGAAGTGCCTGCTTCTTCCGGTGGAGATAAGCCCTAACAAGCGTATTTCAATTTTTGGCCTTGAATATCAACTGTGTTGATTGCATCTAATCAAATTGCGGTATGATTGGCAGCATTTTTGTTACTGGCAAAAATCTATTTTCTAAATTCACCTCCGTTTTATTCATCACTCTAAACACAAAACGTATGAAAATGATTAAGATTTACGCAATCGCTGCATGCATGGCCTTCTCGGCCACAACGTTGATGGCCGCAAAAGGCTCGGAAACAGCCGCGCCGCGCTCAGAGGCTACAGCCATGAGCGCCCCCGTTAACGAGACCATGCTCGCCAACGACGAAATGCTCGCCAGCCCTTCAACTGCCGTAGCCCCAGAAGCTACAACACCCAAGGCCGCTGCCGCGCCAGCTGCAAAAACCGTCCGCCAAGCAGCGACAACAACAACGATGACCCACGCGCCCAAAATGCTGGAGAAGCGCATGGAAAAAGCGCAGCGCAAAGCCGATATCAAGGAAACCAACGGCGGCAAAAGCCAACTTGTTGCATTGCTCTTGTGCTTCTTTTTGGGTGGGCTTGGCGTTCACCGCTTCTACCTTGGCTATACTGGTGTCGGCATCTTGATGCTCTTCACAGGCGGCTTGTTTGGCATTCTGTGGCTGATTGACTTCATCCGCATCATCGTCGGCGACTTGAAGCCCAAAGGCGGCGAATACGGCTCGACGCTCTAAGGGACACAAGCCCAGGCTCATGCCCGGTATAAAAAAGGGGAACAATCGATTTGTTCCCCTTTTTTGTTGCCAACCGGTTCGTAGTCAAATGCTAAACGCCCAGCTCCACCTCCGTCGCGCCCCAAACCAACATGTACCGAAGATTGAGCACCGATGCATTCACAAAAGTCGTCTTTCCAACTTTTTGCTGGCCATGTGCCTCATGGATATGGCCAAATACATGGAGCTGCGGCTGGATCTCGTTAACCCGAGCCATCAAGTCCTCACACCCGACCAAGAGACCACTCTCGGTCCTGTCCTGAATGCCATGCGGTGGGCCATGGGTGATCAAGATGTCGGTATCAGGCGGAATGAGGTCCCAATGCTTGCGAATGTCGGCGCCACGCTGCCTGTTAAATGCCCAGTCATAAAACCAAGGCTGTATCGGCGAGCCCCAGATCTTGAGTCCGCCGATCTCGGTACCGCTGTCGTTGAGGTAAGTGACGCCCTCGGGAATGAGCGACTGAAACAAGGTCGGATCTTGCTCGGCTAGGAAGTCGTGATTGCCAGCGATCAAGACTTTGTGCGGATGGGGCCGACGCCCAAACCAGTGCATGAAATCTTGCACTTCTTGCAAGCGGCCCTTGGCAGAGAAATCGCCAGCATGAATGAGCAAGTCGCCTTCGGGCAAAATGAGCCCGTCGTGCTGACCGTGGGTATCTGAGATGAGTACGATGCGCATGGATTCAGTTTATTTTGAGGAATGTGCCAATGCTAGGCAGGCCATGAAGATGTTGCAAACTCAACCAATACCGCCCGGCCGGAAGATGACCAACGGCCAAATCCATTTGCGATCGCCCAGCCACATCCCAATGCTCGATCTCCCTGCCAAAAGCATCGCTCAAGTGCAAAATACCCCCGCCGGATGCTGTTGACAACCGCAGGTGCACGATATCGATGGCTGGATTGGGATACAGTTTAACGAGCGGTGCGGCGGGCAAGCCATCGGTCGCTACCGGATTGCCGAGGTACATCACACTGTTGCGAAAGCCCTGCTCATCATCCTGAAACAGGACAAAGGCAGCACCCATGTCAAAAGCCAGCAGTGGTGCGCTCACTGGATTGTTGTAGACATATTGCCCACCCAGCAATTGCCAGGTGCCCGCGACAAAACGGTACACTTGGGGCAGCCCTTGCACCGCATGGGCTTCGCTGAGCACATGAAAAACGCCGTTGGGGCTCAGGGCGAGGTCTGCCAAATCGCCCGACGCAAATCCGTTGGGGCCGAGTTGGGTCCAAGCGCCATTGCTGAGCAGCTCCACCGAGAGATCGTTGCTGCTGTCGCGCCGCAAAACGGCAACGCCCGAGCCTGAGCCATCGAGTGCTGGTGCCAGCGCGATGTATTCTTGGTCTGCATGGTAGAAATTGGGAAGCGAGCGCCATGTGCCCTGTGCATAATAGCGCAGCGCAGGCGCACCGCGCAATAGCAAAACTGGACGGCTAGACTCGTTGAGCGCGACATCGTTGAGGCGCCCCGCAAATGCTCCGACCACCTGCCAGCCAAGCGATCCACTGTCGCGCATCACAAAGGTGCTGTCCACGCTGCCTGCCTGCCACCACGCCAGCCACTTCACCTCGTCCACCGACTCCAAAATGCGTGGCCCGCGTGCGCCCTGCACCACAGGCAGCGCCTCTGAGGTCCAGTGACCATTGTCAAACGAATAGAGCGAAAGCAGCGGTGCAGTTACCAGCAATGGCTCGTCTTCATGGTCCATGGTCAAGTCACAGGCGAGTTGACCTGTGATCGGCAAGCCAGGACCCAAGTCCAGCCAATCGGTGCCATCAAACCGCTGCACATGCACAGCCCCTGCACTTGCAGTGGCGACATGTACTTGTCGGTGGTCATTGAGGCAGATCGCATGCCCGCTCACGCTGTCGTTGAGCAGCCATTGTGGTCCCAAAAAAGCCCATTGTGCAAAGACGCTATCGACGCACATCACCACTCCCACGATCAGCCAAAGACTGACCTTCGACACCTGCCGAGAGATACTCAAATTTGCATTCACAGATGAAAAATAGGGCTTTTTACCGAATATCTCACTACTTTTGGCTAGGTAAATGACGGAAATCAAGATGAAATCAACGATTGTACGGAGGTGGAGCCTGAGCTTGTTGCTTGTGCTGACGCTATCTGGAAGCGCCTTGTCGCAAGACACCATCAGGGTGATGACCTACAATCTTTTGCGCTACGGCGCTCAGGGGATCGGCTGCACGCCCACAGGTGTGACCACGCGGAATCCTTACCTCACAAGCATCTTGAGCACGACACGGCCAGACATCTTTGGGGTAAATGAAATAGGCCCTTTCGCTGGACCGACCAGCCCCGCCAACAATTTGCTCATCAACGTGTTGCAAAACGTGAACCCCGCCTATCGCACCACAACGATGACATTCAACAACAGCCAAGACGTCGCCAATTGCATGTACTACAACAGCGACAAATTTGGACTGGCAATGCAAGCCGTGGTTCCAGAGCCTACCTTGACGCTGCGCGACATCAACTACTACAAATTTTACCACAAAGGCCCGGGGCTCGCCACGGGCGACACCACGTTTTTGGAGGTCATTCAGGTGCATTTGCATGCATCCGATGAAAATACTCGTCAAGTGCAAACTGCCGACATCATGAATTTCCTAGATGGATTGGGGCGTAGCGGCAATTTTATCGTGCAGGGCGATTTTAACTTGGACGGTTCTACCGCGGCCTCATTTCAAAATATGATCGCCCATTCCAATGCCGATTGCAAACTCAACGATGTACTGAACCTCGTGGGCAACTGGCACAGCAACGGCAGCACGCTTCCTGCCATGACACAGGCGACCTCGTCGAGCCCCGCAAATCCCTGCGGCTCGGGCGGCGCCCTCGACGATCGGTTTGACCACATTTTGGTTTCCAATGCCGTGCTCAACCAAACCGACGGCATTCGTGCACTGCCGAGCACCTATTGGGTGCCCGGCAACCCGCATGCACCCAACGCAAGCGTGAATGCGACCGTACTCAACAACTTGAAACTTTCAAGCGATCACTTTCCTGTTGTGCTCGACTTTGAAGTGTCCACAACGGTCGGCACCACCGATCCCCGCGCCACAACGCCGATGTTGCAATTGCGCGGCAATCCTAGCAATGGGGTGATTGGCGTGCAACTGCAAGGTCTTGTTGTTGCAAACTATGAGCTCAAGCTGCTCAATCTGAATGGGCAGTCGCTGAAGTCATGGTCCGTCGATGGCTCCGCCAAAAACCAATCGCTTGAATTGGATGCGAGTAGCATCCCCGCAGGTGCCTATTTCCTACAATTGCTGTCGGACGAGCAGGTCTTGAGAACTGAGAAGGTGCTGCTCATGCGCCATTGATGTTTGGCCAGATGCGATAATTTTGCGTCTGCTGGGAGGAAGTCCATGCTTTTCCCCAATTTTTGATTAGTTTCGGATGGCTACAACGTATTTGAAAAGATGAAACGTCACATTGTATTTCTCATAGGGATCGTCGCGCTCGGTTTGGGCCTGACCGCCACGCGCTATTTGCGCTCCACCGACTTGCCGCCAGCATCACAATGGGACAAAAATACTCCGGTCTCTGAGGTCTTGCGCGCCTTGGGCGAGCCTGACCCGAAACATCGTCCAGCAGATATGACGCCCGAGTTAGCACAAAAAGGCAAGGAAATCTTTTTTACCGGCACGACCGTGGGTGCCGATGGGAAAAACATTCGTCTACAAAGCCGACACTTCACCTGCAACAACTGTCACAACTCGGCTCAAGAAGATCCAGATTTGCGTGTGAGCGATCCCGATCTGCGCCTCGATTACGTGCTCAAAAACCGCATGGCATTCCTTCCCGCGACGACCATGTATGGCACAGTGAACAAATCGAGCTGGTACAACGACGATTACCTCAAAAAATATGGCGACCTCGTGAAGCCTGCCTACAACAGCTTAGAATATGCGATTCACCTGTGTGCGACCGTCTGCAGCCAAGGCCGCGACTTCACGCCATGGGAAATGAAGGCTATGCTGAGCTATTACTGGTCGATTGAATACAAGCTTGGCGATTTGCGCTTGAGCGCCGATGACTGGAAAAAACTGCGCGAAGCCGAAGGCAAGGGCCCCAATCCTGCCATGGCCAAATGGTTGCACACCTATTATCGTTCGGGATCGCCAGCGACATTTGTCGAGGCACCCGAAGACAAAGGCAAGGGCTATGCAATCGATCGCAAGCCCGACGCAAAGCGCGGACGATTGATCTATGACAACAGTTGCTTGATGTGCCACGATGAGCAGGGGCCGAGCAACTACCTCAAGCTCGACAATGGCAAAGTCTCGCTGAGCATGTTTCGCGAGCACCTCAAAAGCAAAGGCCATCTCTCGCTTTATGAAATCGTGCGCCACGGCACCTACGCCGACACCGGCCACCGAGCCTATATGCCCAACTACACCGCTGAGCGCATGAGCAATGCGCAGGTAGAAGATTTGCGCGCCTACTTCTTTTCGGGCGACATCTGAGCCATGAAATCTATCGCATTATCCTTGCGGAGCCTCTTCATTATCCTCCTGCTCGCGGCGGCTACCGGATGCATTTCGTCTTACAACCACAGCTCACCCAAAAAGCTCGGGAAGACGATATTCAAAATTTTGCGTCACCAAGATGCCGCAGGTCTCAAAATGATCATTCCGCAGGAAAGTGATCTGGAGAGCTATTTGGCGACCGCCGACATGCCCGAGGATGAGCTGAAGGCCTTCAAGGCGGAAATGAAACTCATCATAGGCGAGTTTTTGGATGCGGCCACAAAGTCCTACGAGTCCACTTCTGACCACGCATCGCGCGATGGCGTCGTTTTGTCCAAGGCCAAGCTAGGCGACATCCGCTGCGAGACTTGGCAAGGCCCCGACAACGAACTCGCCAACATCGAAATGGACATCAGCTACAGCGGCAAGAAATACCTGCTCAAACTCAAAGACGCCGGCAAGGTGGCCAGTGGATGGGTAGTCGGCATGGAGGGTTTTGAATTGCTTCCGGTCAAAGAATAAGCTTCTGCCGTGCGGAATTTTTCGCCCAATGACTGTTTCGCAGTTGCATCCTGTATTCCATCCGACCCAAGGCCAAGTTGCTCGCCGCAAAAGATGACCGCCGACAGGAAAAGTAAAGCCACCCGTTCCTCTCGGATGACATCACTCAGTTTTGTACCCATTCCGCACGCGATTACCGTAAATTTGCACGAACATTCACGATATTGCTGCCCGCGGCATGGCATTTCTAAGCTGGCTTGCACAGCGTTGACGACTGATAAAATTTGATAGAGGAAATTCAATGGCATTCATAGATTATTACGCAGTATTGGGAGTCGATAAGCAGGCATCGGTAGACGAGATCAAAAAAGCCTACCGCAAGCTCGCGCGCAAATACCACCCCGACCTGAACCCCAACAACAAGGCCGCCGAGACCAAGTTCAAGGAAATCAACGAAGCCAACGAGGTTTTAAGCCATCCTGAAAACCGCAAGAAGTATGACGACTACGGCAAGGATTGGAAACATGCCGACGAGATCGAGCGCGCCCGCAAGCAACAGCGCGGCGGGCAGGTCGGCGGCAACTTTACAGGTGCTGATTTCGGCGGCAACGGCGGCGGATTCTCTGATTTCTTTGAGTCACTATTTGGCGGAGCAGGTGGCGGAGGAGGCAGGGGAAGGCAAGGCCGATACAAGGGGCAAGACGCGCAAGCGGAGCTGCATTTGCGCCTCGACGAGGTTTTCAAAACCGAGAAGCGCACCCTCACGATCAACGGTCAAAGCATCCGCATCACGATCCCGGCCGGCGTCAAGGACGGTCAGGTAGTCAAAATCCCGGGAATCGGGGGCGAGGGCGCCAATGGCGGCCCCAACGGCGACCTCTTGCTCACATTTCGCATCGAAAACACCACCAAGTTCAAGCTCGACGGCGACAACCTCCACGTTACCACCGACCTCGACCTGTACAAGGCCATCCTCGGTGGCGACATGATGGTCGACACATTCGACGGCAAGGTCAAACTCAAGATTGCCCCCGAGACCCCCAATGGCTCGAAGGTCAAACTCAAAGGAAAAGGCTTTCCCAAGTACAAAAAAGAAGGCGAATTCGGGGACTTGTACATCACATTTCAAATTGTTATGCCGACCCAACTCACTGAGGAGGAAAAGGAATTGTTTGGAAAGCTCGCGGCTTTGCGGGCTGTGTAGGTTTTGCATTTCCCGAGAAGTCGGCAACTGCTCCTACCACCCCAATTCTGGAACAAAACTTTTACCTTGCGGCTGCAAGCCTTCCTCAGCAGGAGTTAGCATGTTCGTCATTCCCCAAAAAGTACAAGATCGATGAGTCTATTCAAGCGGCTATTTGGCAAGAAGGAAAACCCGGCACCGATCCCTAGCGATACGATGATCGTTGCGTCGCTCAATGACCGCATCTTGCCCATCGACAGGGGCGAATTGTATGAAGATCCGGTGGACGAGATGCTGCAAGCCGGTGGCCTGGGCGAGGTGAATGGCGGCGGCACGATGACCTCTGAACATGGCGAAATCACAGGTTGCGATGTCGACATCCACGTTTTTTCAGACGAGGTCAATCCGGTTCTCCTTCAAAAAATCATCCAAATGCTGGAGGCCAAAGGAGCGCCCAAGGGCTCTCGCTTGTGGATCGCCAAAACCAAACAGGAGTTTAAAATCGGTAAGCGCGAGGGCCTTGCGCTCTACCTCGATGGCCGCAACCTGTCCCCTGAGACCTACCAAACCTGTGATTCCAACTATGTCTTGGCCGAGGTCAAGCGGCTGACTGGAGACGAGTCGGATGTGCTCAGGTATTGGCAGGGACCGGCTGAGACGGCGATCTATGTATATGGCGATTCTTTTGAGGCAATGAAACGCGCGATCCAAGGGCTTGTCGACACCTATCCGCTGTGCAAGGGCGCTCGCATTGTGCAGATTGCCTAGTTCGAAGTCCGTCGTGCGAAGTCAATTGTCAGCCTGAAATGCCCGATCCATTTTCCATGCAACCCTTTCCCGTCTCGCATTCCAACCTCTCGGCAAGCCACCTCGCCGCTTATTTGCAGGCGCATTACGCATTAAATGGCGCGGTCGCTTGCAAGCTCATCCGCTCGGGTATCAACGACACCTACCTGGTCGAGGATGCGGCGCAGCAATATGTCTACCGCGTCTACAGCCTGAATTGGCGCACGCAGGCGGAAATTCTGGAGGAAATCAGGCTGCTGAATTTGCTCCATGCGCAGCATGTGCCCGTGTCGCATGCGCTCGCGGACCGCGAGGGTGCTTACATCCACACGCTGGCAGCGCCCGAAGGCGCGCGCATGGGCGTGCTCTTCACATTCGCCGCAGGCAAAAAACTGCACAGCCTATCGAATGAAACGCATTTTTTGATCGGTCAGTTGATGGCTAAGCTGCACAGCGTCACCCACAATCTGCATTTGGAGCGCACCACCTATTCGACCGAGGTCTTGCTGATTGATCCGCTACTGGAAATCGGGCGATACTTGTCTGCCGATGCGGAGGAAATGACTTACCTCAAGGCATTGCAACAACGCCTGCTAGCCGATCTGGGTACCGTTAGCTTGGACCAAATACGCGTTGGGGCCGTGCATTTGGATATTTGGGTCGACAATCTGAATGTGGATGCGGCGGGGAATGTGACGCTATTTGATTTTGACTTTTGTGGGAATGGATGGTTGTGCATGGACATTGCCTACTACGTCTTGCAACTCCACAATGTCGAGCGCGACGCCGAGCAAGTTGCTTCCAAAATCGATCATTTCATGGCGGGTTACACATCCGTCACCGCGATCGACCCCGAGGAACAACGCTTGCTTCCGCAATTGGGCCTCAGCCTCTATTTCTTTTACCTCGGCGTGCAATGCCGCCGCTATGAAAACTGGTCCAATTCCTTTTTGAGCGAAGCCTATTTGAAGCGCTTTGTCCAAGCCCTCGTGCGGCGCTATGCTGAATTGAACGACATCTTTGTCACGGGCGGAGCCTAGGCCACTCCTGCAAACATCGTTTTCAAGATTGCCGATGATGCGTTATCTTTTGGGCATGATTACCCTGCTCAGAACCAATTCCGAAAACACTGACTTCCAAGGGCTTGTCGCCCTGCTCGACCAAGACTTGCGCATCCGCGACGGCGAGGAGCACGCATTTTTTGCCCAGTACAACAAGCTCGACCACATCAAACACACGGTAGTTTGTTACGTCGATGCCGTCCCCGTGGGCTGCGGCGCATTCAAGGAATATGCGCCGGGCGTGATGGAAATCAAGCGCATGTATGTCTTGCCCGACCACCGTGGCCAGGGCATCGCCTCACAGGTGCTCGCCACATTGGAAACTTGGGTCAGGGAGCTGAGCTACGCCGCTTGCATTCTGGAAACGGGTATCCGGCAGCCGGAGGCGATCGCGCTCTATACAAAACGTGGTTATGCGCGCATCCCCAATTTTGGGCAGTATGCGGAGGTCGCGAGCAGCGTTTGTTTCCAGAAAACACTTTGAGATTTAGGAGGCCCCACCCGACTTGGGAATAGCCCATTCTTGAAAATGATCGTTGCAGCATGAAAAAAATCGTCTTATTGACCATCGGCTGCCTAGCCCTCACCGCCTGCGACTGCATCCAATCTGTCTCGGGCACCGTACGCGACAGCGCCACCCATCAGCCATTGACGGGTGTGAGTATCCACATAAAATCCGCCTATACCCATCGGATGGAAACCGACTCGACTGGGCAATTTGGGTACCGTGGCATTTCGGGAGGACTATTCGGTTGCCCGAGGGTCGTGATCAATTTCTCGAAGGAGGGTTACGCAGATTGCAAGCGCTCCTTCAGCAGCTTTAGTAGCGGTGAGATCGTGGAGCTGAAGGCACAATGACAATCCATGCTGTGTACATTCAGAACTCCTGACATATCCCCGAAATTGTGGTCAAAAAGCGCGATTCCCGCAATCAGAAATCACGTTGATTTCTCAAGATCGCATACAATCATGCTGTCGCGGGAGTGCCTGTCAACTACTACTCTTTTGCTTTCGCCCTTACAGGGCTGGATGATAACATGTCGGCTGGGGTGCATAGGGCTTTGCCCTATGCTGGTGGCTTATGCCCTTACAGGGCTGTTGGCCAGCTCAACAGCCCTGTAAGGGCACAAGCAATCAGCGATGGGCAAGGCCCATCGCTTGCGACATGCATGAAAAACAAGCCCTGCAGGGGCGAAAGCTTCATTGCAAATCATTAGTCCAATTCATCCCAATTAGTTTACACGAGGTCAGGACGCCTGAAATTTCAATCTTAATGCATTGACAATGAAATCACTTCATTAATTTTCAGAAAAAACGCGTCCACCCTATCGTTTTGCAGCGCTGCACCGCCCAAAAGGCGTCTTTCAAAAATTTAGCTGAAATCGTTTATGAAAATTGTAAAGGTTACCTACACTGCTTCGCCCGACTACGTGCCGCAAAACAGCGCCAACATCGCCCAAGTGATGCGCGACTTACAAGCGCTCGACAACCGCGGCATCAATTATTTTGTATGCTTGGGGGCGGATGGCAAGACATTTACCCACACGGCTTTTTTTGCAACCGATGCCGACCAAAAGGAGCTGTTCGCGCTGCAAAGCTTTCAAGACTTTCAAGCACAGCTGCGCGCAAGCGGCCCCGAAGTGCCACCGCAGCAGGAATTGCTCACGCTCGTAGGCGGTTCGCAACCCCTGCTCTAGCAAGCGGCCTCGACCACAAGACCAGCGATTCCATGTCTTGATCCAAATTATTTGTCTATTTTCACTCCATTCACCGCCCTCTTATTTTCGATATCCAGATTATGAAACAGCAAATTGGCACCAAAGAAAAACCGCTCCAGTTGCAGACGCCACCGCTCAGCTCTGAGTACACGATGCACGTCGACGAAAAGGACGGCAAGGAAATCTTGGTCTGCACGGTCGGCAAGACCGTCTTGCACTATGACATCCGCATTCTGAACGATCTGCATGCCATGCTCAAAGCCCATGGCGACTGGATGGAGCTCGGCAGCGCCGACGAGCAAAAGCCCGCCAAGGAAGGCACCGTCGAGGCCTGGGGCCGCTCAGAATCCAACCCTGTAGGTGGGTGGTATGGCCTCAAAAAGGGCTTGCGCGGCCGCGTGGGCATGTACATCCCCCCGCTCATGGAGGCCATCGGGCTCGCCGAGGTGACCCATGAAGCCAAGGGCAACAAAATGCGCGCGAAATAAAATCTTTCCTCGCCGCGATCATTTATGCCGCCTACACCGCCCGCCTTTGCCGCACAGCTGATTGCCGATATCCATGAAATCGGGCAACCCAGAGTGCTCTCCAAAGATGAGTTCCTCCTGCGTGAAGGTGATATCGAGCGCAATTTTTACTGGATCGAAACGGGGGCTGTGCGCGCATTCTACCTTTCAGCGTACGAGGAAAAAATCGTGCGCTTGGGTTACGAAGGCTCGCTCATCACATCGCTGTCCTCGTTTCTCAATGAGAAGCCTTCTGAGCTATACATTGCCGCAATTCGCAAAACGACGTTGCACGTGGTCTCCAAAGAGGTCTTGATGCATCGCGTGCATGCGAGCACGGAGAGCCTGCAACAATACCTAGCCCTGCTGGAAAATCTTGTGACACAGCAAATCGACCGCGAGATCGATCTGCTCATCACCTCCCCTGCCGAGCGATTGCAGCGCGTGCTGCAACGCAGCCCACTCCTTTTTCAGCAGATTCCGCTCAAATACATCGCCAACTACCTGCGGATGAAACCCGAAACGCTGAGCCGCATTCGAAATTCTTGATCTCAATCAAGGAACATGCAGGAGATACCCAGCAACTTTGTGGAAATAACTCCGTCATGAAAATAGAATCTTCACTTCTGATCGCAGAAATGCTACAAATCACCGATAAATCAACGGTTGTAGCGCGAAAACTACAGTCGCTTTCCGATTTGCAACTCAATTTCAAGCAAAATACAAGTACTTGGAGCATTTTAGAATGTATCGAGCACCTGAATCGTTATGGCGACTACTATCTACCGGAAATCCAGAACCAAATTTTGGCACAAAAGGGCGGCCAAGCATCGCCGATCTTCAAAAGTGGTCTGCTCGGCAACTATTTTGCGGGACTGATGCAAGCAAAGGATGGGAAAATGAAGAAAATGAAATCCCCCAAGGACAAGGATCCTTCCCATTCCAAATTGACACGCATGACGATCGACCGATTTCTCAAGCAACAGGAATTGCTGCACTCTCTGCTCCTGCAATCCAAAAAGGTCGACTTGCAACGCACCAAGACGGCAATTTCGCTCAGCAAACTCATCCGGCTACGACTTGGAGATACCTTTCGTTTCTTTGTTTACCATATCGAGCGCCATGTTTTGCAGGCCGAGCGCGTGTGCGAAATGCAGGGCTACCACAGCCAGAATTCCTGACCGGCGTTGGCAAGTGGCCGAGTCTGTAGCTTGCAAATCTGAACTCGTTTTGCGATGTTGGGGCTGATGAAAGCAGGAATTCAGGCGCAGGTAATTTCAGGTGATCAATCACTAGCTCAGGGAGGTCGGGATGACCACTGAAAGCATAGCCTTGGCCTTTTTTCTGTTCATGGCGATCGCAGTGCTCTACTCCTCGGTGGGGCACGCAGGTGCCTCGGGTTATCTTGCGATCATGGCCTTGCTGTCGTTTGCGACACTCAGCATCAAGCCGACGAGCTTGGTGCTCAACAGCGCCGTCGCTCTGATCGCATCTGTCAAATTCATCCAAGCCGGATTTTTTGACCGCAAGATCTTTTTTGCATTCATCGCCACGTCCTTGCCCATGGCTTTCTTGGGCGGTTATATCACGGTCGGACCCAAATATTTCAAGCTGCTCGCGGGCATTTTTCTCATCGTCTCGGCCTTGCTGCTGTTTGCCAAACAATACATTCGGCCCAAAGACTCACCGATCCGCCCGATGCCCTTGTGGACGGGCTTGGTTTTGGGAGCGGTCATCGGGCTGCTCTCTGGGCTGATCGGGGTCGGCGGCGGCATTTTCCTATCCCCCATCCTTATCATGGGCAACTGGGCGACGGTCAAAAACGCCGGCGGCGTCTCGGCTTTGTTCATCCTGTGCAACTCGTTGGCGGGTTTAGCCGGGCATATTTCGGGATTTCAGCAGTTGGATGGCAACATCGCCTATTGGCTAGTCGCCGTCGTGATCGGCGGTGTGATCGGCTCCTACCTCGGCACGATGAAATTCAACAACAAAGTCGTCACCGCTTTTTTGTTTCTGGTGCTGCTCTCTGCGGGACTGAAATTTGTACTGGTGGATTTTGCGAAGTGAGTGCATTTCATTCGCAAAAAAGTACGCCCATTCACGGCGATTTTGGTGAGATTTGGGAATCTAAAAAACCCAGAACAATTTGATCACAATACAAATTATGAAAAACACATTCAACCCATGGCACCACGTTTCCCCCGGCGACCTGATTCCAGAAATCGTCAATGGCATCATCGAAATTCCCAAAGGTTCCAGGGCCAAATATGAGCTCGACAAAGAAAGCGGCCTTTTGCGACTGGATCGGGTATTGTATTCATCTGTCTATTATCCAGCTAATTATGGATTCATTCCGCGCAGCTATTGCGAGGACAAAGACCCGCTTGACATTCTGATTTTGTCGCAAATCGATGTCGTGCCCATGTGCATCGTGCCTGCAAAGGTCATCGGCGTCATGCGCATGCTCGATGGTGGCGAGGCCGACGACAAAATCATTGCCGTCGCTGCGGGCGACCCCAGCTTCAGCCATATCAGGGATATTACAGAGCTCGGAGCCCATTTCGTCGCCGAAATCCGCAATTTTTTTGAAGACTACAAAAAGCTGGAGCAAAAGACTGTTGTCGTGGAAGACTTTCTAGGCCGGGCAGAGGCGATGAAGATCTTGATGGATAGCTTTGAGATGTACCAGGAATATTTTGGGCATGAATAAGGTGTGATTTTTTATCCAACACGGCAGCAATTCATTGATCCTCCTGCAATTCCTATTTCCCTACCACCTTCACATCTCATGATCTATCTCCTTATCAATTCCCCGGCGCCCAGCGATCTCGCAGCCACAAGCTTTGGCGGCCTTCCTGTGAAAAATGTGGGCGAATCCATGGATTGGCCATGTTGCACGATTTGTGATTTGCCCCTGCAATACCTCGGCAAAATCGCCACCAACATCGGGCTAGAGCTCATTTTTATGTGCCAAAACGATCCTGGCATGTGCGATGAGAACCATCCAGAAATCGGAGGCAACAAGGTCATCGTCATCCAGCCCTCGGAACTGGAAATCGTGCCCGCACCCGCCATCGGCGAGACGACACGCGGGCCAGAATATGGTGCGATGATCGTGGGCATAGCGGCAAAAGATTATGACGAGGCGAGAGAAATTTGGGTAAAGAACGAGGGCGGAATAGGACGCAACATTCTCGGGCAACTCCATGGCGAGCCTGCTTGGATTCAAGGCGATGAGACGACCTATTGTGGTGATTGTTATCTGCCCATGCGATTTGTCGCACAGCTCGAGCAAGGCCCAAATCCTGAAACCGAAATGAATTTTGGTGGCGGAGGATGCGCCTACTTGTTTGACTGCGCTTGTACAGGCTCGGCCAAGTTTCTTTTTCAGTGCTGAGCCAGCACTGATTCAAATCCTCGATTTCCCCATTCCCCTCCCAACTTCTGCAAAACCTCATTATCTTTGAAATAATGATCGCTTCCCCCAGCGCATATTTCTCCAAGTCTGGCTTGCGCAAAGGCGTGATGATCGCCCTGTTGGCTATCGTCCTCAGCTTCGTTGGCGGCAATGCCGTGCAGGCGCAATGGCTGGAACCGACACGCCTCTATGTCGGCATGTCGGGCGGATTTGGCGGCGTGCATGGCTGGGGCAAGCCTAGCCTCGACCTGATCTATGGCCGCTGGACGGCTCGTTTTGCGCCCGGACTCAAATACCTGAGCGGCGGCGTCACCTACCACTTGGCCCACTTCAGCCCCAAGACCCGCCACGACAGGATCATCATCCTGAGCCTCTATTACCACAACGATTGGCTCCTCGCCAATAAAAAATCGGCTGAATTCAGGCGCGATCAACATGTGTGGATGCTCATGCCGGGCATCCACGTGAATCTGGACCACCGCGGCACCATTTTTTTTGAGGTCTCTGGCGGATTGATGTATCAACATGAGCGGATTTTCAATCCCGACAAGACCATCCGCTCGGCGGGTGACCACTTCGCGCCCATGGGCGAAGTGAGGATCGGTGGCATTTTCTTGAGCCGCAAGGAGCATGTGCAGCAGTTCCCGCACTATTTCAAAGAGAAGCCTGCCAAGAAAGTCCAGAAAAAGCGGCTTCACTTCGATTGATGTCATTCTCCCTTCCATTTGCGCAAGTGGCGATTCTGTCGCCTGAATTGGCATTTTCGCAGCCGGGCAATCTTGTTTTTGATCGGCAAATGCAGGCTGAGTTGCGGGCCTGGCATGCGCTCGCGCAGTCGCGCGGCGCCGACGCCGTGTATGCGCGCGTGGCCCATGCGCCTGCGGCGGTCGCTTTGCTGCAAGCGCTCGTGGACGCGGGCGCGCGGGTGCTGGCACCCGCGAGCCTGTATGATCCGCAGCTTGGTGTTTGCGCTTGGCATTATTCGATGGCGTCTTTTTTGCGGTTGGGGAGAATGCCTACTGATCAAACATCCCTTTTGGGCATCTCCTGCCACAGCATCGCCGAACTGGAAATGGCCTTGCAGGAAGGCATGGACTATGCGTTTCTCTCTCCGATTTTTGCGACGGAGACGCATCCCGAAGCTGCGCCCTTGGGCCTGGGCTTGCTGGCTGATGCCTGCAAGCGCGTGCAATTGCCCGTGATCGCGCTGGGCGGGATCGACTTTGGGACGGCCGGCGCCTGCCTGCAGGCTGGCGCCGCTGGGTGGGCTGGGATACGCTGCTGGATGTGAGGCTGTGCGAGTCTTGGTAAAGCTTGCGTTGGGTTTTGTGCAAAAACCCTGATGAATGTGATCTGTGCAATAGAAATTAATCAAAAAATATGGCCAATTCCGCAGTATTGGCATTTTCGTTACGGGTATTGAGTAGAGGCCGGGCATGCCCTGCCTCTACTCATGATCGTCATGCAAAATCGCCATTCCTGCGGAACTAGCTTGGATCAACTAGAATTTAAACTCGAAATTCCCCCTGTTTTCGCAGATTTTTGAGGTTCGATCAAAATCGAAACCATTTCGCCAGCATTCCTCCGGCCTCATCCGCAGTTGTACCATTTCCAAGACGGCGCATTACATTGCCAACAGCATATAAACCGCGTGATTTCCATGAAAGCGATTAATTTTGTTGATTCTCATGGCCTCTAGCACTCCCATCACCGTTTTGAGCATCGCCGGTTCCGACTCGGGCGGCGGCGCTGGCATCCAAGCCGACCTCAAGACCTTTGAGGCCCATCGGGTATTTGGCACGACGGTGATCACAGCGCTCACCGCCCAAAACACGGTCGGCGTACAGTTTGCGATGCCCGTCCCTCCTGAGATGGTGCGCGCTCAATTGCGTTCGATTTTGGATGATTTCGACATTCGCGCAGCCAAAACGGGCATGCTCTACAACATCGAAACCATCCAAGAGGTCTGTGATGCTGTAATTGAGGGCAATTTTCCGCTCGTGGTCGATCCCGTGATCGTCTCGACCTCGGGCGACGCCTTGCTACAACCCGATGCCCTACAATCCCTGGCAGATATGTTGCTGCCGGTCGCGACTATCGTTACGCCCAACTTGCAGGAGGCCGCCATCCTCTCAGGCATCACGGTCGCTACGAAGGAAGACATGGAGGTCGCCGCCTTGCGCATCGCCAACTTATGCCCCGACACTTGGATCCTGATCAAGGGCGGGCATCTCACAGATGGCAAGGCTAGTGACCTGCTTTTCAAGCTCGACCAATCGCCCATTTGGCTTGAAGAGGATTACATTCCTACATCTGACACCCACGGCACCGGCTGCACGCTCTCTGCTGCCATCACCGCCAACCTTGCGCTGGGCATGACAGTCCCTGAGGCTGTGCTTCATGCAAAATCGTATGTGACGGGTGCTATCCGCCATGCTTGGCACGGCCACGGTCACGGCCATGGCTCATTGCGCCACCATTACCTCAGCCTCCAACTCGTCCATGAATAACTCCCTCAGATATTTTGGATTGTTGCTCCTCCTTTTGGTAGGGCGCGTCTATGCACAAGATGACGATTGTCGCATGTCTGCGGAACAAATCGTGCCGATCATCGATCGCTACAATCCCTTCTTCACCGACCATACTTGGGAAGATGATACCAAGACCGAGACGGCCCGTCTCGACCCGAGTCGCGTGGTCGTGATCAAACAAAAAGCCTGTCTGCGGCACCACGTATTGTTTGCGATGCATGTGGATCTCGATGCCATCGAGGACAATGATCGCTTCTGGATTTCTGAAATGCTGGTGATGCTCAAGCGCGTCTATTTCAACGATCCGACTTATGCCGAATACAAAAAGGACTTCGAAAAGGAATACATCCGTCAGTTTCTTGCCGCCGGACTCAATACCACCTTCAATTTTCCTGTCGATGACCGCACCTTCATCTGCCGCATTGAAAAAGGCGATTGGGGTGCCAAGGTGAGGTTGGAAAGTGTGCGGTTTATCTTGAAGGAGCGCGTCTTGCACCCGGGCATCGCCCGCGAGAAAGACGACGGATGGTACATCAACAAAAAGAACAATTGATATGGACAGGCAACGGTGGATGGTCATTTGCGGCATCGCAGCAATCGCGCTCTACAGCATTTCATGGGTGATGCAGCTCACGGAGATCCCCGGTAAAGGTTGGGTGCGCCTCTCGGCCCTGATTCCATTTCTCGTCGGTGGCGGCATCTTGCTTTATGACCGCGCCAAAAAAGCCAAGGCCCAAGGCCGCACCAACAAAAACAAATCGGGATGGGAAGACATCCTCGGAGACGAAGAAGGAGAGGCTTGAGGGGATCGATTTAAAAGAAGGGGCATTCCGCCTTCCTACACGCACTAATTTGCCACTGCCTTTCCTCGGTTCTGAGGACTCAAAATGCTGAATCCAACGCAAAAACTATTGCCGTTTCATTACAGCGCAAACTTCCTGCATTCTAGATTTGATCGGAGCGAAACCGTCACCGAAAAAGCCATCAGCAAGTGAGCTAACTCGTCGCTCAATCGAAGTCTGTCGTGAGCTTGAAGCGCAGCACGCGGCGATTGCCTGCATCGGCTACATAGAGAATGCGGTCGTAGTAGGCGACGGCTGTCGGCTCTCTGAATTGCGTAAGGCCGATACCTGTTCCGCCGAAGGATACCCTGATGTTCTTGGTGGTATTGCTGCCGGCAGGTGCTTTCACTCCTTCCAAGCCCGTGTTCGTGAACTGATAAAGGGAGTCTTTTTCACGATCGACGACAAAGATGTAGTTGGTACCATCGCCGCTGTAGGCCACGTCGATAGGCGCTGCAAAGCGGTCTGGGCCATACAGAAATCCGTCTGCTTTGGTCGTGTCACCTACTACCAATTCCTCGACAAAGTAGTCGGTGCCCGCATCGCTCACCGCGACGTTGATGTATTGCACTTTCAATTGCGTATTGGTGGACATGGAGGTGAATACAAAATCCTCCTCGGTGCTCACAAAAGGCGACTGAGGAGGCTGGCACTTGGTCACAATGCCCGTGGGTTTGTCAAAGTAATCGCCCAAGATGCCCAAGCTCGTGTTCACACTGACGGTGGACACAAAATCATCCTGTTGGTCAAAGCGCAAGACGGCATCGTCAGGCCCAAAAACCTGCGAGGTGTTGTTGCCGCTGCGCGTCACAAAATAGGAATTGTCGGCTTTGAGGCCGATGCCATTGAGGGAAACGAGGTCGTCAACATTGGGTGCAAAGGTCGCTTTGTAATAGAACGGATGCACAGTCTTGCGCTCGATGCGCGCATTCGCGAGGCCATAGCCGCCTGTATTGTCGAGTTGGATGCGGTAGATCGTCTGGAGCGATACTCCCAGCGTATCAAAAGTGCCCAATGCGATCAGATCAAGTGAGCGGTCTTGCACGATGGCGTGCACGCCAGGCACGCTCATGCGACCCAGTTCTGCCCCAGCTTGATCGAGACATACGATCTCTCCAGCGAGGTCATCAGCCACATAAATCAGCTCGTCAAAGCCGATGGCGATGTCCACGGGATGCTGATAATTGCTCCAAACAGGTTGTATCGGCACATAAGCGACTTGGCGCGTGTTGTAAACGGGCACGTCGATAAAGCTGGGATCCAGCTTCTTGCCAAAGAAGCCTTCGCAGCCACTGCCGAGCAATATTGCCACGACAGCCGCCAAAAAGAGATTACTGAACTGCGGGTGTTTCATTTTTTTTCTCTTCACGATCCAACTTGTTCACAGCAAACGAAATTCCAAAGCGATGGATCCAACCCAAATAGCGGGTAGGGTCCACTGCGTAATCGATGTGCAAGGAATGCTTGCCCAAGTGGGTGCGCACGCCTAGCCCAGCCGTCGGGTACTTCTGATCATCGACATTGATTTTGTAGCCTGCGCGCAGGTACAACAGTTGCTTGTACTCAAATTCTACCCCGAGACGAATGTTTTCAGCATTGTCACTCGGGTGATTGAGTTGAGCTATCACGGTGAGGCTCTTGTCGTCGGTCTTCCAAGGGATCATCGACACGCCGAGCTTGAAGGTCGTTGGGGCGGGATATTGGTTCAGGGTGACAGGCTTACTGTTGAGGCCATCGGGTTGGTAATCACCCTTGAGCTTGCTGTTGGTGCCGAAGCTGTGCATGGCCACAGCAAAGCTGAGTCCCTTCCAATCGGTGCGGTACAAAAATCCCAAATCGACGACTGCGGTTTGGGCGACATATTCTGCCAATTGCTCATTCACATACTTGAGCGTGACGCCATAAGAAAAGTAATCTGTGAGGCGCTTGGAATAGCTCAGGCCGACAGCCGTATTGGAGGCTGAAAAGTATTGGCCGGTGCCGTCTGGCTGAAACTCGGTGCGGCGCTCCATCCTGCCGGTCATGAGCGAGGTGATGCTCAGGCCAAATACGCCGATGCGTGTAGGCTTCACACCGGTGAAATAGGCGTGGTTGATACCCGCCGCCCAAAAGGTATTGGAAGCCGCAAAGCTCAGCTTGTCCACGTCTGCCAATGCCGCTGGGTTGGTGTTGGTGGCATACATGTCACCGACCACCGACACGTTTGCGCTGGCCATAGCGGCCGAGCGCGGACTCGGGTCGATTTTGAGAAAGGTGAGTGCCGAGATGCCGGCGCGCTGCCCTCCCAGTCTTGGCAAAAGCTGGGCCTGCACCGTCGAGACGACGAGCAGCAAAAAAGTGATATGTAGGATTCTACGCATTAGAGCAAAAAGCTTAGGCCCAACATCATTTGGCGTGGTGTCATGTAACGAGCAGGATCTGTCGGTGGCAATCCCTTGTCTTGTGGATCAGGATAATTGGGGTCGCGCACCGTGAACGGCAGCGGGTCGCCATTGCGATATGCTTTCCCAGTGACAGGATTGATGATCTGCGAATTTTTGTTGTTGAACACGTTGCGCACCTCAAAGGACAAGGAGGCACGGCTGTGTTTTTCCTTGCCAAATTTGAAGTCTCTCGTTAAGCGCACATCCGTCCAAAACCAAGGCGCTCCGATTTTGCTGAATGGCGCATCCTGAATGATTTCGTAAATCGGGCGGCCATTGGCGGCAATACCTGTCTGCTCATAAGGCGTGTAGCGCAAGCCCGACTTCAAAGTCGATGACGCAAATACCCTGAAACCATTCATCGAGACACCGAAAATACGCACCGAAGTATCTGGCTTCAAAATCAACGATGCTTTCAAGTCAAATGGACGATCCCAGGCCAAATAATTCTCCTTGGATGCATTCACAAAACCTTGGGTCTTGATCTGCAGGGCAGACTCGGCAGCGGTATTGCTCTTGCCAGTTGCGATTTGATAGGTGCCGTTGAAGGTGAAAGTGAGCATCTTGCCAATGCGTTGCTTCACGCCCACTTCCAAACCCCTGATGCGGGCATAGTCTTGGTTGATGAAAAAGGTCTTGGAAACAAAACGGCCCGTTTGATCCTTGATGATCACGTTGCGGCTCACGATGTAGTCAAACTTGTCGTTGTAAAACGCCGTTACCGTTACCGCGAGATTCTTGTTGATTTTGGATTTGATGCCGACCTCATAGGAAACCGTGACTTCAGGATTCAAGTTGGGGTTGCCGAGGTTGGAGAGGAATGAGCGGTCTTGATAAACAGGGTCCAAGCCAGCATACAAAAATCTTGGGTGTGGCAACTGCGTCGCGTGACCGTAGTTGAAATACAAGACGTTGTTTTCTGTGACGGGGAATGAAATCCGCAACTTGGGGAGCAAACGTGCCTTCCAGCTCTTGCCCAAAAACTGCGTCGTGTGATCCAAATAAGATTGGCGCGTCGCGTCTGTCACAGGCGCATCAGGGTTGGCAATGGCCTGGTCGGCAAACTTGCCCGGTGCCCAATAATCATAGCGCAAACCCAAGGAGCCGATGATGCCCTTGTATTTGATCTCGTCCTGCACAAAAAAGCCACCCTGAGCCGGCCGCGCCAACCAGAGGTCGCTGCTCGACCCAATGCTCGTCGAGGGTGTGAATGTCGTGTCATTCACCCGAATAGGCGCACCCACCCAAGGGCGGCTCACGTCGATCCATTGGTATTCCTGCTCCTTGTGCTCCTGACCCAGTGTGAGGTGGTGCACGCCGCTTGCGCTCACGTGTGTGAACTTGTATTTCAGCGTATATTCCTGTGCATGGTGGTTGTGCCAGATGGTGCCGATGCCATTGTTGTTGTACAAACCATTGCTGGGATAGACATAAGCTACCGAGTCGCCGGGATTGAACACTGAAATAGGATCGGTGACGATGGATTGCGGATCATAGATCTGATCGACCGTGCTGTCGCGGAATGGACGACCATTGGCATCGGCTTGCAAATAGGTGAAAAGCCGGCCGGCTGTGATGTCGAGGCCCCAAGAGGTATCGATCAGGGTCTTGAAGTTCAGGATCGTGAGGTTGCTTTGGTGGGTATATACCGTCGCATTGTCCAGGTTCAAGCTATTGGCGTAGGGGAATCCCGGCTGCATAATGGCGTTGTTGCCGACGACTTGCAGGGTACGCGAGTTTTGGTTGATATTCAAGCTGTGCTGATTGGTAAGCGAGAGCTTGCTTCCCTTGCCAATGTCCCAGCCGAGTTTGACCGTATTCGCCCAGCTATTGCTTTGGCGAGGAGACCACATCGAGTCGTTTTTGGAAAACACCGAGCTGTGCTCTTGCTTGGCGTAAATCTTGAAATAGTCGTCGCTTAAGTCCATGTCGCCACTCGCGAAAAAGGACAATTTCTTATTCGTGAATGGGATCGGCCCGCTGATGCTCAAGTTGCCGACGTCGGTATTCCAGCTCATGGCGCCATGCTGCTTGAAACCAAGGTTGTCGCGTTGCCAGCTGCCCTTGACTTCGAGCTTGTCGCCGCCTTCTTTGATTTTGGTATTGATCACCCCCGCTGTGCCGTTTCCAAACTCGGCATCGCCGCCACCTGTGATCAGGTCGATTTCCTCAACCGAGCTCGCCGAAACGGACACGCCCATGCCGGTACCCGCCAGCGGGTCACGAGCGCTCACGCCCTCGACGAGGTAACTCGTCTCGTACACACGTCCACCTCTGATCTGCAAACCATCGGGTGTCTTGGAGACGCCCGCTTGCCCCTCGACGACATCGCCGACGTTGCGGGCATTCGATTCGGCAATGTAATCCTTGCCGATCGTGACCTCAGACCTACCACTCGTGACATCGATGAGGTCGGCAGCGCCTACGATTTCCACCACGCCAATCGCGCTCGATGTACCTAGACTCGCATCCAGTTGGGTAGCCTCATTTGCCTTGACGGTGATGCCAGTGTATTTTTTGTCGCCATACTCCGCCATCGTGACCACTATGGTATAGTCACCAGGCTTCACGCCTTTGATCTCAAAATTGCCGTCTCCATCGGTCAGAGCACCGTAGTAGGTGCCCTCGACCGAAACCCTCACCGATGGCAGGGTCTCATTGGTATTGGCGTCGGTGACGCGCCCCTTGATCGTGCCCGTCTGGGCAGCCGCCCAGAACGCACACAACATGAGCAGCGATCCTACAAGAATGCTGCGGCCCCAAATCGTCATGCACTTACCAATTGAATTCATTGAGCAATACTTGGGTAAAGAAATCTTGCAGATTGGACGGCCGTCCAAAAAGTTGGTGCAATTCTACCGTAACCAACACGAGGTTCGTCTGCCCGCTGCCGTTGCTTGCACGCGCAGCGATGGCGCTTGGGCCTACCCATCCGCCCGTAAATGTGAAGTTGCCATTGTAAATGGTCTCGGCATTGGATTTCACATACATCGGTGTAGCCCGCGCCAGGTTTGCACTTGCTTGCAATGTATCAAAGGTGGCAGCAAATGCGGCAGTAGGGCTGATGAGGTTACCACTGGGCAGACGTGCATTGCCCACAGAGGTCGACACACTGTCGAGCGGCGTGTATTCTTGCAAGACGGATGCATTGTCAAACGAACTCGGGAAGCTGCAGTTGATCAGGATTTTCCCACCTTGATTGAGAAATCCCTGAATGGCCCCACTTGCATCCTCCAACAATCCCAAACCAATGTCGCTGCCATCTCCATACCAGAAAATCCGCTTGTAGTAACCGATGAACTTGCTGAAGGTCGGTGACCACAAGCGTGGCACGTTGCCGCCTGCATTTGCGCGCAGGTCGATGCGGTCTGCATTGGGCTCCACGAGGTCCAAAGTCTGTGCGTACACCTGCTCGGGCGTAGGTGAGCTGCCACCTGGATGGGCGTCGATCACCAGCAAATCGCTCGACTTGCGCTTGATAAAGACCACCGTCGATGTATCGATCGGGCTTTCAGAACCAGCGATGTCGCGTGCCTTGAGGTAGAATGTATTGTTGCCGTTCAGATTGAGCCCATTCAGAGTGCCCGGCAGTACGGTGGCCGCCGTCCCTTGCAACACAGACGCGGCCACAGGACCATTGGCTTCAGGATCAGCGGGCAAGAGTGTGATGATATTGATGGTCGGAGCCATCGCAAACCACACCACTCCATCCATGCTGATGAAAATGCTGTCCACGTTCTCTATGCCATCCTGATCGTTCACATTCAGGAAGATCGTGGTGGCGATGAATGCCGTGTCAGGCAGTGCCAAGATGCTATCAAAGGAAGCCGTCGGCGGCGAATTCTTGATCGGAATCCTCAAAAAGGCGGGCGTGAGGTCGGCATCACCATCGTTGTCGAGGGCACGCACATAAAAATCAATGTCAGTGGTGTCGCTTCCTAGCGTCAGTGAAAACTTGAATGTGCTGTCTTGTACATCGACAGGCGACCAATTGGTCCCGTCAAAGGACAACTCATAACCCGTCACCCATCCGTCCTTGTCCTCGCCATACCAGTGCAAGGTCACCTCGCTGCGCAGGCGATCATCTCCTGTGAGATTGATCGACGTGAGCGAAATGCGGGTTTCAGGGGCCACGTTGGGAAATTCATTCCCTTTGTTGCAGGACGTGAGTCCAAACAACAAGGCCGCAATTGCAAATAGGAGGTTCCGCTTCATCTTCATTAAGAAGCAGGCGGGCATTTACCAAATGCCCCACCTGCAACATTATCTTGAGCCCAGTACTACTGAACTTTTTGGATCTTCACAAAATCGATGAGTCCGCTAGTTGCAGAGCTCACTTTCACGATGTAATTGCCTGCAGCCAAGGTAGCTACATCGACAAGTGTCTCGCCGTTCATCGCGTTCAAAGCGACCGTGCGCACTGGGCGACCCATGAGGTCATACACAGTGGCTTGGGCATCGCTCTGCAAGCTGCCGAAGTCATAAGCCAAGCGGAACTGGTCGCGCACTGGGTTAGGATAGGCTACGACATTCACGTTCAAGCCATCCTCAATGCCCACGATCATGTTCACGTCAGCGTTGTTGCGGGGCAACAATTTGAAGTTGCCAAAGAGGTAAGCCATCACGCCAGTGATATTGTTCACCACGTCGCCGTTGAAAACCTGAATCACAGGCACGTTCATGATGCCATCGACTGTGGCCCACTGTGGGTCATTGACATAGGAAACGTTGAGCGAAGAGAATGTGCTGTTGGTAACGCGGCCCGTGAGGATGCGGCAACCATCGGCTGGCGTGAACACGTCTTTGCCGACGCGCCATTCTGCAAAGTTGCTAGGAGCATCAGGATTTTGGTCGACGACAGCAAGTTGCATACCAGGAGTTGGGTGCTTGAGGTTGATGAGCATTCCTTCATAAGGCTCGCTGGTAGCAATGCCCCAAGTCGTGAAAGTGCTAGGATCCAAGTCCAATGGAGTGATGTTGCCCGTGCCGAGCACTTGCACAGAGCTAATCTGCTCGATGCGGGTGAAGTTGAAGCTTTCACGCACCGTGCCTGTCACGCGTACCTTCTGACCGATGGTCAAGGTTGCAAGTGAAGGATTGTCGGTACACATGATGCCTGCCCAGGCAAGCTGACCTTCTTGTTGGATGAAGACATAACCCAAGTTGGTTGCTTCTGCAGATGCAGTGACGATACCATCGACAGTCACGTCCATACCGACGTAGCCAGAGGCTGCGCTGGAGAATGTGCCAGGCACAAATTGCACGTCGACGATCGTGGTACCGTTGTCACGCACGGTGTAGAAATAAGGTGCAGAACCCGAAGGAACCGCAGTATTGCAGCCGGTGTTGCTGCTGTCGTCGGTTGCGCAGACATAGTATTTCACAAATGCGCCGTCGGTTTGAGCAGGGATGTCGGCAGTCCAGTTGCCGTTTTGTGGCGTGCCACCGATCCTGGTCATCGCGACTGTGGTGTAGGTCGTATTGCCCACGCCGACAGCATATTTCATTTCAGCAGACTGCACCATCGAGCTGTTGTCGACGATTTGTGCGCTGATTGTTACCGCTTGTGTGCTGGTAGGCGTCACGTGGTTGCGGGTGACGGTGATGATGCTAGGAGCAGAGGAGTTGGCAAAATAGTCGTCCACGCCGGTGGGGGACAATTCGTAGCCACGGCCCGTGCCACCCATGCAGCCGTTGGGGCTGTGGGTAATGACACCGCGGATGTAGGCGTAGGTATCACCCACGTTTGGGGCGATGAAGTTGCCCGAAGGGTTGCCGCCAGGCAGGCGCTGTGCACGAAATTTGTCGGTGATATTGATGCGGTTGCCTGCACCGTCTTGCACCACGAAGCTCAAACGGTTGGTCCCGAATGGGTCCACCGTCAAGATCGTAACGTTTTGGATCTCGATGTATTGACCTTCCCAGCGCTCGCCCGTAGGCAATTGGCAGATCTGGGTCGTGTTGTTCAGGTCTGATACTGGAGCTACCGTAGCGGCAAGGGGTTGATTGAAGCCCAAAATCGTCACGTTCACTGCGTCGATCAGTTCAAGCTCTGTTTCGCCTGGTCCAAACTCGGTAACGATACCAGTGAGCTCGACGGAGTCACCAGCCTCAAGGCCAGCCACACCATTGATGTTGGGATCAAAAAAACCGATGATGTCCAGTCCGCTGAAGTCACCATAACCATCGCGGATCCAAAATTGGAACCTTGTTGCAGTGGTAAAAGCAGCTGAGTCAGGCTTCTGGATCAGTGTGCCACGTACTCTCACGGTGTCACCCACCAGTGAAGACGCCTCAACGCAGGCAGCCAGATTGGGGCCAGTCACGCCTTGGATATCCTGAATCGTAACAAGTGGATATTGTGCAAAGGATGTGAGGCCCATACACAACAGCAAAGCAAAAAGTGGTAAAAACTTTCTCATATTCTACAATACTATTTGATCACTACAAACTTACCCTTGAAAATTTTTCCAGAGCTTAAGTCCTTAACAGAGAATAGATAAATGCCTCGAGCAATGATTTGGCTGTCTTTGGAGAGCAAGTCCCAGGCATGCTCACCACCGGCAAACTTGGTCGCCGCAGTATCTGAATAGGTGCCAAACCAGCGGATGTCATCGCCATTGTAAGCTTGGTCATGCTGGAACAAATCGACCAAGTCGCCTGCCACGGTGTAAATGCGCACCTCGCACTTGCCAGGCAGATTCGCAAACATCACTTTCCGGTCTTCGTCAAATGTGCTTGCGCCCTCCCAGCTTGCGCCAGCATAGTAGGGATTGGGGTAGACAAATGGGTCGCCATTTGCAAATGCATCGTTTCCTGGCTTGCCGGGAAATGCACGCAACATGCCAGAGAGCAAGCTGGATTCCAAGGATTCCAGATTGTTCACCTTGTCGCCTTGGTCAAATGCAGTGACCGTGATGGCGTGTTGCCAGCCGTTTTGCACGTTGTCAAACGTGTATTTGTAGGCATAACGCGTCGTGTCGCCTTCAAATGTCACTGGATTTGCAAGCCGCACATTGTCAAAACCCGTGTCAAAAAACAAAGCATCGCCCTTGATATCAAACTCTGCAGAGAGTTTCAGGGACTTGGAGATGTCCACCACATCCTTGACGTCAAAACCGACAGCGGTTTTGTAGATGCGGTAACCTTCAAAATCGGCTTTGTTGCTGATCGGGTCGATCGATGCCTCGGCATTGGCGCTCCAGTACACATCGATTTGGTGATTGTTGGGCACGATTTTCACCTTTGGGATCGAGGGTGGAGATGGCAAAATGAACCTTGTGATCTTGCCGTCGTTGTCCTTGTCTTCTCCTGGATCGAGAATGCCATTGAAATTGCCGTCTTCGCCATTGTAGGCACGCTGTGCCCACTCCGCATTTTGGATCAGATTCGCTTTTTGCTCATCGGTGTCCTCGGCGATGTAGTGGCCGTCTTCGCGTCGCTTGGCGCAGATGATGGCATAGGCTAAATCCATGGATTCGCCCGGCAGCAAGGTCGCATAAGGGCCCACGCTCATGAGGTAGGTGCGATTGCTAGCCAGTTTGAGGCTCGGCCTGATCTGCGTCGCCCAGTCGGGCTGTGGCGAAACGTAGTGGTTGAGACCACTCTGCATTTTGGCGTAGCGCGCGTTGTCGTCTTGCGGAAAAAAGTAGATTGGGTCGATGCTATTGTTGAACTGCCAGGTCGTGTAGTGATCGTCGATGCTGGGATTGAGCAATGGGTGCTGGAAACCAAACTTGTTTTCAGAGCCCAAAAACTTTGTGCCTACATAGGACTGTGTATATAAGGTGTCGCCCTTGGCATCAAACTCGTAGGCGAGCGTGAGCGAATCGATGTATCCGTTGCCACCTTTGTTGAAAAAGGCAGCGCCGCCCGGTTGTGTGATATTCACGTTGCGCACCACGGCATCTGTCCAGTAACCGAGGTAGATGCTGTCGAGGGTATTGCTGCTGTAGTTGGTGATGCGAAAGTTGAGGATCACAAAAAAGTTCGCAAACGAGTAGTCCCAGTTGTAAGCTTCCATATGGACGCCGACGCCAAGCGGGTTTATGTGGGAGGAGATCGGAATGGAAGTGCCGGGGACAAAGACGCTGGAATCAGAAAACTCAGCGATCAAGTCTTGATGGGAAATCGCGTCGGCATCATAGTTTGGCGAATCAAACAAGGAAGAGCGCTCTGTGAGGACCTGCCCGACAGCGGCCGAGAACTCGTAGCCTGAACGGCCCGTGGTATAACCTGTGGAGGCGTCTACGGCACCCGTGGTCACAGCGATGGTCGAGTTGTTGATGCGTGCCCCGATCCAGAGGCCGCCATCAAAAATATGCTCTATCCCCGAATTGCGCGGATATTCACAAGAAGGATAGCCCAAAACGTCATAGGAGCCGTTAAAGGCATTGCCGATCACACCAAAATTGTTGATCGTGAGGCCGATGTTTCCTGCTGACGTGAATTTCTCGTCAAAAGAAGATTGACCCATAAGGTTGATGGCGAGGCAAAGGCCAGCCAGTGTCATGAACAGATTTCTCATCCGACGTGCAATTTACGAGGATAAAGTGAATGCCAAACCTGCTGATCATGACTATTTTATTAACTTTCAAAGTCGAGTATTTCACATTGGGCGGTGGAATATCCGCTGAAACAGTCATCTAGCTGCAAAACAGGCCTCAACAAGGGCTGTTAAAATGATGAAACTCATCAATTCGGTCGCCTTTTTTCCAAATTTGGGCAATTGTGGCTAGCTTTGCCGCATCATCTTATCATTAATCGAAATGGAAATCCAAGAAAAAAGGGTGGCAGTCATTACCTACTTGTTGAAGGGTGATGATGGGAGCGTGATCCAGGAAGCCACCAAAGAAAATCCCTTTGCCTTTATCCACGGCATTGGTCAGGTCTTGCCTGCATTTGACTCCGCCCTGATCGGCAAAATCGTGGGCGACAGCTACGATTTTCGCTTGAGTGCCGAGGAAGGCTATGGCGTGTATGACGACAGCCGCGTCGAGGAGCTTGATCCGCAGATCTTTGCCGAGGCCCCTAGTGAGTACATCGTGGTCGGCGCCACCCTCCCGATGGAATTCAACGGGCACACTGTATTTGGCACGATCACCGAGATCAGGCCCGATGCAGTCGTCATGGATTTCAACCATCCACTTGCCGGCAAAAACCTGCATTTTTCAGGTGTTGTGATGGAAGTGCGTGATGCTAGCGAAGAAGAATTGGCCCACGGGCACGTGCATGGCGAGGGTGGTCACCACCATTGATCAGCAGTGAATTAAAATGGAAATCGGCCCGCAATGCTTAGCATCGCGGGCCGATTTTTTGTGCGGCACTGCACGATTGCAAGCCGAGAGTCAATTCCCCAATTCCAGAAACGGATCCACGTCGCGGCCCACATCGGCGAGCTGCTGACCACCTTTGATGTCGGTCACATGCAGATCTTTGAGCTTGGTGCTGCGTGTAGATGACAACCAAGCCCCTTCTCCCAATCGCTGCCATTCATCCCAGCCAAAACGCAAGCCACCAATCGGCAAAATTTTCACCCACAACTGCCATGCGGTGGGGCGCCCGTTGGCGTCCAAGTGCCAGAGGTAGTGGTCGCCGGGCGTGCGCCCTCCTGAACCGTAGGTGACCAACAATGATTTGCTGCCGTCAGCATTTGTGACGGTGGCGCGGCGTGTACCGGGGTCGCGCACTTTGAAGGGCGCGACGAGCCAAAAGGCATCATTCCAAAATGCCGTCAAGTCTTTTTGAACCGCAGATTCTTTGTCCTTGCCATCGAGGGGCTTGCCGTCGTCAAAGGCCAAACCCGTCATGAGTTCGGGTTGCAAGAGCACGCGGCGCTTGCCATGCGTGACCTCGACGAGGTTGCGCGACTTGTCCCACAAGTAGTGATGACCCGTGCGGTAGGTCCATTGGAGGTAATGCAGACTGTCGTAGGCCGGCTTGTCAATGGCTGCCAACATCTTGTCTGCCAAGGCCTCAGCCTCCGGCCCTTCGGTCGAGGCTGGCAATTTTTCATCCATTGCAAAATAGCCGACTGTCCCGAGCAACAGCAGTATCCCAAGCCCCCAGGCTCCGACCTTCAATACCCTTTTCAATATCTTTTTCATCATAGCACCACTATAATAGGTGAATCGTAGACAGTTATAACCTACCAACGACCAAAAATGGTTGACTTGCCCCAAAATAAATGTTGGCTGAACATTCGGTCGCAAAATTTGAATGCCTTCGCAAGGTTCAAGCGCTTGCGGGTGCGCATTTTCAAAAATGTGCCCAGAACGTTTTGCGTATGAAAATTCACATTTGCTCCCTTCATTTATAGCCTCTAAATTTGGCTGGATTTGGATTTTGGTGATTTCTGAAGAGGTATGCCATCATTTTGTGGTCAATTCCTTGGGAATGAAAGGATTCCAGATTTAGAATTCTAAAAATTGTATTCATGACGCTAGGATACGTATTGATTATCATCGGGCTTGCCCTCTTTACCTTGCTCACGTGTGCTGCCTACGCAGTGTATGCAGAGCGCAAGGTCTGTGCATTTATCCAACAACGTGTGGGTCCCAACCGTGTCGGGCCCCTTGGTTTGTTGCAACCACTGGCAGACGTGATCAAGCTTTTGCTCAAGGAAGACATCGTGCCTGCCGCAGGTGACCGGTTCGTCCACACTTTGAGCCCGATCATTTCAGTGGTGATTGCACTCACTGCATTTGCTGTGATTCCTTTTGGCAGCGACGGCACGACAGTGATCGCCATTGCTGACGTGAACATCGGCGTGCTCTACATCTTGGCGCTCACATCGGTGGCAGTATATGGCATCACGCTGGCAGGCTGGAGCTCAAACTCCAAGTATGCCTTGCTTGGTGGCTTGCGCAGCTCGGCACAGATGATCAGCTATGAACTCGCCATGGGCCTCACGGTCGTGAGCTGCGTGCTCCTCACCAACGTGATCAACCCCAATCCGCACCTGAGCTTCTTGAGCCTCACTGCCATCGTGGACACACAAGCAGCAAGCGGTTTCTGGAATGCATTCATCAACCCGGTCGGTTTCTTCATTTTTGTGACCTGCACATTTGCCGAGACCAACCGCACCCCATTTGACCTTGTCGAGGCCGAGCAAGAGCTTGTCGGCGGCTTTCACACCGAGTACTCCTCGATGAAATTTGCTACCTTTTTCCTTGCAGAATATTTGAACGTGATCATCGCCTCCATGTTTATCACGACCCTGTTTCTGGGTGGCTACCATGGCATCGGCGAGCGCTGGCTCTTCAACGTCCATGCGTGGGATGGCTGGGTGCAGGTGCTCTGGAGCTTGGCTTGGTTCACAGGCAAAACATTTTTCTTGGTGTTCGTGTTTATCTGGGTACGTTGGACATTGCCACGCTTCAAATACAATCAATTGATGTCTATCGGTTGGAAGAGATTCTTGCCGATCGCAATTGCAAATCTGATGGTGGTGGCTGTGTTGGGATATGTCTACAAGATGTATATCGGCCATCTTTTTTGAGTGCGAGTGCAATCTTGTGTCCTGAACGTGCGTAGGAAGAAAGGAAAATAATAGCGTCAATGGAATCGAATTTCTCAGACCGCGTAAAGGACGTGATCTCATACAGCAGGGAAGAAGCGCTGCGGCTAGGGCATGACTACATTGGACCGGAGCATTTGCTCTTGGGCTTGATTCGCGAAGGCGAAGGCAAGGCCATCAAGATTCTCGTACAACTCGGCGTGGATCTCAACAAATTGCGCAAGTCCATCGAGAATGCCATCAAAGGCACGATCACCGTCATCAACCTGAACAATCTGCCCCTGACCCGACAGGCCGAGAAGGTGCTCAAAATCACCTATCTAGAGGCAAAGCTCGACAACAGCACCCTCATCGGAACCGAGCATTTGCTGCTCTCCATCTTGCGTGAAGACAGCAATGTCGCTGCGCAAATCCTCTCCAAGTTTGGTGTGACCTACGATGTATTTCGCGCCGAGCTCGAAGAAAAAGAAGACTTTTCATCATCCTCCTCAAGTACAAATACCCCTAAAATGGCAATGACCAATGAGCCTTCAGATCCGCAGGATGTAGGTTCGGGCGAACGCCCAAAGCGCACCTCCAAGTCCAAAACCCCGGTGTTGGACAACTTTGGACGCGACCTCACTGCGATGGCAGAAGAGAATAAGCTGGACCCTATTGTGGGCCGTGAAAAGGAAATCGAGCGCGTCGCGCAGATTTTGAGCCGCCGCAAGAAAAACAATCCTGTGCTCATCGGCGAGCCGGGCGTGGGCAAGACCGCGATCGCTGAGGGCCTCGCCCTGCGCATCGTGGAGCGCAAAGTGAGCCGCGTGCTCTTCAACAAGCGCATCGTGACCCTCGATATCGCATCGCTCGTAGCAGGCACCAAATACCGTGGCCAATTTGAGGAGCGCATGAAGGCCGTGATGGCCGAGCTCGAAAAGACGCCCGACGTGATCCTCTTCATCGACGAGTTGCACACCATCGTGGGTGCCGGCGGCGCATCGGGTTCGCTCGACGCCTCCAATATCTTCAAGCCGGCGCTGAGCCGTGGCGAGATTCAGTGCATCGGTGCAACGACCCTCGACGAGTACCGCCAATACATCGAGAAAGACGGCGCCCTCGAGCGTCGCTTCCAAAAAGTCATCGTCGAGCCGACATCGCCCGACGAGACCATTCAGATCCTCACCAACATCAAGGAGAAATATGAGGATCACCACAATGTGAACTACACTCCGGAGGCCATCAAGGCTTGCGTGACCTTGAGCGAGCGCTACATCAGCGACCGCCATTTCCCAGACAAGGCGATCGACGTGCTCGACGAGGCAGGTGCCCGCGTGCACATCAACAATATCCAAGTTCCCAAGACCATCTTGGAACTGGAAGAAAAGATCAAGCAGGTGCGCGAGCTCAAAAACCTCGTGGTCAAGAGCCAGAAATATGAGGAGGCAGCCCGTCTGCGCGATCAGGAGAAAAAACTGATCGAGGACCTCGAGAAGGCCAAACTCATCTGGGAGGAAGAGAGCAAAACCACACGTTATACGGTGAGTGAAGACGACGTCGCAGACGTCGTGGCCATGATGACGGGCATCCCGGTCACCAAGGTTGCCGCAGGCGAGGCCGACAAGCTTGTCGGCATGGAAGAGGAATTGAAAAAGGTGATCATCGGCCAAAACGACGCTGTCGAGAAGCTGGTGAAAGCCATCAAACGCTCCCGCCTCGGTCTCAAAGACCCCAACAAGCCGATCGGCTCCTTCCTCTTCCTCGGCCCTACGGGCGTCGGCAAGACGGAGATGGCCAAAGTGCTCGCCCGCTACCTCTTTGACCGTGACGAGGCGCTGATCCGCATCGACATGAGCGAGTACATGGAGAAATTTACGGTCTCCCGCCTCGTGGGAGCGCCTCCCGGATATGTCGGCTACGAAGAAGGCGGACAGCTCACTGAAAAAGTGCGCCGCAAGCCTTACTGCGTGATCTTGCTCGACGAGATCGAAAAAG
>JANPHP010000342.1:0-3476 GCA_031424495.1 Bacteroidota bacterium | reverse complement strand
ACTCACGCTAAGCATAGTGTGCCTGGGAGAGGTTTGCCCTTTTGCCAGCAACAAAGCTCGCTGTGACAACAAAATGGGCTGCCATGTACCAAGGCTGGCGAACTTCTCTTGCACAGAAGTTGCGGTGAGTTCGATTCTCACGTGGTCCACTCATGCCTGATTTTTCGAAAAAGGGCGACGCGCTACACAGGTCGTTTAGCGCTCAAAAACACAATAGTTGATCCGAAAGGAGGATAAAATTATGCAATTCAACATCCGCACAAAGAGTGCACCACCGCTGAAAAACCACGAAGGTGCAAAGGCTTGGGCCATGTCCAAGGAACTCGAGTTGTACACCATGGTGGTGACGACCACGCTCTCTGACAAGTTTTACGAAACGGGCGGTGAACGCCTCGCTCGGATCAAGCAATTGATTTCCGAAGTCGATCCGCTTTTTGTCGCAAAACTGGCTGTGTATGCACGTGAATCCATGTACCTGCGCAGCGTACCATTGGTGCTCACCGTCGAGCTTGCAAAGGTGCACCAAGGCGACGACTTGGTGAGCCGCTTGGTAGGCCGAGTGGTCCAACGGGCCGACGAGATCACTGAATTGCTGGCATTCTACCAAAATGCGAATGCCCGCACCGAGACCAAGAAATTGGGCAAGCTCAGCAAGCAGTTGCAAAAAGGTTTGGCATTGGCATTCAACAAGTTTGACGAATACCAATTCTCCAAATACAACCGCGATGCAGCCGTGAAAATGCGTGACGCACTGTTTTTGGTGCACCCACGTCCAAAAGACGTGACGCAGCAATCGATCTTTGACAAAATCGCAGCCGACACACTCTCGACTGCTTACACTTGGGAAACTGAGCTGAGCCGCGCAGGTCAAGCCGGTCACGTCGACGAAGACGCCAAAAATGTCGCCTTCGCAAAGCAATGGGAAGCATTGATCGACAGTGGTAAACTGGGCTACATGGCAATGCTCCGCAATTTGCGCAATATGCTCCAAAAGGGTGTCTCTAGCGCCCACCTGACCAAGGTCGCAGGAATGCTGTCTGACCCAAAACAAGTGGCCAAAAGCAAGCAGTTCCCGTTTCGTTTCCTCTCGGCCTACCGAGAGTTACGCGGCGAAAGCAACTTCAAGGCGAGCAATTTGATGCAAGCACTCGAAGATGCGATCACGGCATCGGTTGTCAACATGCGTGGCTTTGACGAAAATACACGCGTGCTCATTGCCTCGGACGTTTCGGGCTCTATGTGTACCCCTGTCTCTGCCAAAAGTTCGGTGCAGATGTATGACATTGGCCTGGTGTTGAGCATGTTACTGCAAAGCAAGTGCAAGCTCGCCGTAACGAGCATCTTTGGCACCGAGTTCAAGGTCGTGAATATGCCAGGCAAAAGCATCCTGGCGAACACAGATGCGATGAACCACTACAGCTCACAAGTGGGCTGGGCGACCAATGGTCACCTCGTGGTGGAGCACTTGGTGAAGACACGTCAGGTGATCGACAAGGTCATGATTTTCACCGACATGCAGTTGTGGAATACCAACGGTGACGGCGGCAGTCTCGGCAAGGCTTGGAAGCAATACAAAATGATGGCACCGGCTGCAAAGCTGTACCTCTTTGACTTGCAAGGTTATGGCCAAGCCCCGATCAATGTGTTGCAAAATGATGTACACCTCATTGCTGGCTGGAGCGACAAAGTCTTTGACATCCTCCACGCTATCGAAAACGGCTCCAATGCCCTGGAAGTAATTGAAAAGATTACGCTCTGAGCAAAGGAGACCCATTGTAGACGCTGTAAGATTATTATGCTGCAAAAGGGGACCGATGGTCTGGGTAATGGTGAATAGCCGCCCACGCCGAGACCATCGTCCCCAGATGCAAACGACAATCACAGCTGATCAGCACAGACAGACCTCAGCAGGGCCGATGCACGTGGGATGTGCACCTGATTGACAATCAGGAGTAAGCGGCAACGCCTCGATCGTGATCGGGCCCGTCGCCCCTGTGATGATGATTGAAAAATGGCGCTTGTGTCCTGGTAATGGTGAATAGCCGCCCACGCCAAGACATAAGCTCCCCACAGAAGGGTACCGCGCCGCGTATCAGCGGCGCGGACCCAACCGGGATTGATGCACAATGGATGTGTGCTTGATTGTCGATCAAGTTGGAGCGGGTTCGATCCCCGTCAGTCCCGCAAAAATTCGTTCTCTGAAAAGCATATGCCTCAGCAACGGCCCTTCGTCGCCTTGCCAAGACATATGCTCCCCACAAAAGGGTACCGCGCCGCGTATCAGCGGCGCGGACCCAACCGGGATTGAAGCACAATGGTCGTGCACTTGATAGTCTATCAAGAAATAGCGGGTTCGATCCCCGTCAGTTCCGCAAGTGTAAGCGACTGCAAGAGCAGTGTCAGCATCAGTGGATGCTGCCCATCGAGAGATTTGCTGCGGATGCAGCAGCCAGCAAATCACTGGCTATCAGGTGCGTGCCTGAGTCTCTTTCTAAGCTATAGTGCACACGATATTTGACGTATTGGTTTTTTCCTAAGGTGTTTTTTCATGATTGATTTGATTTTGTTTTTCACCAATGGGAAGGAATGAGACAAGCAGTTTCAATGAATAATGAGAAATTGTTCAATGTTCATTGCCTGTTTCTTCCTCTCCCGTTGTGTGAAATTTAGAAAATTATTGCGTGATCAAATTGAACGCAAAGTCCAAAAATGAATCTCAAGAATGCCGTAGCAATGTGTTACTTCGGAACGGCCTCGGCCCAGCAAGTTCAAGTCTTGTGACCTTTGGCAACAAAGGTATTTGCAGCAATGCAATCGTACACAGTGCGGCCGTTGCTTCTTGGTATTCAAAAAAACAAGTATCATCCTCGCAAAAATTGTGGGTGCCGTAGTGGTGTGTTACTTCGACTGTTAATCGATAGGTCGCGGGTTCGAGTCCCGTCAGGTGCTTGCATGTGTAGCTCAGTTGGTAGAGCGATTATAGTCACACTACGCTTGTCGCCCCGCAATATTTTTTTGTGGATTGATTCACTGAACGTTTATCCCTAATTCTTGCTCTGTTTTGTAAAAAGACAACAGGTGCCGTAGATACGTGATCCTTCGTTTTCCCACGAAAGATGTCGGTTCGAGTCCGACTCGCTGCACAAAAGTATTTTCCTGCGGCGATAGTTTAACTGGCAAAATTTTATGCACGCGTCGTTTTTTGCCCTGTGATTTTTGCAAACGTATATTTCGCATTCCATGAAAATCCCCTCACAAAAGCAGGTGTCGTAGAGTAGTGTTACTTCGCATTTTAAGCCGTTGGTTGGCGGTTCGAGCCCGTCTCTCTGTACTCATACATTTACCTACAGAGATAGCTCAAATGGATAGAGCAACGTAAACAGTCACTGTTCGCCTTTTACCTTGTTTTTTTGAGGGGAATGAATGCCACAAAACATTTGATTCAACTCCAAAAACTAGCTTTCAGAAAAGCATCG
>JANPHP010000341.1:0-5433 GCA_031424495.1 Bacteroidota bacterium | reverse complement strand
TGGAAATCCAAGCAACAGCTCGTGGAGGCCCTCATGCAATACATCGAAACCTATAACCGGACAAGGGCAAAGCCCTTCGAGTGGACATACGCAGGGGATGCAGATAATTAGTTCACTTTTATGAGAGACGATACACTAGCTGCTGTTGCTGGCATTTCAAGCTGCGTTTCCCGGAAAAAATTTGATGCAGAAACGGCCAACAAGGAAGCCTCAATGGATCAAAACCGCAAGCTGACCAAGCAAGTGGCCGATGCCAACACGCGTATTGAACAATTGGAAAAAAACGTGAATGGCTGGGAAGCGCAAAACAAGGATCTCGACGCCGCTTTGAAGAAAAGGGCAGCTGATCTTGACAACCGCGAGCGGTCGATTGCAGATTTGAGGACTAGGCTCCAAGCACGCGACAAAGCCATGACCGACCTGCAAACCAATCTGCGGAATGCGCTGACACAATATGCAGCTTCAGACTTGAGCGTGGAAATGCATAATGGCAAGGTTTATATCGCGATTTCTGACAAAATGCTATTTAAATCTGGAAGCGACAAAGTGGAACCACTGGGCAAGGAAGCCCTTCAAAAAATGGCTGTCGTGCTGACCAACTATACCGATATGAACTTGATCATTGAAGGACACACCGACAATGTACCGATCAAAACGGCACGTTATGCCGACAATTGGGACCTGAGTGTCGCGAGGGCCACGTCGGTGGTGCGCATTCTCACCAAGGAATATGGCCTGTCACCCACCAAGGTCACGCCTTCTGGCCGTGGCGAATATTACCCCAAAGCCTCCAATGAAACCGTTGAAGGCAAGAGCCAAAACCGTCGCACGGAGATCATCATTGCTCCAAAACTCGACGAAATTCAAAGTCTGACCTGGAACTGAGGTACCACCACTGAGTAGGAAAATAGAATGGCAACTGGCAACAGTTGCCATTTCTATTTATGAGGAATAATGGCCATTGCTGAATCGCTTTACTTCATGAATTGCACTGCATTTACCTTCGCCTCAAGAAAAACTCCAACATAAAGAATTCCATGAAAAAGATTACGCTATTCATCTTTGTATTGCTGCTGGCTAGTGCAGGGTTTTCGCAAAGCATGAAAGAAAAGCTCGCCGCAAAAATGGCGGGTGGTAACGCAAGTGCAAGCAAAGGTGGCGCCGTCAAGGTCGTAGAGGCACCTGAGGGCGAATATTCAGATCCAAGCGGCCTCTCTGGCACATATTATGTTACGCCTGACATGCCTTATGGCGATGGCAAAAAGGTCGCAAAGGTGATCAAAATTGAATTCAATGCCGCCGAAAACGAGGTGATTATGCACGCCATGAAAGGCGAAGACGATCCCAGCAAATTGTACATGAACCAGTACAAATTTTATGCCCGCGACAATTTCAAACTCAGCCAATTCAGCATGGACAATTATAGCCTTTTTACAGTCGAGCCGGGTGTCTTGGTCTTTGGCAAATCCATGTGGGCGCCTGAAGGCTATCCCGGCAAGACATCCAATACATTGATCGCCGACAGCGCTAGTTTTCCGTCTGTAATTTTGGTGAAGGACCAAAGCAAACTCGCCAACTATACCACCGTCGATGCCAACCGCCTAGTTGGCGAGCAAGCTACCCGGTGTGAAATCTACAACACCCTGCGCCTCGCCGAGAACACGCCACTACCCAAAATCGGCTCGATGACTTCTGAAAAAGAATTGATCGCCGTGTCCGTCGACTTGATGAAGGCCAAATGGGCAGACTCCAAGGAACCGGCCTGTTTCAAGGGCTGCTATGTCTACAACGACAATTGGGCAGGCGTGAGCTATGGCAAATTGTCGGGCAATGGCACCTATACTTTTTCAGACGAAGTCACCACCATTATGATGTTCCAAGAGTCTGCAACGGGTTTGTGCTATTATTACGCAATTGGAATTTCACGTGAGAGCAATGCCATCAAATCGAGCGGTATCAATACCACGACAGGCCTTCACATGACCGGCAACTCCACAATACAATACATCACCAAAGCCACGATGGACGAGGCTTTGAGCAAAATCGGTAATTGAGCAGCGGCGGGATTGTATGAAGATCTACGGTTGACATACAATCCCGCCATGTGATTCAAATCACAATACTTTATCACCACGTTTATTTTATTCTGCATCAAAATCTACAACGTAAAATGAAAACTTTAAAAATCACTCTCCTTTTTGCCTCACTGCTGTTGGCAGGGATCGGCCTCCAAGCGCAGTGCTCCGGACTCGTGAGCACAATCAACGAAAACTTTGACGCGATTGCCTACGGTCAGCGCCCGACGTGCTGGACGGGCTTTTACACAGCAGTACCCAGCGTCACTGCCAACTATTGTTACAACGGTGAATATTGGATACAACGCGTGAACCAAGGCGCCGCCACTCCGGAGCATTTCATGATCGTGCTGCGCCAATGCACAATGAAAGGACCATTGAGTTTCGATTTGCGCAAATTGCCCAATGGTGGCTCGCTCGCCCTTGAGGTCGGCAGCTTGAGCAACCCCAACGATCCGCTCACATTCACCCAGCGGCAGGTCATCAATTACAATAGCTCCATAGCCCATCGCTATACGGTAGACTTTACGAGCTATGCAGGCACCAACCAATACATTGCCTTGCGCGCCTACCTGCTGCCAGGCCAGGGTTTTGCATTCGACAACCTCACTTGGAGCGGCCCGCCAGCCGTGATCAATCCCGTGTTGCCTCCCAAGGGATTTTGAGATGTTTCCACGCGCAAAGCGTTGAAACTGATCCCGTTTTTGTTGCATCGAAATATGAGAGGGCTTCGGCCCTCTTTTTTTGACGGCATGCCAACCACAAGTGGTCAGCTACCCGATCACCAATAGCGTGGGCAGCAAAGAGTGGGAAATGACATTCACGCAGATGTAAAATTGTTCAAATGAAAATTTCGACCTGATCGCTTGCAAAAAATCGTTCGAGAGAATGGAATCTGATGCCGAAAGGCCCCAAATGGGTTCAATAACTGTCCCATCGTCCGGGTGTATTCTTTTTTGCATGGTGGAATCAATGAGAAGTGCCCAAATTGCCTGAGGACAAGGAGAGCTTGGTCACCCCAGTCTCCGTCCATGATTAGACCCTTTTCGAATACAATCTAATTGAGTCGTATGAAAACAATACACTTGTGGGCGACAGCAATTTTTTCAGTGTGCCTAGTGATCCTGTTGCAAGGTTGCAAGGGCAACTGCAATTGCAGTGGTCACGGTGAATGCTATGAGCGGTATTGCAGATGCCATCCAGGCTTCCTCGGCGAGCACTGTGAACTTTTTGCCGGTGGGGAAATCGGATACCAATTTGATGTCGTGGCCATCGGTCCAAATGGTGATACCAAATCCTACGTTTGTACGCTGATCGGAGACCAGAAGGACTTGTCCCTCCTACATATTGAAAATCTGCATGGCATAGATACTGTGGTCGGAAAGTTCCTACCCTACTATGCAGAAACGCCATTGCTCTCTTTTGAAATCGCATCGCAACCGTGGGGGACCGTAGGTTCAGTGAGTGGCAGTGCGAGTTCAGTCAAACCAAGAGGCGAAATCCTCATGACCTATACCATCGTCGATTCGATCGAAACGAAGATATGGAATGCCACGCTGACGCCGCAGTAGATTCCCCCTTCGCCAGCATTCCTGCCCAGCCCAAGGCCTTTCCAAGATTGGAAGGTATTTCTCCAGAATCCCACCATTCAATCCGCCCATTCTACTATATTTGGACATGAATCAAAGTGAAAAAGGCGATGGACAACTGACTTTGGCTAGCTGCTCATGGACAATGAGCAATGGCCACCCTTCAATTGTCTATTATCAATTGTCAATTGTCAATTGAAATGAGCAACCAAGGAAGATCTCTCATCTCAGCCCTCAATGCAGGCGATTTCGCGGCGGTAGATCAATATGCCGACCTGAGCGACCTTGACATCAAGATCGTGAACAGCCACATCCACGAGCTCTTTGAGCGTGCGATCAAGGGCGAAAATTTTAAGCTTTTCATGGCTTTGCTCAAGATCCCCAAGGTGCTCGTGAGCGGCCCCGAATACTGCGCCTTGCGCCACGCGGCCACGCTCGGGCATGTCGAGTATGTGCGCGAACTCACGCGCACGCCCTCTGCAAACGCTAACATCACGGGCCGCAATGGCGACACCGCGCTGCTCGCTGCTGTGAAGGGCAGTTGGACGCAGAAAAAAGCGCTGGACCTCGTGCGGGCCATAATGATCCTGCATCCGCTCAAAGCCAACATCCGCGATTCAGACGGCCGCACCGCCCTCTGGCACGCCCTCAAAAAGGCATGGTTTGAGGTCGCCAATGTGCTCATGGACGCTGGCAGCAATCCGCAGCTCGAAGACGAGGAGGGCACCGCTCCCTTGAGCATGGGCTTCACAGCCCCGGGCGATTTGCTCACGCGCCTGCTGTCTTATACCGGGCCGACGGTCGAGGAAGAGGCCGATCAAGCCAGCCCATTCACCGCTGCCACCGACGATGATGACGCGCAGCTCACGCCGCAGATGCGTCCCAATCCCTACAACCAAACCAGCCTGCCGACCACCAACGGCAATCCACCAACTCGGCAAGTGCAGGTGGATGTGGACCAGAAAAAAGTCGCAGACGACGAGGATCACAATCCGCCGCTGATACGTAAGGTCTCGACCGTCGTGCAAGATTTCACGACCGACGAGCCCCCAATGCAAGTCGATGCCGCCGTGCCTGCGCCCAAGGCTGCCGAGGACAAGGCCGACTTCTTCAGCGTCATGGAGGGCCAAGCGATCGACGACACCCTCGAAAAAAGCTACCTTTTCAACAGCAGCAAAGATGGCCGCTACCGCATCCACCGCAAGGCGGTGCTGGAGGAGATCAACATCATCATGGGGCAGCTGCAGACCACAGGCGAGGCGCTGTTGCCAGCCGATTGTGCCCGCCGTGACCCTGCTTCGGGCCTCAACCTCTGGCAAACCGCAGCCGTGCAAGGCCAATTTCTGCTCCTGCTCAAGGCAATGGCCCGTGAAAAACGCTGGCCCGAGGCGGCAGACCTCATGACCAAAACCGAAGACGGCCGCAGCCTCGTCGACTTCCTCGACGACAACGCCCAGCTCTCCCAAGTCCTCAACGATGCCGTGTGGTCCGCAAGACCCAAATTGCTCGCTGCGCTCATGGCGAGCTTGCCAGAGCGCAGGTTGCGCTCCATGTCGCCGCTCGTAGCCAAGACGAATCTGTTGATTTTGAACGGCGGGAAATAAGAATGTTCGGGTACGAGCGCTTACTGTCTTGACCTAGAATAGCTATACACCCGAAAACGGTGTAAACAGTTATTTTTATGGAAGACAAGGGTAAAATGGATGAAAAAGGTGTTGGCGGGCGTTTGCGGATTCTCCCTGCCCAGAGGAAGGCTGCGGTGGACGAAA
>JANPHP010000340.1:0-6398 GCA_031424495.1 Bacteroidota bacterium | reverse complement strand
CAGAGTTCAGAGTTCAGAGTTCAGAGTTCAGAGTTCAGAGTTCAGAGTTCAGAGTTCAGAGTTCAGAGTTCAGAGTTCAGAGTTCAATTTGGCAGGGGCGGTTACGTTGGGTGTTGATGAGCTTGCTTAAATCGGCGCTATTGGGGTTGTGCGTAGCTCAACTGCACTTACCATCGCCCATTGTCCATTTTCCATTGTCCATTGCCAATTGTCCATTGTTTCGGGGCTTATTTTCTATCTTGCGCCGTGTTTTCAAAAGAAGAAGCGAAGCAACTGCGAATTGATTTCTGGACGGCTTTCGGGGTTTATATGCGGCAGCATGATTCACTCCTAGGGCCTCGGCAGAAATGGGTGAATTACCACACGGGGGTAAAGGACATTTTTTTTAGGCTGGAGGTCGATGCCAAGATCGCTCGGGTTGCGATCACGATGGAGCATCACGATGCGGGTATGCGAGCCTTGTTTTATGCCCAATTTGAGGAGTTGCGCAAGTACCTCGCGCTAGAAACCGCAATCGATTGGGTGTGGGAACCTCTTTTTGTGAATGCCGAGGGCAAGGAAATCGCTCGCATTTATTGCGAGCAGACTTCCGTGAGCCTCTACAACAAGGCCGACTGGGGCCGAATGTTGGCGTTTTTGGAGCAATGCATCGTGGCGCTCGACCGCGTGTGGGCCGATTGCGGTGATGTGTTCAAGGATTTGGCAGACGCATAGTTTGCCCATGCACACTGGCAATGCGGTGGCTCACACGCGTCTGGAAAGTGTTAAGTCGCGGCAGATCAGTAGCAAAGTTCGACCTCGGAAGCTGGCTTGTAGTGGATGCCCACTTCCTCTGACCTGCCTGAGTTCATCCCAAATTGCACACGAATGCAGCCATATTTCATTTTGAAAAACATGACTTTGTAGCCTGGTATGCGTTCCTCGCGCACGGGGTCGCCATACTGAAACTCGATGTCGGCAGGCTTGCAACCAATCAGTTTGGTGTCCCAAGTGCCCTTGAAATTGGCCCTGATTTCCCAATAGTCGCGACCTGTATAGGCATAGAAGTCGTTGTTGATGTAAAACACGCCGCCACCGCAGTTGTAGCCTTCGTCTTCTTTAGTGACGCCTGTAAAGCATGGAAGCGCCGCTTGGATTTTCTCCACTGTGGCTGTAGGCTTCAGTTTGGCGATGGTGCCTTTCTTTACATTCACGATGACCTCGCCGCAGTTTCCATTTTGGGCAAAAGTTTGCACGGTGACAACGGCAAACAGCACTACGAGTAACAATAGCAATTTTGAATTCATGACCATTTTTTCCAATCCTATTTATCCAAACAAAAAGGCGGCCTGTAAGTCCCTCTCAAAACTTTCCACCCGGGCAACGCAAGGTTGCAATACATCCTTTAAAATGGCAATCTATTGATTGTCAGTGATCAAAAGTCTTGGATTCTGTTGTATTTGGTTCCGTGGAAATGCCCTGCTGAGCAACATTACACACGGTTCCAAGATGACAAGGCATTACAATCCGTCTTCTCTTCACCTCAAAACATCAATCTGGCAGTAGACTTAGTATGTTTCGAAGATAGCCATTAAGATCGCAAACACAAGCGGCACGGCAAAAAATACTGCGAAATAATCGACTCTTGCGGAGAAAGTAGCCAAATGGGCAGCCTGTCCATTGGCCTAGGCGCTGCGTTGGCAGCGCCTAAGGCGCGAAGCATTCAATTTCGTCGGCGCAGAAGACGCTTAAGGAACCCCACGAATGGTTTTTCTGGCGTCGACGGTACCGTTTTTGGCGATTCCTCTTGGTAAAAATAGCTGCCATCACTGTCAATCCCGATTGGAAATGCCGTGCGCCGAAACCAAAATGCATCAAACTCCTGTCTTGGTGGCTGTGTGCGCATGATTTCAAACCGGCGCCTTGATTCCTTGACGATGGCATCTTCCTTGGGATGATCATGCACGGCAAAGTAGTGCATGGCATACTCAGGCACATGCAGCAGCGTAATCAGCGTGTGGCCTTCATATTGAGCTACATCCAACACTTTGTAGTAGCATCCCCGTGGAAAGGTCCAACTGCCATACTCTGCAAAGTTTGCCGTGAAAGCAGACCTGCGGTTGGTATAGATCTGATAGCGTGCTAGGCATGAGGGACCGCCTTCCTTCAAGGTGGCGTCCATGAACCCGTTTTCCCGCATGATCATGCCCGGTTTGTACCGAGCGACGGTCGCTCGATCCAAATCGGCGTCTCTAAAAAAGGTCTCGATTTTTCGAAATGTATCGTCTGTAACACGGTCGGCAAAAGCTTGTGGAAATTCGTTCATTCGCTGCTCGGCATTTAAGGTCAATAGGTACATAGTTTATTTTTTGATTGATACAAAGATAGGCAGCCGCAAAATGGCAAATGGACTCATTGAGCAAACGGGCACTCTGGGAGGACGAAAGTGCACGCTGGATGTACGAACGGGAAAAATCAGTTCGAATACGAGCATTGACGGTTCGAGTACGAGCCTGGACGGTTCGAGTACGAGTTTACGGTTCGGGCACGAGTTTACGGTACGGGCGCTAGGGTTTGGGTAGGGGGGGACGGCGCGGATTTGGTGATTTCTTGGGCGGTTTGCGCTGCGCGCTTGCGCCGTGAATGGGACATTCTGGAGGACGAATGGGAAAACAGTTTGGGTACGCGGTTATGGTACGAGAGAATCGTTCGCGTACGGGCACGCGGATTGTTTTGGCGCCCATGCTTTTGATGGGCGCCTGAAGGCTTAATTTCCTAGGCTATTTACTTGCGGATGCGCTTGAGATCCAGCGTCCAGGAGAGATAGCCCATCGTGCCAATCATGGGAGAGCCGTATGCTTCGCGGTGCACGTTGTGCAGCAGGTTGGAGCCGCCGATCCTGAAGGTCGACTTCCAATCCGTCACTTCGTAGCTCAGCTGTGCATCGAGCAGGTGGTAGCTGGGCACGGCGCCGTCGCCAAACGAACTCTGCCAGTAAAACCCATCCACCCACTTGAAGTTGGCGGAGAAGCCCAGACCCTTCCAGACATTGCGCCCCGTGATGCCGAGGTTGAATTTGTGCTTGGGGGTGTTGAATCCAGGCACGATCGGGTCTTTGAGGCCCGTAGTGTCCAAGATGGCAAGGGTATAGTTGGCTGTGGCAGAGATGCCTTTGCCGACATAGTAGGCGAGGGCTATCGTGCCGCCATAGCTGCTCACATTTTGGGAGGCGTTGGTCGGAATTTGGTAGACTTGGTAGGTTTGGTTGCCGCTGCTGTTGGTGAGGAGTGCATTTTCGCCAGACTCCTGCCCAGCAACGGCGCCATGCAAGGGTTGCACGACGCGCACCTCGCCGATGAAGTGGGAGTAGAGGCTGTAATAGCCGCCGATGTCGATAAAGAGCTTCTGGCGCACGATGCCACGGTAGCCGACCTCTATCGATTTGATCTGCTCCTGCCGCAGCGGCGCGAGTTGGATGGTTTTCAGGAGGCTGGGCTCGATGGCAAAGGTGCTGTCATACGTGTCTTGAAAATCCTGCACACTGCTCAGCGTGTACAGATTGTCCCGACCATCCAGGTTGCCCGCGAGTTTGATGGGGCCGAGGTCCAGCTGAATGTATTGGTTTTGGAGCGTCGGGCTCCGAAAAGCCTGCTGCGCCGAGATGCGGAAATTGTGGGCGCGCCAAGAGTAGACAGCCGAGACCCGCGGCGAGACTTGCGGCTTGAAGTTTTGGTTTTTGTCAAAGCGAAAGGATGCGATGAGCTTCAGGCGGTCATCGAGCAATCGCTTAGTGAGCTGCGTGTAGGCCCCGACTTCCCATTGGCTAATGTCTTGGTATTTGCCATTGGGATTGTTTTGGCCATTGGGGAGGGTGTCGCCGATGTTGATGAGGGTGTCGCGAAAGATCGTGCCATAAGACTGCGGATCGTAACGCCTTACATTCGCCCCCGCAATCACGTCGAGCACTTTGAAATCAAAATTGTATTGGCCCTCGATATGTTGCAGGCTGGAGCGGTCCACAAACTTGGAGCCTGTCTGCAAGTCGGGATCGTTTTTGATGGCTTGAAACAAGCTGTCATAGGTGGACGAGCCGGGCTGATACCAGGCTTGCGCGGCCGCATTGGCTGCGGCGGTGTGGGCGCTGTCGACGATCCAAGGTTGTGCGTCGCCGTCAAAGCCATTGGTGAGGCTGTCGAGCGTGCCAAAGTAGGACTTGAGGTATTCAGAGACGTAGTTGGCGACGCCCGCCTTGCTGATGTTGATGCCCGTGAAGACGACGTCGTAGCTGTTGCCGGCATTTTCCTGGGTGGTATAGGCCCGCAAAAAGCCATGCTTGCCCTTCAACTCGACCTTGTGCTGCTGGAAGAGGATGTTGTTGATGCTGTAGCGATTCGTGCCTTGGTAGACAGCAGTGCCGTTGCCGAGGCGGTAATCATAGCTGATCTCCAAGCTGTCGCGCAGCTTGTAATGCAGTCCGGCGGCGAGTTTTAGGCTCTTTGCAGTGTAGTCGGCGAGGTCGGCCTCCATGTAACCGGGCGCGTTGATGTCGACCTTGCCGGGGTAGGCGTTGGGATTGAAATCGAGGTAATTGTTGAGGGCAATGTATTTGTCGCGGTCTTCTTGACTCAAAGACTGATCGTATTGCAGGCCCTGCACGATCGCGCTCAGGTCTTGAGTCGTGCTGATATCGCCATAGGTGTTGGCGACGGGGTCGGTCGCATGCCAGTCATTCACCCGCATGCCCGAGCCTGTCACCTTCACGCCAAGGCGTTCCTTGGCACCGAATGCGTGAGCGTAGCGAAACTGCCCGTCGAGCAGGTTGCGGCTGCCGCCTTTGAGCTGTATGCTCAAGCCCTGATAATCATAAGGATTTTTGCTTGTCATGCTCACCACACCTTGCAATGCATTGGGGCCGTAAAGCGCAGAGGCCGCGCCAGAGATGAGCTCGACGCTTTGCAGGTCCAGGTCATTGGCGCCCACGAGGTTGCCGACCGGGAAGTTGAGGCCCGGCGCTTGATTGTCCATGCCATCGATGAACTGCACCGAGCGCACGGGCGAGGTCGTGTTGAAGCCGCGCATGTTCACGACCTTGAATCCGAGGCTGGAGGTGGTGATGTCCACGCCCGCCAAATTGCCGATGCTCTGGTAAAAATCCCCCGAGGCAGCGCCCTGTATTTCAGAAATGTTGATTTTTTGGATAGAAACCGGCGACTCCAATATGCTCTCGGCCACGCGAGAGCCCGTGATCACGACCTCAGCACCCAAAACGGCAGTCGATTGCAGATTGATCGCCAATCCCTGCGACTGCGCATTCACCTTCAAAACCAAAGGAGAATAACCCAAATAACTCACCTCCAAGTCCAGTGATTCATCCCCCTGAAAAGTCACTTCGAGCTTGAAGTCGCCATTGGCATCGGCGACCGTGCCCACGCCCTTGGACCTGATTTGCAATTGTGCGCCTGCGAGGGGCTCACGGGTCTCAGTGTCGACCACTTTGCCCTTGAGCGTGGTGTTGCGCAATTCAGGAAACTGGGCTTGTGCGAGCAGGCAGATGCAGCTGAGCACGATCAATAAAGCAATACGCTTCATACAGGGAAGGTCTATGGTTTTGTGGAATTGATGATTTCATGAATAGGAGCGAGCAAGCGCCGATGACAGGCTCAGCCCGCAGATCAGCCCGCGCAAGCTTTGAAGATGCTGCAAGCACGAATGCCAGGTCGCGTCATTTCTGCACGACCAGTTTTTCAGATGCTGCATTCCCCGTCTTCTGATCGATGAGCTTCACAAAATACACACCGCTCTGCATGGCGCTCATGTCAAAACTCGCCTGCTCCCGCAGCGTGTCGGTATGCACCAATTGCCCGAGGGAGTTGAATACCTGCAGCGTGTAATTGCCCGGGCGGCTCGCATGCACCGTGGCCTCACCCGTCGTCGGGTTGGGGTAGACGAGCATGTCGGTCGCATCGGCAGGGCTGTGGGCCTGCTCTGAGCCGACCACAAAAGTCGGATCGTAGACCGGCAGGTTGATGAAACAAGGATGCTCGGCAGAAAAGTGAACGCGTTGCACAGCCACACGGGGGGCCATGTCCACACCATTGTAGCGGTAGGTCTGCCCATCACCTGGCTTGCGCCTGAAAAATTCGCCCTCTTGGATCGGCAAATTGGGATTGACTTGGTAGCGGGTGTAGTTGCTGGAGCTGATCAGGATCTTGAATTTGTGGTCGCGGCCCCAGGTATAGGCGATCGGCAACATGCGAAACTTGTATTGGTACACCTGCCCAATCTCGATGTTGTTGAAGGGAATGTCGCGCTTCTCGACCGCGTGGTCGGCCATGTGCTTGGCATAGAGGCGACCGCGTGCATTCACCACACCCTCAAAGACAAAGTATTCGCTGCCGTCGGGATAGACGTCGAGCACC
>JANPHP010000339.1:0-33154 GCA_031424495.1 Bacteroidota bacterium | reverse complement strand
TGATTGGTGAAATATTGGATTGTATTCACATTCAACACCCGTCGGGGTTGACAATTAAAAAAAAAACGCATTCAACCCCGGTTCTACCGGGGGCTATCCACGTTTAAGTCCTTCGGACTTTGCAAGCTGAAAATGGCAATTCTGCGCTTTCAACCGAAAACGCTAAATCCTTAACTTAATGGCATTGAGCGGGAAGCTCCCGGTGGAGTTGGCGTTTGTTTTTACGCTGCGCCTAGGCGCACCGTCTTTGATCGAGCGATTGTAAATTATGCCTGACTGGAGTTCCGAACTGTATTGTGGCCAAGTGGTGGCGCTGTAAAGGCGGCATCCCGCTGATGCAGCGCGGACAGGCTCTACGGCGCGCGTGTTTTGGTGTGCATCCTAGCCGGACGCTATCCCGCTGCTCAGCAGCGGGACTACCGAAAGTCGGTGCGCCGCGGCGTACGAAAGTGGTTTTCAAGGGGGAGTTCTGGCCTTTTACTTGCTCCTCGTAATATGCTACGCGTCACATCGTTTGTGATTGTGTTTTTCATCGATTTCCTCCCAACCGTGCTGTTGGGGTTCAAGATATTGAAGCCCAACAGCACGGTTGGGAGATGCTTTTGCATCTTGCAAAATATTGCGGTTGATGCCTGCCTACAATCCGATGCGGAGGCCGACTTGCATGCTCGGCCAAATCGGTTTTTGGGAGAATAGGTTGGGATCGGTGATGTAGAAGTAGTGCGCGGCTGTGCCTTGTGCGTAGAGGCTCAGCGGGCCGACGATGCGGTAGCGCAATCCCAAGGCTGTGTTCACGCTGGCTTGGTTGCCGAGTGGGGCTTTTTGGTTTTCATTGACGATGTCGAATCCTGGTGTATTCGTGACCAATTGACTGTGCTTGGTGAGGCCGAGATCATACTGCAAACCACCGCTCAGGTAGGCTGCGGCCCGGCTGTGAGGCTTGCCCAATACATGGGAATAGGTGCCAGAGGCTGCAAAACCGAGGTATTGACGGGTGATGTCGACGTGCTGCGAAACGGGGCCGACGTTCACATCGGCATAGCTCTGCAGGCGGGTATAGGCGAGGCCTGCGCCGACTGCGAATACCTTGGCGATGCGCAAGTCGACCTTAGCGCCTAGTACCAAGGGTGTCTGGAAATATTCGTTGATCGGCTCGTGGCTGATGTAGCCATTGGTTGCGAGGCCAGTCAGTTCAGGAGTGGCATTTTCGCTCAGCACGATTAATTGGTCAGACATGAAGGCATCATTGTTACTGCTGCCGAGGCTGCCGGGGGTGATGTTGGCACCGACTTGCGCCATCGCCAATGGGCCGTAGCCCCGCATGCCACGGTTGGCTTCAGCAAGACCTTCGCCATCAGGCTCGCGCATGGCTTCCTCCGCTTCGGTCAATTTCAGCAAACGGTTGAAGGTGATCACGCGGTCGATCTCGGCGAGGCTCGGCATCATCGAGGCTGGCTGGTCTGGGGTCAATTCGTCTGGCCATTGGTTGTCCGTTGGGTTCCAATGCGGGTGAACGTCGCGAAGATTGCGATGCGATTCCCCGATTTCAACGATCGGAAAGTCATCCCATGCTTGTTTTTTATCAGGGTCGTGTGGGTTCTTGGGCGGATGGATGGTGCGTGGCGCCTTGTTGCCTGCGGCATGGGCGGCACCTGCATCGGCTATTGAGCTTGCGTCCTGGGCTGCATTTTGATCGGCTGCGGAAGGCGATCCATTGTGTTGCGATGCATTTGCAGCATCTGCCTTGCGGGCATCCAGTCCTTCAAAAGCATGGCTGTGGGTTGCAAAAGCCAGGCCTTGGCCGGGCTTGTCGGCGGTGCCACCATTCAGGAGCACAACCATGAGCAGGGCGATTGCGGCGGCTGCCGCAGTGCTCCAAGCTGCAATCCGCAGGTAGGGCACGGGGTGCAACTGCGCGGAGATGCGGCCCCAAACGTGTGCCTTGGGCATCCAAGTGAATGCCCAAAACATGGGCCCCAATGGCCGGTCTGCGGGCTCGGCTACGATGCGGTCCCACACAGCATCGCTGGGCGTATGCGTGTAGTCCTCAAATTTGCCCGCTAGGCGTCCTTTTTTCTCAGCATGTGGTTCCACGAACTCTCCTTTCTTCCTTTTCGATTTTGTCCCTGAGCAGGCCACGGGCCCTGCTGTATTGCGATTTGGAGGTGCCGATCGAGATGCCGAGCTGTTCGGCGATCTCGTGGTGCTCAAATCCCTCGACGGCATACAAGTTGAAGACGAGGCGGGCACCGGCCGGCAATTCCTGCATCAAGCGCATGAGGTCGGCCGCCGAGGCTTGGTCGAATGGATCCTCGCCTGCGTCGATCGCGTAGCGACCGGCCTCCATTTCCATCTGCTGCAACAAGTGCTTGGTCTTGCGAAAGTTCATCAGCGCAGTGTTGAGGAAGATCTTGCGCATCCATCCGCCCAATTCTCCCCGGCCTTCAAAGCTTCCCAACTTGCGAAAGACCGTGACGAAACCATCTTGCAACAGGTCCTCGGCCTCGGCCTCGCTGGACGCATAGCGCATGCACACGCCCATCATATAGGGCGCGTAGCGATCGTAAAGTGCCTTTTGATGCCTTCTAGAGCCATCGAGGCAGCCGACTATCAGCTCGCTATCCGTCATTCTTCTTGCCGCTGCACGTGCAGACATTCATACTGATGCAACAATTTACGGATTGGTTGGAGGGGGAATCAAAAAATCTTTGGAAATGCAATCCTGCATGGAGTATCGGCATGGGTCTAGGTCCAAGCACCCTGAGTAACAAATCTTATGGAGCAGATACCAATAGCTCCTGCATAGATCGATCTTCGATATTTCTAAAAACTCGACGAATTTGACAAGGGATTCGACCAATGACCATAGGAATTATGGCTTGCGTGGTAATTTTGAGAACATTTACCTAAGATGAAATTACACGCTTTAATGTCTCCAAAACCGATACTCAATCGTCTGAAGTCCATTTTTCTGGCTGTCCTTTTGCTGATAGGATTCTTGAATTTGCCGGTCAGGACCTCGGCTGCCTCTGGCGAGACTGATTCTGAGATCTATGCAGTGGCAACGATCTCAGATATCAACCATTTGATCAATACGATTTCGCTCTATGCCATGTTGGAAATTGACGTGAACACGGGTGTGATCTTGGAAGACAAATACCTGATTTCGTTCGCCAATTATCTTGATTACCAGTGGGTTGGTGCTGGCCGATCGGTTTATGTCTACCCAGGCAAGATTGCAACCTTCATTGCTGAAAAGATCAATGGAGGAACAAAACCCGAAGAGATATCCCTGCTGGTGATCAAGGCGTTTCAGCAAGGGGCCTTTAGCACGGACTTGAGTACGGAAAAGGCCACTGGAGAGGATTTGAAAATGAAGCTGGGGGCCTATCTGGTTGGCGAATTTGAATTTCACCAAGAGCCTGATGGTAAGTTTAAGCCTTTGATGGAAATCAATCAGGCGAAGCTCTATTTCGCAGCGCATTACGATGGCAGTCACAACACGGTGAATGCCATCGACTTTTTGGCCGAATTCAACCCGATACCCGAGGAAGTCATCCACCATATCGAATCGGTTGCGGTGCTGCACGAGGGACATATTGACACACTGGTTCAACCGAATCCCACGGGCGGGACGACGATTCCGTTTGAGCGGCTCAATTTTACGATCTCGAATATCGCGCAGAGCGGTATTCGTGCATCCTTTGGTCAGATTCGGAATCCCTTCGGGCTCTGGTCGGATTTCAGTTCGCACCGCAACTTTACGAGCACAAAGAACAATCTGCTGGTGAATGGATTTGCGCTCAAAAAGATCGAATTGGGTTTGCAGTTGGACCGCAGTTTTGGCCCGATCAATGTGAAGGCTGCCATCGTGCACGGTCGACAAGGCCGCACGTTTCCGCTGTACCGCGAAAATGCTGACAGCAGATTTGACGGTGTGTTTCGGGTCTCGTATTCACGTCGTTCGCTCAACCTAGGGGTATCGGGCTATTTTGCAGACATGCGCACGCGCCGCACAGCTGTGGGTGCCGACTTTTCGGTGGAGGCAGGAAAATTTTTGCTCGGCGGAGAGGTGGTCTATCAGCGCAACATGGATTTCGGATCGATGCTAGCGCTCGACCAAGTGTCCAGGCGCTCCTCCTCCTTGGCTGCATACTTCCAAGTGGACTTCGCAATCAGCCCCAAATTGCATGTCTATGGTTTGTATGACTTGTGGAATTTTTATCTAGATGGACAGTTGGTTTACCACCCTGTCACTCGTGTCTTTCACGGCATGCGCTACTACCTCACGAAGAATGTGCGCTGGACAGTGCTGGAGCTGGGATTGCTGGATCATCGGCAATTTGACAATGGCAACGTTCACATGAGCACGCAAGTGGAGGTCACTTTCTAGCGCAGCTACAGCAGGTCAGTTGCAGTGAGTGAAGGCTAGCATATCAGTTTGGGTACGGGCGGATTTACAGTTCGGGTACGGGTTGGCGGTAAGGTTTTTTTTGCAATTTAGGGGCTCAGGCAATTCAATCAGGCGCTATGCTAGGCCAAATACGTCGAATTTGACCGAATTCAGAGGTCGTGATGCAGGTTCTTGAGCAAAGCATTAGACAGCGATCAAAAAGCAATCAGGGCAAAAATCGAGGTAATCTTGCAAAATACGGTGCGGCCTGCTATGATCGAATAACCCTTGAAACCATGATATATCCTTCTCTAGAGGATCTTCAGCCGTCACGAATATCCACGAGTACCTGTATGGGTTTCTACCTCGAGCGCTTTCAAATGAAGCTTTAATCTCCGATCTATGGGAAGATATGAGTGATTGCGAATAGAACTTGAATTGATACCCAGCAAAGAATGTCGTTGGATGCCCTTGGTGATGCCTGTTTAGATCCACTCCGCGAAAGTCTCCCATATCATCTGACGTAATGATTGTTACATCTTCTGACTCAATGCATTCAGCCTCGATTAGCAGTGTGACAACACGTGCAAACTCAGCTCCGCCTTCGCTACCCCTTGCAATCTTTTGAAACAATGATGGTACGTTTGGGATTCCCATGCTCTCTTTATTTTTTGCAAACGAAGCTACAAGGATACAAAAATGATCGAAGTTTATGCTTGAAATGGCATTCTTCTCACTCTCACTCCCACTCCTCAATTTTGTTGTCTATCATGTACCGAATTTCCTTGATTGCCGAGAGTTGATGTTGGATATTAAGGCCAGCTCGATTCCAATGTTCCAATGCCATGGCATTTGCTGAGGCAGCCTTATCCCACTTCATGACTTTGGCTAAGTAGAAAGAAAGATTTGAATACCACATAGTTAGGGTTGCTGATGTTGGGGTTTCTTTGGCCTCCTCCATCCTGATCGCAATTTCGATGGTTGAGGCTGCATTTTGGAAGTCCATTAGTCGTGAATACAGACGAGCTTGAATGTCGTGAATAAGGTTCAGTTTTCTATTGTTGTTGAGTTCAGAAGCTCTTGACAATCTGATTGCTTTTAGGAATATGCCTTGAAACTCCTTGAGATTCAAATGTTCTAAAAGTAGATAGGATAGATTCAAGTAGCAATTTAGAAGTAGTTCGCTTTTTTCTATTTTTTGATCTCGGCCTTTTTCAAGCATTTCTATTGCGTGGACAAATGACTCTCGTGATTTTTCAAATTCATTCGCCACAAGATAATCCATTCCTAAATTATTATGAGCAATAGAAAGTCCTATTGTGTCCACAATGAATGCGCTTTCAAGCCGCTTAATGATTCCTGCTTGCCGATCTGCTAGCTTTTCTCCAAGCCCTAAATAGCGGTAGACCTGAAGAATACCATTCTCCAGTGTAAGTAGTGGTTGTTGTGTCATAGATGTTCGTTTTCTTTCGGGTATGACCTTCAGCATCTCTTCTGCGATCAGGGTCCAGCGATATCCTTGTGGGTCAAAGGCTGTAATGGATTCATTAACTCTTCCTGCTAGCCACGCAATTTGAAGAAATAGTTCGTCGAAATCCTTTTTCTGGTAGATTATTGCCCAGCGAATTAATCGATGAATTTTGAAAGTGTTGCCATTCCTTGCTAAGATCCCAATTCGTTCAAATTTATTGAGCGCCTTCAAAAAAATTCGATAATTGGTCTCATAGTCTGATCCGCCAGCGATTTCTACTATGGTTTCCAATCTATTCCAGCCTAAGGGGGCAACTACAAGCCAAATCAGTAGGTTTTGATCTTTTGAATCATGAATTGCATCAAGGCTAAATATGGAAACCAATTTTGATACCAGTGTTTCTTCTTTGTCGGTTCGGTCGTCATAGATAGAAATCTCAAACCGTGGCGAATCAACAGATAGGTCCATTATGGCCTCTATGATTTCGTCTATAGAAATGTGAGGCGCATTTTTGAGCATGCGCGCGACGATGTCTATAAGGAGGGGGTTGTTTTCCGATACTTGGAATAGCTTATGAACACTTATTTCTGGGAATTTGATGTCGCTTCGGTATTCAAATATTGATTGAAGGTCTTGAAGCATTAGGTCGGGCAAAAAAAACGGCTCAGCCCAGCTAAAGTGGCTTTGGGAAATACAAATAACCTGCCATCCAGCTGATTGCCAACGATGAATCTCTTTTAGTAAATTCGGGTTTTCTTTTACGTTGTCGATAACCAAGAGCTTTCGTTGCTGAAGGTTGCAAAGGGTGGTGGTTACCTTTGCATGCCGATAGTTGAAATTGTCTTCATTTTGAAAGGAAATTTGCAAGGCTCCATGGAGCTCTTCATCAAAAGCAATTTTGTGCAAAAAGTGTTCGGAAGATTCGAGCCACAATATGTACTCAAATTCGTCTTGATACATCTGCCAATACTGTATGCAAAACGCCGTTTTTCCTGTTCCACCAAGGCCGTGTATCAGGATTGGTTTTCGTGCACCAGCAACCATTCCTGCAAATTGACTCAGTTCGGCCGCCCTTCCCCAAAATACTTCATTGGGTAATATCGGAAGTATTTCTTTGGGTAGCGATGAGAAGTCAACAGTTTGCAAGTTTTCTAAGTTGCGAATCCTCGTCTCATTTTCAAGGGTTTGATCGTTGACCAACTCTAGGCTCCTCTTTAGTGTATCAATTGATTCTTCTATTCTGATCACTTTGGAAATGTACCTCTTATCGATCATTCCCAGAAGTTCTTCGTGCGTGAGATTGAGAATTGAGGAGAGCAAAGGGGAATCGAGTTTCCTTTCTTCTTTTTGTTCTCGCTGCGCCCTTCTGAATATTTCAGAGAGGGTAACCTTCAGTAAAAATCGAGGAGGAATCTCTTTAAAACATGATCGGCCTAGAATCTCTAGCGCTTCGCTTTCCAATTTCTCAATGGATTCATCGGGGTTGTCAACGCCTGTTTGGAACTCCAAAATACTCATGAATTCCGCCAAACTCTCGCATTCCAGTTCTTGTTTCAAAATGTCGAAAGAATCCTTAGTTTTGGTTCTTTTGAGCTCGTTCGCACTTGAAAGCTTATCGTTTTTGACCTTTTTGGCTTGTTCGAGAATTATTGTCTTGAATAACTGCTGGAAAGTTCCTAGTAGTTTGTAATTGCCTGCATCTGCTTGGAAAACGTGTTTCTCAAGATCTTTCCCAAATTTTGCCGTTGTTTGAAACACAAATCGCAATTGCAATGTACTTTGCCTATATTGGAGGAAGAGAAGGTAAAAGTAGTATGCTGTTCGTTTGAATTCGTCAGACCGAGGTCTCAAATCCCTAGCATAGCACTTTGTTTCGGTAAAAATGACTTCCTCTCCAATTTCTAAGATATCGGCTTTGTCTTCTAAATAGATTATGCTACTCCTGTTCTGAGAATAGGATTCTAGCCAACTTTTGAGTGAAAGCAAATGCTGGTAGTAGAATCCCCGGTTGGTTGGGACTGCACTAGTGTCATATTGAAAAGTTTCAACTGCCTCGGCAAGATTCATGAATTCTGCAATTTGAAAGGGTTTCAGAATTTCGGCAATTTACCTTTTTTCGGGGATTGCCATCTAATTTGGCTGGCTGTTACTCCAATGATCGAATCGAAATTCGTAATCAAGACAAGCAAGATTCAGCTTTCCAAGCTCAACGATTGATGGCTTCCGTAGAACGCTTTAGGTCAATGCATGTATTTGCACTTCAAAAGGTAGAAAATATTTCCAAGTATTACTTCTCAGCCCCAACGCCCGGCCGAGACTGTGACAGGGCATCGGTGGAAACAGAACTAAACTCCTTTCCCGAGCAATTGTCAGGTAAAAGCGGCAGGTGCTGCACCTGAGCAATCAAAGTCATTCAGCGGGTTCCCACACTCATGTTAGAAAAGATCCACCTCATCAAATAGCGAATTTGTCTTCAGAAGATGGATTTGATCCAAGGCTGGAAGGTCGTCGATGCGATTGACAAAGGCTTGAAATCCGATAGATACAAATGAAAAAGCTCCTGATCGCACATTCCCGCCTCTGCCTACCTCAACCTGACGAGGCCCTTCGATCGATTAGCCGACTCCGCCAACTTGATGCGCCACATACCATTGGCGCAGCTCGGTGGCGTGCTTTCCATGCATACATCGGCATTCAAGATCAGGTCATACCTTTAACCAACTGAGGTTCTGCATTGCAGGGCGAAAAAAAGTAACCATAGGCTCCGCTCACGGACCAGGCAACGCTAAACGCACAACCATCAAAGCCCAACCAAAGCCAGCGAAACTCCCAGCTCTCCACAACAGAAGTCCCAACAACTGCTAGCGCTCACAGCCCCAACAACTGCTAGCTGCTGCCTTTTAAAACAACGCATAGCTCAAGGCCCAGCCCGTATCCCCGCAACCACCAATTCCCGCTCAGGAACAAGCTCCCGCCAAGGCTCCTTAAACTCAACCCCAATATCCTCCGCAAGGAAATCCCAAAAAACGGGAATTTCCCCCTCAAAAAGCTCAAACTCCCGCATATCCATCCCATCAACCCGTCGATCAGCCAAAGCAACCAACCGCCCAGACTGCAGCTTACAATCCCCATAAACATAAACCAAAGGCCACCACAAATGCCCCTCCACCTCAGCAACCGCCTCATCCTGGGCCACAACCTCATGCACCCGCATCCGAGAGCACCAAGGCAGCCGCACCCAGTGCCGCCCACGCTTCTCAGCAACCTCCACCGCAGTAAAAACCACAAACAACCCTAGCCCATTCCCCCGACCCGTAGGCATGATGATCGAGGCATCCAAATCGTATGCCGCAGCCCAACCAGAATCCCCCATCCCAGTATTCGTCAGCCACTCCGTCACAAACCCACGGTGATCACGCCGACCCGGCGATTTCGGCTGATACCGGCCATTCGCCACGCTCCAAACAGTATCGACCATCTCCACAGCATGAACCCAGACCCGCATCCGCCGCTCCACCAGCTTCCGCGCAGCGGAATAGGCCTCACGTCCCCCAGACCGCCCATCCTGCCGATATTTACCGTTCCAGCCGATGCAATTGCCCATCGGCCCATAATCCACAGTCTCACGGGTAGTGCCATCATCCACAAACCGATGCCCGATCAAAAACTTCTCCGACCGCTGCCCAGCACCCGGCCCCAGAGCAGCATCAATCTGCCCCATCAAGTCCCGAACCCCAGTCAGTCGAAGCCCCTCACGCACCGAACCCACAATCTTCAGCGGCCCCGAAGAGTCCGCAGAGAGATCCAAGCCCGACAGCGCATCCAGTTGCCAAACCTGCCCATCCTCCTCAACAAGGTCACGACAGCGCCCCACAAACCGATTAAAACCCCCGCCATCAGCCAGCCGCCGCATAGCAGCAGGCAGTCGGCTCCAAACACTACCGGCCACAGTAGACGCCGCCCCAAAATACCGAGCAGCAACCCGCTGCCCCTCCATGTTAGGGTGCTTGCGCCACCGCTTGCGGTTCAAAGGCCCATGCTGCCGCCACAAAGCACGCCCATCATCGACATACCCTTTCATCTGTCGACAACTCCCCAAAAACCGCGCTATGCCCCCTTGACGTCCCATTTCTTTTGTTTGGTGCCCACAATTCAGGCCCCCGCATCCATTGTTGTAACCAAAACTAAACAAACGAAAAGAAAAAGTCAAGCCTCCTTTGTCATCCCGAGCGAAGCGCAGTCCCGCACAACGTGCGGGAAGGAATCTTCAGGGCAGATACAGGTCCCGCACACAACCACCGCACGCAACCAGCGCACCAAAGCGCCGCACAAAGGCGCCGCTCACCAACCACCCTCAACGAAAAAACCTCCAAATTGCCCTAAAGGGCAATAAACACCACTTCTGGTGCAAACAGCAAGATCCCTCCGCTATGTCATTCGACTCGGTCGGGATGACAAGGAGGCCAAGCCCCCTAGTCAAAAAAGCAAATGAATTTCACCACCAACCCAATCTCAAAAGCCCGATAGAATGAATTACCGTATGCTTCAGCTTACGGCCCCACCACCAACCCGATCTCACAAGCCCGATAGAATCAATTGCCGTGGCTTTCAAACCACGGACCCCAAGCACAACCAGCGCAAACAACCCCAAAAACTGCCCCCTGCTACCTACTACCTACTACCTACTACCTACTACCTGCTACCTACTACCTGCTACCTACTACCTGCTACCTACCACCTAAACCCAAAACCTCTCAAAACAGCCCAAAAACGCACACTCACACCATCCCCCTTTCAGTCGCTCCGCCTCCGCCTCACCTCAGGGTCTGGGCCAATGCTAGGGGAGCGCCGTTCCGAGTCACTTCCGGGTCTCTACCATCTCCGCTGTGGCACTTGGTGAAAAACGGGGTAATCCCATACCACACCGATGCCGAATACATGTACCCAAACAGTAAAAGAACTGGAAACAAACCGTTAGCAATAGGCTAGCCAGCCGCTAGCCCGAATCTCGGGTGAGCAAAGACCTAAACTAGGGGACCAAGATACGGGATGGGACCCCGCTGCCGTGCACTCGCGCAGCGGTGGGGTTCTGGGAGCGGTCAGCGCTTGTGCCCTCGCATTCAGCATTCGCTGAATGCCGCAAACTACCTCACCTCCAACAACTCCACAGCCTCCTCCTGAAAGCTCTCCGGAAACTCCAGCACATCGACCGGCACTTCCGTCGCCCAATATTCCTCATTGCCTACGGCGTAGGGATAATCGAAGATATAGGCTTTGCGGGCTTGCCAGGGCGTTTCTAGGCCGTAGATGAAGTATTGGTAGATGCGGTGGCACTGTTCGGGGTTTTCTTCGTAGCGCACGCTTTTGTAGAGGACGTCTTGGTCGTCGTAGAAGTTGCGGAGGTAACGCAGGACTACTGTTTCGCCATCGGCGTTGGGGCCGCTGATTTTCCAGATTACGGGGTGGTGGCGGTCGTCGTGGCTGAGTTCGTGGACTTGTCCTGCGGCTGTGGTGGCTTGGGCTTTGCCGTTTTCCCAGTTGAAGTCTAGCTTTTCATTTTGATCGCCCCAACGCTCTTGAAAGCCGATTAACAAACGACCGTTGTAATAAAATGTGGCTTCGTAGCCGAGCGCGGGGCCGAGGATGCAGCGGATTATGCATTCTGTGCCGTCGTCTGTGCGCTGTTCTTCATAGACATTGCCCGGGTCTGAAAAGCCGAGGAGGGGGGTGTTGAGTTGGTCGGGGAAAAAATTCATGGCTGGGGAGAATGCGGGGTGGGGGATAAAAACCAAGATCGCGTTCTCAAACCCTTTTGGTGAATGAAAACGCGATCTTCAATAGCATGCATCCGATTTAGATGCCGTCTTCTTGGTTTACCCTGATTTGGGAGACGTTGTAGTTGCCGCCCGTAAGGCTCTGGTAGTTGGCGCCGATGTGCAATTTATTGTTCACACTTGTGCCATTGGCCTTGTTGCTCGTGCCCGGATCGAAGTAGCGGAAGTACCAGCCTTTATCATCCTTGCCTTTGCCCACGATGCAGATAAAGTGGTCGGTGGTGCCTTCATTGTAGTTCTTGTCGTCGCCGGTCACTTTGTCCACGCCGATGAAGACTGCTTTGCCATTGCGCAGCTGCCCGTCGATGTAGTGGAAGCCGATGGAGGCCTGCGGGGTGAATTGGCCACCTGCATGGCTGTTTTCAACGAAGGTCTGGATTTTTTCGTCGGCGCCGTGAGGGACTGCGCCTGTGTAACCGAGCATTTTCTTGGCGGTGTCAAAGCAGCAGATCCAGTTGGGTTTGGGATCGCTGATTTTGTCGGACTCGTGAATGCCGTGCACTTTCACGTCTTCGCTCTCTAGGAAGGTCTTCTTTTTATAGGTCGCGTTGGCCTTGACCTGATCGATCTTGTCTTTGGGGGCGGTGTGCAGGTCGGCCGGATCGTTGAGTCCAGTGAGTTCCTTGATATAGGCCTTGTAATTGGTCTCCATGGTCTCGTCGCCGCCTGAGTAGTTCCAGCCGTAACGGGCCTGTGAATGCCATTTGCTGCTGTCGAGGACCATGACTTCCTTTTCCAGTGGGGCCTCGCCACCGTACTTGTTGTAGACTTCGGTGAGGATGTTGGCTGCGGTGGCTGCGCCGCCTTTTTTGGAGATTTGGCCATCTGCGCCGCCGCCTTTGACGGTGGCTCCCTTCAATTGCCATTGCATGATGGCCGCAATGGTATTCGTGAGGCTGGTCTCAGGAATCTTGGCGGTCGGCGTGGTCTTGGCGATGGTCGCTGCGCCGGTGACCTCTCCGTCGGCGGCTTGCATATAACCTGCTGCGACGAGGAAGCTCTGCACGAGTTTCACGTCCTTGGCAAAGTTGTCGGCTGCGACAGGACCTTTTTTGCCAGCGATGGTCTTGCCGACGCTGCCGCTGAGCGAGAAGGCATCGAGCTTGGTGGCGGGTGCTGCGGCAACGGGTGTCGTTGCGGGGCCCTTGGTGGTATTGTCTTTGGGGGCCGAGGTGGATGCGGTGGTGGCGGGCTTGGAGACAGGGCCTGCAGTCGTGGATGCGGCAGGCTTTGTGGGCGCCACGCTCACTTGCAAGTACCCAAGGGCCTTGGTGAGCTGATCGCCAAACATCCAGGAATCCGAGAACTCAGCGTGGATGTCGGCGACGACGTCGCGCTTGAACATCGCACGGTATGTGTCTTTGAAGAGCTCGATGAGCGTCTTGTCTTTGTTCAGCTTGGCGAGGTTCACGTAGACTTTATCTTCGTCAGTGCCGACGCCTGAGCCGCCAAACATGGCGTCGTAGACATTTTGCGCGGCGGGCTTGAGGTCTGGCCCTGCGGGGGCTTGTGGCTTGGGTGCAGGGTTTGCGGCAACCTTGGGGCCAGGGGCAGCCGTTTGCGCAGTGCTCACGTATTGGGCAGACACCCACTGCCCATCGCCGATGCAGAGCCAACCATTGGCTTGGCCGTAGATGGTGACTTGGGCGCCCTTGGCGAGGGCCGTTCCGGTCTTGTCATAAGTGGTGCCGGGGCCAATGCGCACGTTGAGCGAGGCGGCCGTGACCGCACCGTTGCCTGTGGATGCGCCGATCTTGAATTCGTATTTGGTGCTGCCGGTGCTAGCTGCGGCAGGGGCTGGTGCGGTCGTCGTCGTCGGAGCAGGGGTGGCACCGCCTGCGGCGAGGGCACGGCATGCGGCTTGGAAGTCTGCGACGCGCACGGGCGTCTGTGTATTCCAAGAGCTGTCTTGGGCCTCCAAGGCTGCTTTTTCATATTCATGCGACACAAGGTAACCCCAGGTTTTCTTGTGGATGGTATTCCATTTGGTTCCGAGCTGGAAATTGACGGAAGCCATGGCGTTGATGAAGGCTTGGTTGCTCACGCCGATGGTGGCGCACTGCGACTTGCCGGCATCGTAGGCCTTTTTGGCATCGGCCTGCGCCCATGCATTGAGGGTGGCGAGAGGCACTTTGTCGCCGACTTTGTAGAGTTTCTTGTCCTCGGCGGTGAGCAGGTGACCCAGGCCGACGGTGGGCAGTCCGAGTGAATCTAGGTAGACGACCTCTCGCCAGCCTTCGCGCAGCTTGAGGTGGTCGATGACCTCTTGGGGCACGCCGCCCGCATCGGCGGCGGCGGCAGTGGCTGTGTTGGTGTCGGCAGTTTGGCGCTGGGCTACCCCATCACCGTCTCCGGCACCGCCCGCGCCTGCAAATGCAAATTGCGGTGGAGCCATGGTGATGCCACCTTCTTGTTCAGCTTCTTCCTTTTTCTGGACAGGAGCTTGGTGCTGCAATGGAACTGGATCGGCCATAAACGATAGCTTTTTTTGGACTTAGGAAAGACGTATTGACAATAGACAGATGCAATTTACCTTGCCGCCATGAGAAAGGCAAGTGACTTTAAAAGAGGTGGATAAAGAAAGCTGGAGCTGCATTTTTGGGGTAATGGGGGATGGTAGTGAAATTGTCGCAGGGCAATGCGCCACGGCGCATTGAACATGATTCGTGAAATATTGGATTGTATTCACGTTCAATCCGCCTTCGGGGTTGACAATTCAAGAAAAAACGCATTCAACCCCCTGTTTTGACGGGGGCTATTCACGTTCAAGTCCTTCGGGCTTGGTGATGGTGGGATACGCCTGACCGTGGGACACGATCCTCGATCGAGACCCACGGCTATCCAAGTGGATGCCATTCGGGCAAGAATATTCGCTTGCGACTGCCCTCATCGTTCATACAAGGCTCTCCTTCATCCGCAGCTCTCCTTCATCCGCAGTGCACACTCCTCTGAAGCCCACATTCCGCCATGAAATCCACAATCCATTCCTAGGCGACAAATGAATTCCGCAACAAATGCAACCTTTGGGAATTGCAAAACGTCTATGTTTGGCTATTGAATTGAATCTAGCATTGTCTTTATGAAGAAAACAGTTACATGGATTGCCTTGTTGTTTCTGCTGATCGGCTCCGGCTGGGCGCAGACAGCTAAAAATGTCACGCTCCTCAGCCACGTTCCGTACAACAACCTCACCTCAGACGTTGCCGGCTATGTGGGTGGCGGCACCGAATATGCGATCATCGGTCATGAGTCGGGCACGACGATTTTGTCGCTTGCCAATCCTGCCGTTCCAGTGGTGGTGCAGGAGATTCCTGCGATCTCCACGATCATGTGGCACGAGGTCGATGTGTACCAAGACTATGCTTATGTCACCAACGAGGCCGGTGACGGCTTGCGCATTATCGACCTATCGACCCTGCCCGGGCAATGCGCGTTTAAGGACACTTTGATTGCAGGGATGACGACTGGGCATGCCCTCATGGTCTCGGGCGACCGCCTCTACATTTATGGATCCAATCAGGACAATGGTGGAGCTACCGTTTTGTCGCTCACGGATCCCTGGCGGCCCGTGCACATCGGTGCCTACACAACGACTTATGTGCACGATGCCTACGTGCGCAACGATACCTGTTACATGGGAGACATCTATGGTGGCTATATGACCATGGTGGACATGCGCAATCCCAATGCGCCTGTGACCTTGGGTTCGGTGGTCACACCCAGCGCATTCACCCACAACTCATGGCTCAACGATGCAGGCAATATCTGCTTTACGACCGACGAGGTCAATGCAGCTTATGTCACGGCTTATGACGTGAGCAATCCCAGCAGTATCACAGAGGTGGGGCGCTACCGCTCGAGCCTGAGCAATGGGCAAGCGATCCCCCACAACGTGAAGGTGCTCAATGACTTTTTGGTCATCGCTTACTACAACGATGGCGTGAACATCGTGGATGCCCACCGCCCCAACAACATGATCGAGGTCGGCTACTACGACACCAACCCCAATTCAGGCGGTGGATTCGATGGCAACTGGGGGCTCGACTGCTACCTCCCTAGCGGCACGATCGTGGCTTGCGACATGAGCCAAGGCGTGTGGGTGTTGGACCCAACTTATGTGCGTGCTTGTTACCTGGAGGGGCAGGTGACGGATGCCTCGACTGGCTTTCCGCTGCCTGGTGCCACGATCACGATCCTGTCTTCAACGGGTCACGATGTGGCCGACGTAGCTGGTGACTATGCGACTGGCGTGGCCGATGCGGGCACTTATACCGTGCGTTATTCCAAATATGGCTACCGCGACTCGATCCTCACCGCCAACCTCATGAACGGTGTGCTGCTCACCCAAAACATTGCGCTCACGCCCAATGCACGTGTGCAGATGAACGTGACCGTGCTCGACGCGAGTACTGGTCAGCCTATTCCCAATGCCGGGGTGATCTTTTACGAGATCTCTAACCAAGTGAAAACGAGCTATGTCACCGATGCAAACGGCACCGTGAGCGACCCCAATTTCATGGCCAGCAATTATGACTTGATCGCTGGGCAGTGGGGCTATCAGACGGCGTCTGTGCCCGCAACCGTCGCCAATGCGACCAATAACCTCACCATTTCCCTGTCCCCTGGCTATTACGATGACTTTGCATTCGATTTTGGATGGACTGTGAGTGGCAATGCTTTGGATGGCTTCTGGGAGCGTGGCGAACCGATCGGCACGCCTTTCTACACGGTTTTTGCCAATCCTGAGGAGGATGTGCAAAATGACTTCAGTGACGAATGCTTTGTCACTGGCAACGGTGGTGGTGGCCCATTTGACGACGACGTCGACAATGGGACGACGACCTTGACTTCACCGATCATGGACCTGAGCGGCTATACCAATCCCTTGATTGTTTTTGACTATTGGTTCCTCACCGTGGACAACCAAGGTGGTACTGGCTTCAAAGACAGCCTTTTGATCCAGGTGGACAATGGCATTCAGACGAAGCGCGTGTGGTACAAGCGCGATGCGCAGCAGCCGGTTTGGGTGACCGACTCCGTGCAAATCGCGACCTTCCTGCCTTTCACGAGCACGACGCGCGTCAAGATTTCTTGCAGCGATCACTTCTTTGACCATCTCATCGAGGCTGGTTTCGACAAGTTTTACATCAAAGATCAAAACTTTGTGGCCAATGATCCAGCGATTTCGGCTGTCAACAGCCTTGAAATCTATCCAAATCCTTCTCATGAGAAAAATTTTGTAAGGTATGTGATTGGTGATCAGCGCCAAGGCGTCATTCGACTTTTGGATTTGGAGGGACATGAACTCAAACGTGTATATTTGCAGCAACAGCAGGGTGTAGAAACCTTGGACATGGCCTTGGCAGCGGGCATGTATTTTGTGGTGCTGGAGGCCGATGGGCAGCGTTTGAGCACCCAAAAGCTGATTCGTTATTGAATTAAGATTTGTTGATCGATACTGTGGGGTCAGCTCTGTAATGGGGTTGGCCCCTTTTTCTGTATGGGTATTGGGTTCGGGGTTCGGGGGTTGGAGTGGAGAGTTCAGAGTTTAGGCTTTGGAGTTGTTTTTGGTTGCTGGGTTTAATTTCTGTTTTGGGTTTTTGCTTTGTGGAATGTGCGGTTAGCAATTTGGCACTTGCCTCGGGGGCAATTTGTTTTTTTTGCACTTACCCGCTTGGCATGTTTGGGGTAATTTGTACCACGCTGCAAATTTTGTATCTTAGGCTTTGCGGTGGGCAGCTCTGCAATGGGTCTCGACTGCTACGAATTCGCTTTACGTATTCTATGAATCTGAAATACAGTTGTTTATCGCTGCTTTTGCTGTTGTCGATCTCAGGTTGGGCGCAAGTGTCCAAGAATGTGGCTTTGCTGAGTCATATCCCCTATAGCTCCTATACCTCCGATGCAATGGGTTATGTGGGGGCAGGCGTGGAGTATGCGATCATTGGGCATGATTCAGGTACGACGATCTTGTCTCTGGCCATGCCTAATTCGCCCGTCGTGGTGCAAGAAATCCCCAATATTACCCGCACATTGTGGCATGAGGTGGATGTGTACCAAGATTATGCTTACGTGACGAGCGAGGCGACCGATGGCTTGCGCATCATCGACCTGTCGAGTCTGCCGGGGCAGTGTGCGTTCAAAGACACGGTGATTGCTGGCATGACCAAGGGCCACACGCTCATGGTGGCTGGTGACCGGCTTTATATTTTTGGATCCAATATCGACCACTTTGGAGCGACAGTCTTGTCGCTTGCCGACCCGTGGCGGCCCGTGCGCATCGGCGCGGATACAACACGCTATGTACACGACGCCTACGTGCGCAATGACACATGCTACATGGCCAATATGAACAACGGCCTCATGACCATCGTGGACATGACCAATCCTGCTGCGCCGATGCCACTTGGCGCTGTGACGACACCCAGCGCATTCACCCACAATACTTGGCTCAACGATGCGGGCACTATTTGCTTCACGACCGATGAACTCGACGCTTCCTACGTCGCAGCCTATGACGTGACCAATCCCAGCAATATCACCGAAGTAGGGCGCTACCGTTCGAGTATTAGCAATGGGCTGGCGGTGCCGCACAATGTGAAGGTGCTGAACGATTTTTTGGTCATTGCTTACTACAACGATGGCGTGAACATCGTGGATGCCAGCCGCCCGCACAATATGACCGAGGTCGGTTATTATGATACCAATCCCTTGTCTGGCGGTGGCTACGATGGTATTTGGGGCTTGGATTGTTTCCTGCCCAGCGGCACGATCGTGGCTTGCGACATGAGCACTGGCGTGTGGATCTTGGATCCGACCTACGTGCGTGCTTGTTACCTGGAGGGGCAGGTCACGGATGCGTCCACGGGCAATGCGCTGCCGGGGGCATCGGTCACAGTCCAGTCCACGCCTGTGCAGGATGTCGCCGATGCTTATGGCAACTTCGCCACAGGCATGGCCGATGCCGGGACCTATACCGTGCGTTATTCCAAATATGGCTACCACGACTCATTGGTCACCGCCAATTTCGCCAACGGCGTATTGATCACCCACAATATTGCGCTCAGGCCCCGTGCCCGCGTGCAACTGCACGTGAATATCATCGATGCCAACACGGGATTGCGCATTCCCCATGCACAACTGCTCTGCTACGATCCCATAGACAATGTGAAGACGAGCTATTACGCCAACTCAAGCGGAACCGTAAGCGACTTCAGTTTCATCGAAAATGATTATGAATTGATTGCCGCCAAGTGGGCTTATCTCACGACGTCGATTTCGGCGCACGTGGTCGATAGCCTTAATTATTACACGATTGCTCTTTCCCGAGGATATTATGATGACTTTACCTTCAATCTTGGGTGGAATGAGAGTTCATTCACCTATGTGCGTGGCAAATGGGTCAACGGCGAACCCATAGGCACCTATCTCGACAGCATCATCGCCAATCCTGAAGAGGATGTGCAGACCGATTACAGTGACGCGTGTTTGATGACCGGCAATGGCGGTGGCGGCCCTTGGGACAATGATATGGACAATGGCCCGACACTGATCGTGTCTCCCGAGATGGATTTGAGCGGCTATACCAATCCTTTGTTAGTCTTTGATTACTGGCTTTTTACGAGCAATGGACTGGGCATGCCTGGGCAAAACGACGGCCTCACAATCGAGATCGACAATGGAAGTCAGATCGAGACCGTTTGGACGCGGAATGATCTGCAACAAAACTGGTGGACGACCGACTCGGTGCAAATCGCGAGCTACCTGCCATTGACCAGCACCATGCGTATCAAAATTTCCTGCAATGACCGTCTTCAGGACAATATCGTAGAGGCTGCGATTGACAAATTGTACATTCGGGATCAGACGTTTGTGGGGAATGCATCGGCGACACAAGTGGCGGCGCAATTGACCGTTTATCCCAATCCGTCGCGCGGGTCGCGCTCCATGCGGTACGACTTGGGTGGTCAGCGCAAGGGTGTGATCAGGCTCCTAGATTTGGAGGGACGCCAATTGTACAGCATGCAGCTGCATCAACAACAGGGCTTCGAGAAACTGGACTTGGCGCTGCCGGCGGGCATGTATTTTGTGGTATTGGAGGCCAATGGGCAGCGTGTTTTCACGGAAAAGATGGCTGTGGAATGAGGTTTTGGGTAATGCATTTAGCGCCTAGGCAGTTGTTGTGCCGCTCGGTAGAGCGGAAGTACTCGGTAGGAGGTGAGATCAGACCACCGCTACCCCATAATCTTCAGCCAAGATTTCAAATGGCCCAGCTACTTGTATCCCCACAAGCCATTGTACAAGCCGATCGCAATAATGGTCCAAGTGCTGGATCTGTTGCACGCCATGCTCCACAATGGGATCCAAAGTGGTCACGAGCAATGTGCCGCCATAAGCTGTCGTTTCCCAAGTCACAATCGCTCCATCTTGGGCGCGCTGCACGATGCGTGCATGCTCGGGAACTTGGGAATAGACGCCGTGGTAATGCCAAAATGCATGTCGTGGCTTCAAGCCATCGTAGATCGGATGCGAAAAATCGGTCTCGGCAACAGGCGGATTGTTGGGATTTTTGACCCACCAATAATTGTCGACGGGTCGGTCTTCCCACTGCGCATCCAACCAATTTGCAGAGCTGTCTCCCTCGACAAATATCTTTTTCCCAGCCGCCAAAAATTGATAAATGAGCTCCTTGTGCAGGGCGATTGCGGCATGGTGGCTTTGAAAGGGAATGACCAATGCATCCATTTGCAGCAGTTTGGTCGCTTCTAAGTCATGCACGTACAGCAATTCAAAAATATCGCGGTATTTGGTAGCCTTGGCGAATGCATAATGCGACCATACACCGTTGAATATCAATCCGATCTTTTTCATTGCACCATTGTTTTTTTGTGGGAAACCAGGGTCAATATTGATTGGTAAAGGTCTGAAATCGCCTTGATTGATCCGCCGTCGTCGGGGGTGCCCGCTCCAAAATCGCCTAAGGGACCGCTCGCTGTGAGCACAATGAGGCCGGGTGTGCTCTTGCGGTCGATGACCATCAATGCACGGCCCCAAGTGTCCTCAATCAACACCTCGGCTTCGGCGGCAGCTTCGATGTAACCACAGGCCCACCATCCGCTGATGCCATGCGTGAAATTCAAGTGGTCGATGCTGAAATATTGCGCCAATCCCTGCGGATCGTCTTTGATTTTGTAACGGATGTCGATGGTTTTCTTGGAATTGTCCATGAGCCATCGATTGCCGGGAATCCAATCCGTGAACCATCCATCAAAGCAAAACAAAGTGCCGCCATCGGCTAGAAACTGCTTGATTTTCTGGCGAATGCGGTACAACGCAATATGGTCGGAGCCATTGGGGACGATCAGCAAATCGTAGGCATCCAAGTCGGGATCGAAGTCCTTGCCGATCTCGGCGATCGTGTACCGAATGCGGTCATTGGCTTGAAACATTTTTGCCAAGCCCTCGATGCCATTGGAGATGAGGAGTGCATTAATCGGCAGCATGTTCCCGGGCCTTGAGGGTTTTGATGTCGTAGTGTGCGGTAAAAAATTCGTCGCACCACAGGCAGACATTGCCGAGCTCACCGCAACGCTTGTGGGCGTGGTCGGCGGTCACGCCGATCGATTCACCCATTTTGAAGGGATCGCCTTGGTCAAGCGCGAGAAAGACCGGATTGTCTGCGAGGCGTGCCAAGACTTCGCTCACTTTTTCCGTGCGGGCATCGCCGAGGGCATCTTTGGTGCCGGGGCAGCAGGGATTGATTTTCCAGAGTTGAATCGAGATTTCTTGCGGAACCTGTTGCGTGCCATTGAGGAAACCGATTGCGCCGCTCATGATGGCGCAAAAATTATGGTCTGGATCGCGTTTCCAAATTCCTTTTTCCAGTGCGCGGCCCCGCGCCCAATTGCCACCCAGCCACATTTCATCCGTCGCACCCCAAAAACCCCAACTGAGCGGAAAATGATGGAGGAAATTTGATTTGCGCACGAGGGGTTCCTTTTCCTCGCCGTTGACGCCTCGAGATTCAAACAGCTCTGCCAGCTCCATGAGCCGACTCCCCGCCAACTTGTGGTAACGGTCGATGCTTGCAATGTCAAACCGGGTCACGCCCTTGGCAATCAGGATATCCAAGATTTCGGCGGTGAGCAGGTCGCCATTGGTTTGGAGCATGATTTGGGTGCGGGTGCCATATTTTTCCTGCAAAGCATCCAAGACGGCATAGAGCTTTTTCTTGTCTGCGATGGGCTCGCCGCCACTCAAGACGATGCGATCGACCGAAGGCGGCAGGTTTTGCACAATGGCGAGGCATTCGGCCTCGGTCATGCGCGCACCCTTGGGGCCGCTCAGATTGTAGCAATGGTCGCATTGGTCATTGCAGAGCTGGGTGAATACCCAATAAATCGCTTCTATATGTTGAAAATCATTCATATCAATTCATGCGCTCGGGCAGTCGTCAATGCCATCCTAAGCGATTTCCCTTCATTCAATTTTAGGCAGTTTTTTCCAGAATGCAAGTTCATTCTGAATGTTTGCATCCGGCTCCGCCAAAAATGCTTGCAGGTCTGCGAAAACCTTGATTTCGCCTTGGGCCATTTTGCCAAAGCGGTCGCCCATCGTGATCGCCTCGCGCAGGTCATGCGTCACGAAAAGCGAGGTGATTTTCTCGGCCTTGCGCAGCGTCTGAAACAAGACCTGCATCTCAGCGCGCGTTTCGGCATCCAGGCTGCCAAAGGGTTCGTCCAAGAGCAAGATTTTGGGATGGATCACGATGGCGCGGCCAAATGCAGCGCGCTGCTTTTGGCCACCGCTGAGGGTGGCGGGCGCTTTGCGCGCTTGCGCTTCAAGCCCTAGCTGATCGAGCAGCTGCTCCACGCGCTGCTGCACCGCCTGTTTCTGCAAGCCTCTGATCCGCAGCCCAAAAGCGATGTTTTCAAAGACATCCAAATGCGGAAAAAGCAAGGGCTCTTGGCTCAAATAGACGACGCCGCGATCTTGCGGGCGTATGCCCAGCATCTCCGCACCGTCGATTTTGAAGCTACCGCTGTCACCAGCTTCGAGCCCTGCGAGTATCTTGAGCAAGGTGGTTTTGCCACATCCAGACCGGCCGAGGAGACTGAGTGTCGTCGCCGCAGGCAGCTCAAAATCAATACCTTTCAGCACAGATTCTTTGCCATATTGCTTTTGGATGCCGGTGACTTCAATCATTGTTTTCTGTATTGCGGAGGAGGAAACGACGGTTGAGCAGCAGAAAGGCGGCCAAGGGCAGAACCATCAAGCAAGCAGCGACTGCAGCGACGTGGGGATTGGCCTCCTTGACATATTGCATGGTGCGCACAGTGAGTGTTGAAACCTTGCCGATCCCGACATATTGTGTGACGCCAAATTCAAACCAGGAGATCATGAAACTTTGGAAGAAGCAGATGTACAGCCAATTTTTGGCCATCGGGAATAGCACCTTGCTGAACACCTGCCAGCGATTGGCGCCAAGGGTCATTGCTTGGCCCTCTATGGCGCGCGTTTGGTGCGTCCAAAATCCAGCAAAAAAGAGCACGGCATAGGGGAAAATGAAGAGGAAATGCGCGAGCATCACCCCGGGAAGCGTGCCCATTACGCCGAGTTTGATGAAATAGAATTGCAGCATGACCCCAAGCACCACGGGTGCGATGAGGTAGGGATAATAGGCGAGGGACAGCAGCAGGGAATGCCGGCGATGGTACATGATGGCTCTGCACACCAGAAACCCACAAAAAGTTGCAATCAAGCCGATGCTCACAGCAATGAACAGCGAAATCAGAAAACTATCCAGCAGTCCATCTGTCCCGCGCAATGCATTCGTCCAGTTTTGGAAGGTGAATTGGGCATCCAACAGCTGCGGAAAGCTCCATTCGCCCACGATCGAGAGGTAGATCAGGCTGAGCATCGGAAAAATGATCAGCATCGTCAAAATGCCGTTATTGAACCGTCGCAACAGGCTGCGCATGCTTAGCTTTTTCATCGATTGGCCCCCGATTGACGTTGTTTCCAGGCGATCATCAAGGTGACCAGTAGGCCGATGAGCAGCGAGTACAGTACCGCCATCGCATGGCCCACAGGTATGCCCGCAAGGTCAAACTTGCTCACTTTGTCCACGATCAAAAGCGTCACAACCCGGGGCGACGAACGCCCGAGCAACAAAGGCACCTCGTAGGCTCCAAAGAGGAAGACGGCATACAAAAGCAGCAAAGAACTCGCCTTTTGGAGCAGCAGGGGCGCAAATATCTTGCGGAAAAACTGCCTGTGTGTGGCGCCGAGCGTCGCACTCATGCCACGCAGGCCAGTGAGATTTTCCTTTTGGGCCAGGTTCAAAAAGACCAAGGTGAAGAAGGGAAACAACAAAAAGACATGCGTGACCAAGATGCCGACATTGGCGAGGTCGTTCACGAGGCGGGGAAAGCCATCCATCGTCTGGATGAGACCGATATTTTGGGCAATGCGGGAAACGATGCCTGAGGGGCTCAGGATGAAGTTCCAAGCCAAGGCCGCGATCAATGGCGGCACCGTGAGCGGCAGGAAGAGTGCGGCATACATTCCTTTGGCGTGTTGTCCAAAATGCAAGCCGTAGGCGAGGGGCAGGGCGATGGCAAGCATGAGCAATAAGGAGCCGATGGTGAGTAGGCTGGTATAGGCCAGGCTGCTCCAAATCTCGCTGCTCGTGAATAGCGTCTCCCAATATTGCGTTGTAAATCCCTTGCCGAGCAAGCCGGCAAGACCCAGGCTATAAAGCAATGAATAGAGCAAGCCTGCCACCATCGGAACGACGGTGAAAACAATGAACAAGATCAGCAGGCCACGTTTCAACATGTGCTCATTGCTCGATTACAGCTTTCCTGAAATCCTCAAAAAGATGGATCATATATTCTGGCGCGGGTTCCATCATGGCCTTGGCCTGTATTTCCGAGCGTTTGGGGGCATATTTGCGGCCCGGAATTGCCTCAAATTTTGCCACCCAGTCTTGCGGCAATTTGGCCATGCTCAGGATCGTGCCATCGCCCCACACCGCCGGCTCCATCTTCTTGCGTTGCGCTTCGGGCGAGATCATGAAGTTGGCGACGACCATGGCTGCAGATTTGTGGGCGCTGTTTTTGAGGATGCCGAGGTAATGCGAATTTTGGATCGTACCAAAACTCGGGACATAGGCCCTGGTATTCTCCGCAAACAGACCCTGCATGATCTTGTTGTCCACGTCGCCGTCGTTGTTGCTCATCGTGAACCAAAGTTCGCCGCTGGCAAATAGCTGATGCATTTGGGCCACGTCGGCTGGGAAACTGCTGCCTTGGTTCCAGAAATGCGGTTTGATGCGGTTGATGTAGGTCCACAATTCGCTGCTGTGTTGGGCATATTTTGCCTCGTCAAAAGGCCCTTGCAGGGATTCTTTGCCGCCGGCGAAGTCGGCAAGCATCGATTTGAGCAAGGTCATACCGGTGAAATCCTGCCCGATGGTGAATTTCCCGGGGTTTGCGGCTACCCAGGCCTCCAATTCGGCAAGTGTTTGGGGCGGAGTGGCGACTTTTTCACTGTTGTAGATCAGTGCCATTTGCACATTGCCCCAAGGACACTCGTAGCCATCGACCTTTTGCTGGAAGTCGGTGCCAATGAAGGGATTGCTCCAATCGATGTATTGGTTGTTGGGCAATCGATCGGTGAAGGGGCCGTGGAGACCGTCAATTTGGCGCAATTGAAAAAAGGTCTCCCCATTGATCCAGCAGAGGTCGATGCTGCCTTCGGCTTTGCCGGCTTCCATTTCCGCCATCGCGAGGCTCACAATATTGTTGCCTTGGCCTGGCACGATCGAAAGTTTGATGCCGAAGGAGTCGCGCAGGCTGGGCACGATGTAATCGTTCATGTAGCGGTTGATGTAGGGATCGCCCTGCCACATCATCATGGTCAATTGTTGGCCACGGGCCTGCGCGAGGGTGCTGTCCCAAGATTGCTGTGCATTGCCGGTGGTTATGGGTTGTGGGCCTCCACAAGCAGCAAAAAAAAGCAAAAGGATAAACCAGTAGTGACGGTTTTTCATGAGGCAACTATAAATGGATGAGGGTTCTTACCAATTGTCCAACGTCGGAATAGGGGTTGTAGGTCCACATCGGGCCATCGCTCACCCGGGCGTAGTGTTTGACGATTTTTTCCCCATTTGTGATTGCCAGTTCAGTTCTGGGCTTCAAAACGGCATAGTGATCATAGTTCTTGCCATAGTTTGGGAGATGAATTTTGAGCTTTTTGATCACCGCATCGCAATCAGAAAATCCACTCGTGGAGAACTCAAAATGAAGCAAATACCAAAACTCAAAGCAGGCGCTGGAAAATGCGATTTGGATGCCGGTTGCTTTTGCCCTGTCAAATGACTCAGGGTGTTTGGTATAACCATCACGATCCACAACGACCCATATCTGTTGAAAAGGATTGCGCTCTTTTTCAGCTTCTTTTTTCAGGGACAATGCCAGATTGACGAGTTCCTTGGCAGTATTGATCTTGGTCTCGTGGACCACAATGCGTGTCGCAGCCAAGTTGCGGGCATACTGCAAGTCCTTTTTGATGGCCTTGAAGTAGTTGGGCTCCGTTTCGATGCCTTCGCAGAGGATAAGCAACCGATCCTTGATCTGTTCGGGAGGATTTTGCCTTTGCCTCATTTTAGCGAAATGTCAATGTCACCGATCAATGGCGTAGCACCAAACCTGCCAGAGAGATACCACTTGTCAAACGGAATGTCCCATCTGACTTGTTTCTTGTCAAATGCGCTCAAGGGAAAAAGGCGAGAGCCACCCTGCTGGTTCTTTTCAATGAACCAGATTTGGTCTCGCCTGAAGTTTTCCTTTTTGAGCAGACTCACATCATGCGTCGTGAAGATGAGCTGGGCATTGTGGGGGTTGGATGCAGGATTGTTGAAAAGGCCGAGCAGCATTTCACTCAGCATGGGGTGAAAGTGGTTGTTGAGCTCATCGACAAGAAACACAGCCCCGTTTGCCAATACATCCACAAACGCTCCACCGAGTGCAAATAGCCTTTGCGTGCCCATTGACTCCAATTCCATGGACCATGTGATCGACTTGGACACATCATCTTCTTGAAACTTGTGTACCACAGTCGTTTCATAAGCATCTGAGTTGTCTAGGCTTTCAGATTGCCGCTCACGCGTCGCAACTTCTTTTTTCTCCTTTTTGAGTGACACTTGGATCGATTCGATGCCAGTATCGGCTTGCTTTAGAAGGGTGTTGATTTTTTCAAGAAAGCTGGGATCGTTGAAGGCTTGTTTTTTGGTGAATCTTGCACTCTCGATCTGGGAAAAGACGACCTTCAGTTGTGACTTGAAATAGAGGTAGATCGGATGAAACTGTGCAAAATTGCTGTTGGCCGCTTTGGTCAGCAGCAGGTGGTTGCTTTGCAGTTGTTCCTCCAGCGACTTTTTGGCTCCCTTGAACGAGGTACCAAATTTGATGGGCATGCCTTTTTCGCGCACATAGACTTCTGAGCGGCGATTGTTGTGGGCATACGAGATCAGGTGTTCCTCAAGGATTTCGGCTTCTTGGTAGGAAAAGCCATAGATGTACCGCAGGTTGTCGATCGCGACAAACTCCATTTCAAAGACTGTGGGGCTTTGAAGTCCTTCTTTAGACAAGGCATACGGCTCAAAGGGCAGCGATTCCCCCAATTTGGTGTCGGTGGAGTCATGGATCATCTCTTTGAACAAAACGAGGGATTCTAGGAGATTCGTTTTCCCTGACGCGTTTGCTCCATAGACGACTGCCGAGCGCAGCAAGGGGATGTCCTTGTAGTTCTCTGGCGAGAAAACAGCTTTTGCCGAGCCTTCATTGCCTTGTAGTTTCTCAGCTACCATGCTCAGGCTAGCTGTGCCTTTGATCGTCTTGAAATTTGTAACAGAAAATTCAATCAGCATAGCGAAATCCTTTCATCAATCAATTTCACCCAAATTTATGCAAAGTTTCTGCATTTTTCAACTCCAAAACACTTACTCAGCGATTTTCAATCTTTTTTGTTCATCAGGGCAGGTGGTGAGCCTTTGATCGTCTTGAAATTTGTAACAGAATATCCAATCAGCATAGCGAAATTCGCTCATTGATCAATTCCGTACAGATTTATGCAGATCTTCTACAATTTTCAGCCCCAAAACACTTGCTCAGCAATTTTCGATGTTTTTTGTTCGGCGGGAGCAGGTGGTGAGCTGATCCCGCCGAACCTTGATTTCAGAAACAATAGCGCAATGAAAATTGAAACTGCCGAGGTGGTGCTGCATTTCTACGCACGAGCAATCCTGAATCGGTCGGGCCGACCTGAATCTGATTGCTCTGTGTGGCGTTGTTGCTATAACCGCTCAGGTTCACGGCATTGAAGAGGTTGAAGACGTAGGCGCCGACTTCAATGTTTTGCTTCTTGCCAAATGGAATCTTGTAATAGGTGCTCAGGTCGAATGTATTGCTCCAAGGCAGGCGGTCGCTGTTGCGGGCCTCGCCGGGTTGGCGGTCGCTGTTGCCGACATAAGAGGCGCCAAAGCTGCGGCCGTCGCCGTTGAGGTCGGTGGTGCCATAGAGCGAGGCGTCAGGCACACGGTTGATCGGTTGGCCGCTTTGCAACAATGCTGCCAGCGTGATCGTCCAGTTTTTGACGGGGTAGTAGCTGAAGATGCCGTTGATGATGTTGCGGCGATCATTGATGCTCGGGCCCCACTCATTTTTGAAGTTATTGGAATCCATGGCTTTGAAGTTCACGTCTTCGGTGTTGTTGCGCAGCAGCGAGAGCGTGTACATGAGCCTGAACGAATACTTGTCGTCGCCGCGCTCCTTTTGCAAGGTGAGATTCGCCGCCCAGTAGCTGCTTTGCCCAGCCGACTCGGTCATGGTGACGGTGCGTGCAATCCCACGCAGCGTATCGCCACCCACGACAGCATAGTTGCCATTGGCGTCTGAAAGGATGGGCACGGGGCGGCTCAGGTCAGCCTCAGATTGTGTCCGCACGACTACGCTGTCGGGGTCGATCGTGTAGGCTGCAGGCGCGTTGAGGTCGGCGAGGCGAAACAGGTTGTGGCTGCTGTTGTGCATGAGGTCCAGGTAGACCATGAACTTGTTGCTCACGCGGTGTTGGATGCCCGCCATGATTTGGTGGGAATAGGGATTCTGGTAACCGTTGGGGTTTTTGATGCGCAATTCATTCTGGAAAATGCTTGCGCGGTCGCCTTGCAGGCTCGCGCCCGTGGGGCCTTGCAGGTAGGTGACATTCGGGGCTGATGCATAGAGATTACCTTCATTGGTCACCTGCTCCAGGTTGGTGGTCGAGGGCAGCACACCCTTGTCGATGAGCGCCTGCAACTGCTTTTTGTAGTCGGCACTCGTACTGTTGAATTGGTTGGCATCGCTCACGACGGTGTAGAGGATCTTGTCGTAATAGATGCCGTAGCCTGCGCGCACCGAAGTGCGCTCATCGATCTTATAATTTACACTCAGACGGGGCGCAATATTGTTCATGTCGCCCTTGTCGCTGCCGCCCTTGCTCAGGTTGTCGTAATCGTAACGCAGGCCCAAGTTCACATTGAGTTTGCCAGTCACCGAGATTTGATCCTCAGCATAAATGGAATAAATATTTTGCCGGGCCTTGAAGGATGCTGGCCTCAATTCGACACCATAATACAAAACTGCAGCACTGTCTGGAATGTCGGTCGGCATCAAATTTGCGTCGGGCTGCGTGGCTGCAAGCGCATTTTGTTGTGCGCCAGTGAGCATCACGCCGTAGCTGCCATTGGCATTGGCACCGCCAAACAATTCAAATCCCGAGCTGCGCACTTGTCCGCCGGCCCTGAAGGTGTGGCGACCCTTTTGTACCGTAAATTTTTGCTGCAACAGATGGGTGTTTTCAATGTCTTTGAAGGAATAGCCAGGGTGGCCCAAGTAGGCCATCGGCAGGCCTGTCGAGTCAAAAACCGTCACATCTGGGCTATTGGGATTGTTGGGGTGGGCATAGTCCCAATTGAAGCGTGCAAACTGGTAATTGCCTTCATAGGTGAAATTGTCTGAAGCATAGGTGTTTTTGAGGGCAATGTTGGTGCTGTTGCGGTCTTGTTTGTTGCCAGCAGATCGGAATGCAATCCCGCCATCCAAGCCGCCGCCTTGCCGCTCGATGTTCACGATGCCCTTGTTCACCCGCAACGACGAGTGCCATTTGTTGCTCCAATTTTGATCGAGCTTCCCAGAGAGGTATGTGAAATTGTTGGTGCCACGCACGGTGGTATTGATGCCGAGCTGAGGCACATTGAGGAGATTGTCTTTGAAGTCGGTGGTATGCTCAGCATTGACATAAAAGAATGTCTTGTCTTTTTTCAAGGCACCGCCGATGGCAAATCCACCTTGCTGCCGCATGAAACCATCCTTGACTTGGTTGCCGCTCAGGTCGCGCTGCGCGTAGGCGCTGGGCGCGTCGATCACGGGGCCGGGGCGCGTCATGTAAAAGGCCTCGCCGCTCAGCTCGTTGGTGCCTGATCGCGTGGTAATATTGATCACGCCATTGCTTGTGAGCCCATGCTCGGCGCTGAAGTTGTTGGTGAGCGCAGTGATGTTTTGGGTAAATCCTTGGGTCATCGCAAAGCGTTGCCCGCCGAGGAAGTTTTCGTTGTTGTCCAGACCGTCGATTTGGTAATTGGTGTAGAGGCTGTTGGCGCCATTGATGCTCACATTCGGAGCCTCAGGGAAAAAACCGGTGGCTTGGGAAATGTTGGGGAGGCGATAGAGTGCCCGCGTCACATCACGGCCTTCCATCGGCAACTCTTCGATTTCCCTGCGGCTCAGTTCGCTCGCCACTTGGCCGTCGACCGAGTTGATGTTGAGGCCACCATCGGTGATCACTACAGCGCCGAGTTCCACATTTTTCTTCAGGGAAAGCGAAACAGAAGTCATTTTGTCGGAAATCAAGGCGATGTCGTCTGACTCCGCGCCCAGGCCTTGACCGTTGTCGGGCACCTTGACTGAGTACTGACCGGCTGTGCTGAGTCCGTTGAAGCGAGCCTTGCCTTGGTCATTGGTCACGGCTCCCTTGGTCAGGCCGATGGCAGCATTTGAAATTTCGACATTCACGCCGACAGCAGGTGCATTGTCGGCATCCAAAACAGTGATTTCCAGGGCCGCCTGTGCATGCGCCAATTGGCATGCGAGCAGCATGAGTAGGGTGTAAAATATCTTTTTCAATTTGATGAGGAATTACGAATTAGGAATTTGAATCGCGCTGGAGATTCCGCTTTGCGGATCTCAGCAACGTAGTGCGCCCAATGGCCTTTTCGGCGACAATAAGTCGTCGCAGCGGCATTGCGGGGCGGGCAATTTCCAAAAATTAGGGTTGGGGTGGCCCGCGGTGAGCGATGCCGCCGACCTTGTGGCGGTGCACTTGTTGCCGTGGCGGCAGCGGGATTGCAATCCTGGTTGATAGAATCGCCATCAAGCCATGGACAAAATGATCGTCGTGCAGGCGAATGTAAGCGTGGAGATCATCAGCCGTATTCAGCTCGCGCAACACGGCGAGTTCGCGCACAGGCTGCTTGCCTGCATCGCCAAGGTAGGCATGCAGCGCCTTGTAGGTCGCGGCAGACTGCCAAGGCAGTGCGGCCATGGCCGCCTCGTCAAATTCATCAGCCTGCAAACCAATCAAATAGGCACCTCCGCGATGCGTCGGCCCGAGAATGGTTTGCCCAGATTCAAGCGCTGCGCGCAGCGCCGCCCAGTCGGTCTTGCCGAGCTGCGGGCTGTCGTTGCCTACCGCAATCGCAGCTTTGTATCCTCGGGCAAACACGTCGGCAAATGCATTCGCCAAGCGCTCACCAAAGGTTTTGCCGCGCTGTAGCCGTTCATCGTAGGCGATGATCTCCAATCCTGAGCCTTGTATGCTAGCTTTGGCTTGCGCGATGAGCAATCGGGCGACAGCATGATTCTGTCGCTTGCGCCCAGTCCCTAACCAAGGCTTGGAAACAGCCTCTGCAGCCGCGCTGCGGCTGAAAAAGATCAATGCGGTGGAGGATGAAAGCTGCATCTTGAGCCGCAAGATAGCGGGAAAAGTTTGGAATGTGGACACAAAACAATCGTCGATTCGCCTACAATGGTCGCAATCCTTCGCAAGATGCACGCACCATTCTTGGCTAGGCGGGCATGCTGCACCGCAGCTGAATTGGCAATGCTACGGTTGTTGTCATCGTTGGCATTCGACCCAAAGGCAAGATTGCAAATTGATCGCAAATTGACCATTTGTCCAGCATTGAAGAAGTCCAATAGAGTGTTTGCAGATCGCCTCGCGGCTAGCAAAATCGGCACGTCGGCCGGCACGCAGGCTGCACGCGTCGCGTGTAGGACACTTGCTCAATTGCCGCCCCACTTGCTAAGGGAGAAAGTGCTAATTTGCACTTTGGTTATTGGAATCTTGAAGTCTGAGTCTATGAGAAAAATTCTGCTTTTTTGCGCCGTTGTGCTGTGCGCGATCCCTGCTACATGGGGTCAAACCGCCAAAAATATGAGCCTGTTGGGGCATTTGACATTTCCCGATGACTGCGCGGATGTGATGGGCTATGCGGCTCCCGGTGGAACAGAGTACGCGATCATTGGCCATGAGAGTGGAGTGGGTATTGTCTCGCTTGCCAATCCGACCAATCCCGTCTTGTTGCAAGACTTGCCCGGCATCAGTACCATCTGGCGCGAGATCGACGTGTACCAAAACTATGCCTATATCGTGAACGAAGGCGGCGATGGCCTGCGCATCGTGAACCTCGCCAATCTGCCTGGCGCTGTCACCTACAAAGACACGGTCATCAGCGGCATGGATACCGGCCACACCTTGTTCATCGAAGGCACCCGGCTTTATGTTTTCGGAGCCAATATCGATCAGGGTGGTGTAAGTGTCTTTTCGCTCACCAATCCTTGGAAACCCACCAAAATCGGCTCTTGGAACCAACGCTATGTGCACGACGCTTACGTGCGCAATGGCGTCGCGTATCTGGGCGAGATCAACGATGGTTTCATGGAAATTGTGAACCTCACCAATCTGAATAGCCCTGTGAGCCTCGGCAGTGTAACCACGCCGAGCAACTTCACCCACAACACTTGGCTCAACGATGCCGGTGATGTCGTTTTCACCACCGATGAGGTCAATGCAGCTTATGTCACGGCTTATGACATCAGCACGCCCAGCAATCCGACGGAGATCGCACGCTTTCGTTCCAGCCTCAGCGCTGGGCAGGCCATTCCCCACAACGTGAAGGTGCTCAACGATTTCCATGTCACGGCCTACTACAAAGACGGTGTGAATATTGTGGATTGCAGCCGTCCCAACAACCTGATCGAGGTCGGCTATTATGATACCAATCCGCTGAGCGGCAATGGATTTGATGGTGTCTGGGGCTTGGATTGTTATTTGCCGAGCGGCAATATTGTCGCG
>JANPHP010000338.1:0-15276 GCA_031424495.1 Bacteroidota bacterium | reverse complement strand
AGTTTTCATGGTAAGAATCTCAAATAGGAGCTTTCAACCAGGAGGTGTATCTGCTAGCGCTAGATTTCTCCGCTACGTGATCGGCTCGCTTCGCTCCCTCGATCACTCCGGTCGAAATGACAAACCTTATGCATACTTACTATCTAAGTTGCCGATAAGCATAAAATCAAATCCCAGGCACCACCTTATTCTTAGGATATTTCACCGTAAACATCAGCTTGATCACCTTGGTTTCAGCTTTTTCAAGCTTTAATTCCCAAGTCAATTTACCTGTCGCATCGTCTTTTTTAGCACCCGATGCATCTACCAGATTCACCACAATATCCTTGTCTTGCGAGACCGGGATCTGGTCTTCCAGCGTAATATTCACTGCCGACTCCTTGGTATTGCGCACTTTGATTTCGTAGGCAAATGTGCGCTCGCGGTTGGTGCCGAGGGTGCGTACTTTGCTGAAATCCTTCAACTGCGTGCGCTCGATCACAACCTTTTTGTCGCGGCCCAAGCTCAGGTTCAGGGTATCGCTGGTATAGGCAGGATTGATGTTCACTTCGGTGACATAAGTGCCCTCAAAGAAGATTTGCGCATTGCCAGGGAGCAGGTTCAGTGTGTCCCAGCCGGTGATGCCGCCCACGAGGAATGCATCGTTGTCGAGCTTGGGCACTGCAAAGTGGCGGTAATAGGCGGGCAACTCCGCAGTCTTGACGGTGACCTGCTCGGCCTTGCCATTGGAGCGGATGGTCTGCGCAACCGAGATGCGAAACTCAGCCGTGGTCGCGCCTTCCTGCACGACGGTGTAATTGGAAAGGCCTGTCGGCGTCCATTGGTAGTAGTTGTATGCACCCTCGCCTGCGATGGATAGGGTTGTTGCGTCAGACAACGTCAATGCCGATTCTTCCACTTCTTCAGGTGCATTCTCAGACTCTTCGTCGTCCATACTTTCCGACTTGGTGGCCATTTTGGGTTGTGCATAGTCGGCAGTCCTGCGGGTCTGCGTGTACACGATCGGCTCTTGCACATACAAATTCCAAGGGGTGAGGTTGGGTTGCGTGCCGCCCGTATTGGGGTTGCCTGAGCTCAGGGTGAGTTTCACATTCTCCCAATCGATGCCGGTGTTTTGGTAGACGTCGGCCTTGTATTCCAGCACGATGGGTGATTGCGTGTCTTTTGCGCGGATGTTGTAACCAGGCGTCCAGCCGGCACCCGTGATGAAATAACTCAGGTCGATGGATGCCAATCCCGCATTGGTGGCCTCGACGACGACACGGATGTCGTTGCTCGGCCGATTGCGGCGGGCGTTGAGTTCATTGAGCTGAGCCGCGATTGCGTTGCGGCGCAGGCTGAGCTTGTTGTTGGCACGCGTGTAACCCAATTGTTTGTCTAGCACCTCGGTAAAGCGGCTCCTGAAAAAATCGGTCGCTTTTTGCAGCTCATCGATGCTCAAGCCCTGCTCCTTGCTGGCAATGGATTGGTTTCTGAGGATCATATTCTTCTCATTTTCCAGCACATTGTACTCCTGTGAATTGTCCTCCATCAGCAATTTGACGGTTTCGAGCGAGTCTTGGAGCAGCTTCACCTTGGGTGACTCGACGGCCTGATCCAAGTAATTGAACTCGAGGATCACAGAGTTGATCAGGAAAGCCTCAGGCGCAGCCGCTTGGATGCTCTGCGGATTGATGCCTTCGCCCAATCCCCTGAAATAGACGATGTTTTTGCCTTTTTTGAGGCTCACATCCGCCGAGCGATTCACCTGCGCGCCGCTCAAAAAAACCGTGACCGACTCGATTTTGCTTTTGACCTCAAGGTCGTTTTGTGCTTGCAAGCCTGTGCAGATGAGCAGCAGCGCGAGCATGATTTGGATATTTTTCATCGTTTTTTGTGCTTGAGGATTAGATGCCGGGAACGATCTTTTTCTTGGGGTGCTTCACCGAATAGACCAGTTTGAGTTTCTGCGTGGCGGCAGGCTGCAGGTCGAGTTTCCAAGTCAGGATCCCCGTCGCTTCATCCTGCCCAGCGCCCGAGATTTCGGTGGCCTTCACCTCGATCGAGGCATCTTGCGAGACCGGGATTTGATCGATCAGCTTGAGGTGCACCACAGATTTTTTCGTATTGCGGATCACAAATTCGTAGCCAAAAGTGCGCTCCTTGTTGGTGCCGATGTCTTTTTTGGCGTTGTAGTCATTGAGCATATTGCGCTCAATGATGACTTTTTTGTCGCGGCCGAGGCTGAAGTCGAGGGTGTCGATCGTATTGGTGGGGTCGAGGTAGGCCTGGGTGACATAAGTGCCTTCGAAGAAGATATTGACATTGCCGGGCAGCAGGTTGAGCGCCTCCCAACCCGTAATGCGAGCCACCAAAAATGCGTCTTTGTCCAGTTTGGGCACGGCATAGTGCTCAAACAACGCGGGCAGGCTGGCGGATTGAACCGAGACTTGCTGGTTCTTGCCATCGCTGGGCACGTCTTGTTTCACACTGATCGCAAACTCTGCCGTCGTGGCTGTGTTGCGCATCGTGGTGTAGTCGGCGAGGGTGGTTGGACGATTGTTTGTGTGTATGATGCCGCCTACGACGTCGCCATATTCGGCGGGAGTACCGCCGGTAATAACGGAGAGCTGATCGATGGATTTCACACCTGAGTAGGGTTGCCCGAAACTCAGATTCCACTGCACCAATTCTGGCTTGGTGCCGCCTTGTAGCGGGTCGCCCGATGAGAGCGTGAGCGTGACATCGTTCCAGGGCACGCCTGTCTCTTGCCAGACGTCGGCGCGGTAGTCGAGCGTGATGGGACTATCGGTGTCTTTGGCGCGGAGGTCATAACCGGGCACCCAGCCGGCATCGGGCACGAAGTAGCGTATGCCCACACGCACGGTGCGCGCGTAGTCGGCCCTGAGCTTGACCACGACGTCGTTGGTGGGTTCGTTCACGCTTTGGTTGAGTTCTTGGAGCTGCTGCGTGATGCGGTTGCGCTCCAGCGCCAGCTTTTCATTGGCGCGGCGGTTGACGGTGAGCCGCTCGGCGATGTCGCGGAGGCGGCTGCGGAAGAAGTCTGCAGCCTTGCGCAACTCCTCGGTGCTCACGCCTTTGGCCTCGCCTGCGAGGCTTTGGTTGGCCATGACCATCGTATTTTCGGTCGTGAGCACGGTTTTTTCATTGGCCAGGACCTCTTGCCGCTCTTGGATGAGCTTGAGGCTGTCTTGCAGGCGCTGCACGCGGGGGCTGTTCACCTGCTCCTTGAGGTAATTGACCTCATGGCGCACGGAGTTGATGAGCACGATCTCGGGCGCGACCGCTTGAATGCTGCGCGGGTCGATGCTCTTGGCCATGCCACTGAACAGCAAGATGTTGTCGCCCGCCTTGAGGGCGACCGTAGCCTCCTCGCTCACTTGGGCGCCGCTGAGGTAGACGGTCACATCTGTGATCGTCGACTTGGCGATGATGGGGTCCTGCGCCTGCAGCTGGACGCAGGTCCAGAGGCTCAGGAAGAAGATGAAAATGGATTTTTTCATGGGGTATCTTTGTGAAAACGCAAATTTAGCGACTAGGTGCGAGGAATTGAGGAATTCCATACGGGGGAGGGGGGATTTTTGGGGGTGGTCTTGCGGGAAAAGCGCATTTTCAGTAAACTTGACCTAGGCTTTGGGTTCGGGCCATGAAACGCCCTTGAGATCGCAAGATGGCAACGTTAATCCCCCGCCGAGTAGGTATTTGCCCTAAAAAAGTACTTCATGACCAAAAAGTTGATCATCGAGCGAACTGTGAAAGCGATCAACGAGCTTCCACTAGAAAAGGCAGAGGAAATTTCAGCCTTTGTGGATTTTATTTTCCAGCGATATGAAGCACAGCAGTTGTTGCAAGACATCCAACAACTGACCGCCGAGAGCCAAGCATTCGACTTTTTGAATGATGAGGAGGACCTCTATTCCATTGCCGATTTGAAGGAAGTGTACAATGGCTAAAGGGGATATCGTACCCGTCTCCTTCCCGTTTACCGATCTAAGCGGCAGCCGCTTACGCCCATCTGTCGTCATCGTTGACAATCCCCTTGATGTCACGGTTTGTTTCATCACTTCGCAGCTACGTTTGAGAGAGCCCACAGATAAACTGCTTTCTCCGAGTTCCACAAGTGGACTGCGGACGATTTCCCTTGTACGAACCAGCAAGATAGCCACCCTGGACAAATCGCTTCTCAAGGGGCTTTTGGGGAAATTGACAACCGTTGAGCTTTCCGAACTTGATGTCAAGCTTAAGGTATTGTTGCAGTTGCCGTGATTCGACTTTAGAGACGCAAAGGTGCTATGCGATTCAAATGTTGCTACTCACTTCGAGGAAACGAGGAATTCCATACGAGGGAGCGTGATTTTTGTGGGAGCAAGGTCATCAACAGCATCTTCCCTCCATTTGGATTTGACCCATTGATTGGCGAAGTTGCTGCATGAATAGACCTTGTTTATCAGGAGGCAAGCGTTTATTCCACCGACGACTAAAGAAGCAGCAATTGAAAATTCCACCCCTAATTTGAGAGAATATGACTTTTACCACCTTGGTTCCCAATGTATTTTATGTGGACATCAATGATGCGCTCAAACTGTTTGTCGATTGCCTTGAATTTCAGATCGAGCACGACGAATTGAGAACACACAATCCATTTTGTGTAATTGGAAGGGATGGATTGCGCATCAATCTTTTTCAAAATAGGGAATTGGCCGAGGAGCACTATCCAGAGTTCAGGCTTGTGACAAATAATATTGATCAAGTATTCGACAAAATCAGTGCATCGCACCCTCAGTTTCTACATCCCAATCTCAACAAAATCACGCTTCGCCCATGGGGAGCCAAGGAGTTTGCATTGAAGGACTCACAGGTGGGATTTGTGATTCAGCAATGGTAATCCTAACCCATAAACGCTTTTGAAATGAAAATTCTACGGCTCTTGACTATCTTGACAATGCTTGCGACACTTCACCAGATTTCTAGTTGCGCACGACAAGCACCCGAAGAGAATAACAATCAACCCCAAAAACCTGAGGAAGAAGAGCTTGATAAGTCATTGGACGAATATTTCAATCGTCATATTTACGATGTGTTGACCAACGAAATCATCGATTCAGTCCCTGACGACCAATTATTGCAGACTGTCTATGATAACGTGGTTACAAAATTACCCAATGACTACCGTCAAGAATACGAAACTGTCCTGAAGTGGACACCAGGGCAACAAGCAATTTTCGAAATCTGTCTCATGGTTGGGCAGGTTGATAATGGAGGCTTCAATCAGTTTTATTACAACGCTAGTGCGCAGTATAGTAAATTGCTGCCTGATGCACTGAGGCTGATTGGTGCCGAAAAATTTGCCGATTTGATGGAAAGAGCAAACAAAGTTTATGAACAAGAAAAAGAGGAAATAACCAGTACCCAAGATGGGACCATCGAAGGATTTAGCAAGTCTTATGAGGATAATCCATTGGACGATCTTGACAACGAATTTTATAGCCTTGACAAAACGGAAAATCTAGCGCAAATCCAAACAGACTATATTCGCAAGCACAAAGAGGAATTCATCGATCAATAAGAAGGGACATTGCTGCCCCTTCTAAAAAGCAAAAAATGCTTCTGAAATTGCGCAGACATTGGAAAGCAGATTGAATCCAAACAGCTAATTTTACCCCATGTCCCTCAACCTACAAGACCTCCGGTCCCAAAACCTCATCCTGCTAGAAGCCATCAGCGGCAGCCATGCTTACGGCCTAAACACCCCCACGAGCGACACCGACATCCGGGGCGTGTTTTTGTTGCCGCAGGATCGGTTGTATGGCTTGCACCCTGTCGAGCAGGTGGCCGATGAGAAGAACGACGTCGTCTTTTACGAGCTCGGCCGCTTCATCGACTTGCTCATCAAAAACAACCCCACGATGCTGGAATTGCTGGCCGTGCCGGCCGATTGTGTGGTGTACCGCCACACCATCATGGACCTGGTGAAGCCCGAGATGATCTTGAGCAAGCTCTGCAAGGAAGCCTTTGCGGGCTATGCCAAGGCGCAGATTTACAAGGCGCGGGGCCTGAACAAAAAGGTCGTGAACCCGATGGAGGAAAAGCGCAAGGGCATTCTCGACTTCTGCTTCGTGCCCGTCGGGCAGGGCGCTGTGCCCGTGCTGGAATGGCTGGCCGAGCGCGGCTGGGCGCAGGAGGACTGCGGCCTTGTGAACGTGCCCCACATGCATGACATGTATGCGCTCGTCTACGGCGGCCCGCATGCGCACGAGCGCCTGAGCTTCAAAGGCATCGCCGCCAAGGAACACTCCAACAATGTCTCGCTCAGCTCGGTGCCCAAGGGCATGGAGGTCGCCTGCAACATGGCCTTCAACAAAGACGGCTACACCATCTATTGCAAGGACTACAAAGCCTATTGGGATTGGGTCGCGCTGCGCAATGAGGCGCGTTATGCGGGCACGGTGGCCCACGGCAAAAACTACGACGCCAAAAACATGATGCACACCTTCAGGCTGCTCGACATGGCCGCCGAGATTGCAGAAGGGCAGATCATCGTGCGCCGCCCCAACCGCGAAGCACTGCTCGCGATCAGACGCGGCGAACGCGAATATGAGGAGCTGCTCGCCGAGGCAGAGGCGCGTTTGTCGACCATTGATCGCTTGTTTGCAGAGAGCACATTGCCTGAAAAGCCGGATGCAGAGATGTTGAATGGGCTGCTGGTGCAAATGCGGCGGCAGTTGTATGCTGGGCAATGATCAAGCAATCGTATGAAAATTGCGAGCGGTCCCGCACCCGAGGTGCGGGAGCCGAACGCTGACCCGACACTCCCGCACTTGCCGTGCGGGATGGCGAGCCTTGAACGATGAAAACGTGACGATTTCTCCTCGCCCTAAGCAATTTCCGCCAGAGGCGTCGTTTCGATAACCCTGCAGCCAGAGGCCGCGGGTTCCAAAAATTCACTATCTTCAAGCCATGGGAATGAATGCATTTATCGCCTACTCGATCCCGCAGTCGGATGCACATATGGTCTATGAGCTCGGCGACCTCATGGAGCGCCAAGGTTATACCGCATTGTACAATGCCGACCTGCCTTCGCAAGCCGCCGGACAGCGCACTTATGATGAAATCGCGACCTCGGGCATGTTTTTGGGGCTACTTACGAATTCCAGCAAGGCTCCTCAACTTGTGCAATTGTGGCAATATGCCCGCAGCCAAGGCATACCCGCAGTCATCTTGCGGGAAGAGGGCGTGAACCTCCCCGGCCCCATCGCCCGCGACCCCAACGTCATCACTTTTCGCAGGTTCATGCCCGAAAATCCTATCAAATTCATCGAAATCTGGATGTCTCGCTATTGATCGCATCATCCATCAGGAATTACACCCAACCGAATCGCCGATTGCAAATGGCTGTTTCAGGTCTTTTGCCTATCTTGGCGGCCTATAATTTGGAATAATGGGAAATCAGAAGCTGAGCATAGTCGTGCCGGTGTACAACGAGGAGCGCACGATCACAAATATCTTGGATAAAATCAATGAGGTCACCCTCATCCAAGGCATCACCAAGGAGATCATTTGTGTGAATGACTGCTCACGCGACAAATCCATGGAGATCATCAATGCCTACATTGCCCAGCACCCCGACCGCGAAATCCAATTGTACAGCCATGATGTGAATCAAGGGAAGGGCGCCGCGCTCCACACGGGCATCAAAAAGGCCACGGGCGACTGGGTCGTCGTGCAAGATGCCGACTTGGAATACGACCCGCACGAATGGAATTTGCTCCTGAAACCCATCCTCGATGGTTTTGCCGATGTCGTCTTTGGCTCGCGCTTCATGGGCGGGCAGCCTCACCGCATTCTCTTTTACTGGCACAGCATCGGCAACAAGTGGCTCACCAATGCCAGCAACATGTTTACGAATCTGAATCTTTCAGATATGGAAACTTGTTACAAACTCTTTCGCCGCGAGATCATCCAAAGCCTGAACCTCAAGGAAAAACGTTTTGGATTTGAGCCCGAAGTCACCGCCAAGGTGAGCCGTGTGCCAGGCATTCGCATCTACGAAGTCGGCATCAGCTACTATGGTCGCACGTATGAAGAAGGCAAAAAAATCGGCTGGAAGGATGCATTCCGAGCGCTGTATTGCATCTTGAAATACAATGTCTGGTCGCGCAAGTAAGCGCAGACGATTCAAGCGGGACCATCGACCGCCTATCCTGCATTATCCACGGCTGAGCCTCAAGATTGCTTTTTGCACGGCGATCTTGGCGAATATTGGCCTCCATGGAAACAAACCCAAACAATCGGCAGCCCCTAGCGGCTGCCTTGCCCCTCGATGTACATTTTGATACCGAGACCGGCGACCCCGACGATCTCTGCACCCTGCTGATCTTGCTCGCGCATCCGGCCTACCGCCTGCGATCCGTTTCGGTCACGCCCGGCACCGACGAACAGGTGGGCATGCTCAAGCACGTGCTCGCGCGCTGCGGCGCTGCCCACATCCCCGTCGGCAGCGCCCTGCCCGGCTACGACAAGCGCTGCGTCGGCAAATTTTATTACGACTGGCTGGGAGCTTTTGACACTGCAAAGCCCGACTTGCCATCGTCGGAACTCATCCTGCAATCTTTGGCAGCATGGCCCGCGCTCACCTTGCTCACGGGCGCGCCGCTCAAGGGGCTGGCAGGCTTGGCAGCCGATCTACCGATGCCGCGCTGGGTGGCACAAGGCGGCTTTGCTGGCGATCAGGTGGTGCCCCTGCCCTACCGTCTGCCAAAATTTGCGGGCATGGACACATGCCCGACCTACAATTTCAACGGCGATGTGCAGACGGCCTATAAAATGCTCGCCAATCCCCACATCAGTGAGCGCCTCTTGGTTTCAAAAAATGTCTGCCATGGCATGATCTACGACCAAGCCTTTCACGACGAGATGCAAGTGTTGCAAGGTCGGCACCCGGCTTGGGACCTGTTGCTGAGCGGGATGCAATTGTACCTGGAGCGCCATCCCGATGGCAAGAAATTTCACGATCCACTGGCCGCAGCGGTCGCTGCCGAACCCGACATCTGTGAATTTCGGGAGGTGGAATTGTACCGCGTCAAGGGCGGTTGGGGCTCAAAATTGGCGGAGGGGTCCAAAACTTGGATCTCAGTACATGCCGACCGTGCTAAACTGATTGCCTTTTTTCAAAAAGATGCCCGCGATCTTGCTAGAGGAGCCTGATTATCGTGCCCGTCTGCAAGCTCAGGTCGAGGCTCAGCGCTGCCCGGCCATTGATGGAGATCGAGCAAGTGTTGGGGCCGCTGCTGCCTTGGTTGTTGGCGACGAGGACCATGTCGTTGTTGCTGCCTTGGTTGATGGGCCACCTGAACGTGCGTGGCGCATTCGTGAGCCGGTATTGCACGAGCACCCATTGGCCATTTAGATAGATCGAAACAATATCGCCGTCTTCTGAAGCATTGTCCCAAAGCTTCACCCTTATGCTGTCGTCGCGTATGTTGTAGGTGTAATCGGGCTTGCCATCGCCCAGGGGAGGCACCGAGCAAGCCCCAAATATGTGCACCTTGGCCGCATTGGTGGCCTCGCCTTCGGCATTTTCGCAATGAAACACGATCAATACATCGTTGAATGCATCGGCGTCTGCTGCGTTTTGAAAGGTGATGTCAAACCTAAATGTGATTCTGTGGGCTGCGCTGTCGATGCGCACGAGCGCACTCGTGTCGATCAGTTCCGCAGCATAAGTGGCCGTCGAGATTTCGTTTCCAGCGCCGTCGCCTACCTCGGTACCTGACTCGATCACGATGCGGTGCAGGCATGCCTCGCTCCCGCTGTAGTCGAAGGTGATGTCATAAGAGGCAACGAGCGGCGAACCCGTGCAGGAGGGATCGCTCAGCACCTCATACGTAGGCGCGTAGATTTTGAAGAGCTTGCAGCCGACTTGGCGCACGTCGACGCCAAGGTCTTTGTTGAGACAACCTGCGAACAGCAGCGTACCGATGGCGGCTAGCGAGAGGGCGAAATGTAGGTGCTTTTTCATCGATGAATGCCTTGTGGATGTGTGCCAACTCATTGTCCCAAAGTGATTTCCAGCGCACCACTCGTCTTGAGATTGGACTTGAGCTCGATCTGGTTTTTGCGGATGCCGTCGTCGACGATGATCGCGGCCGTATTGGGCGGATACTTGCCTTGGTTATGGGCGTAGAGAACGAGGTAGTTCTTGCCGGGCTGCAGCTTTGCTTTCAAGACGATCTTCTCACCGGTAAGTGATTGATTTTGGATGAGGTATTCGCCGTTGAGAATGAGGGCAATGCTGTCGCCATCAATGGCCTCGGCGTCCCAAATGCTGATGGTAATCTCGGCGTTTTTGGCGACCATCGTTTTGCCGACGGCGACATCGCGGCCGGCCACGACCATCGTATCCTTCAAAATATGCTTGGTCTCAAGTGGGGCAGTATCCACCTTCGCGGGTTTTTCTTTGCGTACCTTGGCTGGCTTGGGTTGCCGCTCCATTTTGTCTTTGTGGATCACGCGCAAGCCATACCTTACAACCAAACCGATGTAGGAGCCCTTGTCATGAATCACGTCGCTGTGCCCACCCGCGCCCGTGGCATCGCTGCTCATGACATAACTGCCCCTTGCATACGGAGACGTGCCTATATTGACCTTGAGCCCCAAATACAGATTGCTGCGTCCTATGGGGCTGCCTTGATAACCCACCTCCCCAAAAAATGCGTGGTTGCTGCCTAGGTATTGTTGAGCAATGGCAATTGTCTGCTGTCCACTGTAAAAGGTATCTGTGGCGACCAAACCCTTGCTGCCTGTAAAATTCCAGGCGTAGCCACCGCTCAGGACGACAAAATCTTCGTCAGAGAGTGGCACATAATATTGGAGGGCGCCCGACAGTGTGAGGTAATGGTTTTTGCTCTTGATGATGGATTTGAACAACGGTTCATCAGAGGCAAACTGCCGATCGCTCACCCGCAGTGTGCGGATCGATTGGCTGATGCCCAAGTCGAGGCCAACACGGTTGGCGACGCGGTATTGCAGTCCAGTATTAAAATTGCATTGGCGCGATGGGACGGTTCCGCGCAGTACGTTTCTGTTTTGGGTGTAACCGTTGACGGGGATGCCGTAATCAAAACCTGCGGTCCAAAAGAGATCATGTTGCGCGATCGCAGCGCGCCAGAAACCCAACAAAATAAAAGCCAAGTAGATCTTTTTCATCGCGATCGGCAGTCAATTTCAACCTGGATACTCACGGCAAATTGTATGCTACGATACGCGTAACGGGCAAATTGGTATCGATTTTTGCAAAAAAATTTGACTCCCGTTTCAGCACTGCGGATTTTGGTCGACCTACCACAAATATTCTCCGACGTTCGACCCCTCGGGATTCACACGCATGGCTTATTCCGATTTCAACCAAGTAGACAGCTTTTTGAAGAGTGCCTCATTTTCAGGGCCGTAGACCGATTTCTCTATGCTCTCGACCTCATGCGGAGTGAGGTGCCAACTCAAAGAGGCGCGTATTCCTCCAGTGTCGCTAGGCTCGTATTGAAAGGAGGCATACTCCATGCTGCCGAGCATCATGGCATCCATGCCATGAATGTACTGCTCATTGCTGAGGTCGTTGCTCATGTAGTAGGCGCTGTAAGTCGAACCGATCGGATCGAGCCATTGCTTCACAAAGTTTTTGTTGTGGTACTTGGGCAGGTCCATGGACTGCAAGCGGGAGTCTCTGATCTGCAGGAGCAGCAGACCAGAAGTATTTTCGCGGTACCAAGCGGCAAAATGACGCAAATAACGGCTTGCGGTTTCCAGACCATAGTTGTCGGCTACGCCTGCATCGATGAGTTCCATAGGTGGTTCACTCGGGAGCCGAATGTAGGGCGTGATCATCGGAAAGGATGCGTTCATGCGCAAGGCAGTCACAAACAAAAGGCTGTCTGCATCCTGCTTTTTGAAAAACCGCCTGAAATCAATGCCCGAAACACCCTGTTCCAGTGTGCCATCAAAATTGTAGCTGCGCGTAAGGTAAGTTGCAGGGATTCCAGAGATGTAGAGGCGGCGGCCGTCATTGATCACCACGGGCGAAAAAATCATTTGCGGGATGAATGCGCTCTCTTCTAAGGAAACATATTCCGCGAGGCGACGGTCCTTGAAGACACCCAGATTTGCGACCAACTGATCGTCAAAAGACCAACCGCGGTCGCTGTCGTAGCGCGATCCACCCACCCATTCCTTGGCAGTCGGCAGCACCAGACTGGTGACGATCTTGAGAATGGTGCGGTTCAAGAGGTCTTTGGAAATGCGGTGTTTGTATTCCGGGAGCCAAGCATTCTCGATCTGTCCCAGCTTATGCAGCAGGTACAATTCTCGGTAATAGGCGGCGCCAACCATGCCGCCCGATGCACCTGTAATGAGCCGCGTGTGGTCCAAGAGCATGCCATTGCTGATGCTGTCGAGGCGCTGCATGACCCGCATCGTGAAGTAGGCCGATCGCAGACCTCCACCAGATGTACAAATCATCACCGCCTTGGGTTTTGCATACGGCCCGTGAAAAGCCCTGTAATCGGCAAGCCATCGGTCTAGCGTCTGAGTGGTGTTGGCGATGTCGGTGGTGATATTCTCATCGGTGCTGCTATTCATCAGGCTTTCCAGCGTGTAGGGAGCCGCCTCGATCTCATAATTCATGCCCAGTGCCGGATGCTTGTGCTGGAAGAAATGAAAATTGTCAAATACCAGAAACACCATCACGATTACGAGCATGGCGATCGGTCCCAACTTGCGAAACCAGAAAATGATGGCCGAAATGAGCATCAACACAACTGAGAAAAAGAAGAAAATACTCGCTCCTGCCGGAATCTGAAAGGCCGGGCGCTGCTCCAGCAAGCCCAATCCCATGATGATGACGAGCAGGATGAATTCCAAGAAAAGGGCCTTCCCGTGGTTTTGATTGAGCACCCTTACGAGCTTGCGAAACTCTGCTGGTTCATTGGGGTCGGGTGAACTGAGCTTCAGAAAACCAGAAATGTAATAATCAACACGCGTTTTGATACCCATTCCAGTTCGGGCCTTCTCGACGATCACCCTCCGCGAAGCCAGTTTCCGTGCAGCCGTCTCGCCAAGCACCTCGACAAAGGTGCGGTTGCTGCGAAAGAAGTTCAGCACGATAAAGGTCGTCACAGCGGCGATCCCTGTGTAGGCTCCCGTCAATTTGCCAACGATTTCCCAATCAAAATGCCCTAGGTTGTAGCGCTGAAAGTCGATGAAACTGATCGAATACACGACAACAAAACTGATCGGCAGCAACAAATTGTTGGTGTAAAACACCAAAAATGGCCGCTTTTCCATTGCGAGAAAGTGAAAACGGTAGCTGTCGCTGATATAGGTCGCAATCATGAAGGCCGTGATAAAGGTCCCCATGCCGCATCCAATCAAAAACATGCTCACAAAACTCAATTCGCCCAAATACTCTGGCTCCAAAAACAAATAGGGCAGACCGAGCATCTCCCCAAAGTTGTTGGTGACTGCGAGAAAGAAAAATACCCAGCAGGCAAGCACATATTTTTGATAACGGATCTGCATCACCAGCAATTGTACTGGCAATGAATAGTACCCGCTTTCAAAAATCTCGACGATCGATTTGAACATGGGCCTCAAGATAAGGCATGCGCACGATTCTTCATTGGATTTGTGCAAAAAAAGCATGAATCCACAACGCAGAAAGCGGCAATGCCAGGTGGCAATGCCGCTTTCATCCCGCTAAAGCCCCATGGTGACGGGCCGCCTATCTTCTCAAAATCCCACCATGTCGCCTGGAATCACCCAAGCGTCAAACTCCTCGGCTGTCAAGTAGCCGAGTTCGAGGGCGCTTTCCTTGAGGCTGAGGCCCTTTTTGTGGGCATTTTGGGCAATCTCGGCGCTTTTGTAATAGCCGATCTTGGTGTTGAGCGCCGTCACAAGCATCAGGCTGTTGTTCACGTTTCTGCGGATGTTTTCTTCCAGCGGCTCGATGCCACTCGCGCAGCGATCGTTGAAGCTGTGGCAGACGTCACCGATGAGGCGGGCGCTGTGCAAGAAATTATAAATCATCATCGGCTTGAACACGTTCAGTTCAAAGTGGCCGCTTGCGCCGCCAACATTGATGGCGACATCGTTGCCGAGCACCTGGGCCGCGACCATGGTCATGGCCTCGCATTGCGTGGGATTGACCTTGCCGGGCATGATCGAGCTCCCGGGCTCGTTGTCGGGGATGGAGATCTCGCCGATGCCAGCGCGCGGGCCCGAACTGAGCATGCGGATGTCGTTGGCGATTTTCATGAGGCTCACCGCAACGGTTTTGAGAGCGCCATGGGCCTCGACGATGCCGTCGTGGGCCGCAAGCGCCTCAAACTTGTTGGGGGCGGTGACGAATGGTAAGCCTGTGAGCAGCGCGATGTTTTGCGCCACGTGTGGGGCATAGCCCGTGGGCGTGTTGATGCCCGTGCCCACGGCGGTGCCGCCGAGCGCGAGTTCGCTCAGGTGGGCGAGCGTGTGGCGGATCGCGCGCATGCCATGGTCGAGCTGCGCGACATAGCCGCTGAATTCTTGGCCCAGCGTGAGCGGGGTCGCGTCCATGAAGTGGGTGCGGCCGATTTTCACGATGTGCATGAAGGCCTCAGACTTGGCAGCGAGGGTGTCGCGCAGGGCTTGGATGCCCGGCAACGTCGTCTCGATGAGGATCTTATAAGCGGCGATGTGCATGGCCGTCGGGAACGTGTCGTTGCTCGACTGCGACTTGTTCACGTCGTCGTTGGGGTGGATGAATTTGTCCTTGTCGGCGAGGCTGCCGCCCTTGAGCACGTGTGCGCGGTAGGCTACGACCTCATTCACATTCATATTGCTTTGGGTGCCCGAGCCCGTCTGCCAGACGACGAGTGGAAACTCGTCGTCGAGTTTGCCCGCCAAGATCTCATCGCAGACTTGCCCGATGAGGGCACATTTTTCATCGGAGAGTCCGGCGAGGTCGCGGTTGGTGAGTGCGGCGGCTTTTTTGAGGTAGGCGAATGCGCGAATGATCTCGATCGGCATGCGATTGATGTCGCGTGCGATCGGGAAATTGGAGATCGAGCGCTGGGTTTGAGCGCCCCAGTAGCGGCTAGCAGGCACCTCTACGGTACCCATGGTGTCTTTTTCTATCCTGAATTCCATCGTAGGCACGAGTTTCGTGAATTTGGGGACGAATGTACGAAGGATTGGGGGAATTGGGGATGGGGGGTTTGAGGTAGCAGGGAGCAGGTAGCAGGTAGCAGG
>JANPHP010000337.1:0-16383 GCA_031424495.1 Bacteroidota bacterium | reverse complement strand
AGTAAAACAGGTGATTTGCGGTGGCTTTTCTGCGAATGGCTAGATTACGTGGAGACCGATGGATTTGAATTTGTTGGGGAATATGATGAAAATACCTTTTTGCGACCGAATAACCTTTTGATCGAATGAAACGCATCCTCTATTCCTTGTTTTGGTTCTTGCTGCTCTGCAACTGCGTCCAGGCCCAAAAACCCCAATTCAGCCTCACCCTCGGTGGTGGTTTCTGGCATCCCTTTGTGACCTACGAAGAACCCTACTTGGACTTCTCACCCCATCAAAACCAACGCAGCCTTGCAATGGCCTGTGGCCTCGATTTTCATTGGAAGGAACATTTGTCGTTTGCCCCGGAAGTCGGATATGAGGAACAACAATATCAATACTTGGGTGGTGCCCTTCATTCACCCTCGGCAATAACCATCGCTGACGTTTGGTTGGGATCCATCCGTTTGGCGCCTGCCCTCAAGATAGGGTTGCTGAAAGGGCTGTTTTTGCGGGCTGGGGTTGATGTTTTCCTGCCGGCGGGTGGAGTTGGATCGTTCAAGATGACTTGGAAACTACCTTCTGGGTCCTATGAACTGACAACCTATACCAGCCGCTTTGGGCGTATCCGTGCGGCTGCAAATGTCGGGCCTACGCTTGCCGTGGGTTACCGATTTGCGTTGGGTCGGGGTAGTGCGCTGAGTACACGCCTCAATGGTTTTCTCGGCCTGATTCCCGCATTCGAAGGCCTCCCACATCCGCCCGTGAATCCGCTCATGGCCAAGTTACACCTGGAAGTGAGCTATACCCTGCCGCAACGCAAATCAGATTGAACATAAACCACCACCAAAATGAATCGAAACATCCTAGTACTCATGCTCCTGCTGATGGCGACATCAGCAGGAGCCCAAAAACCCCAATTCAGCCTCACCCTCGATGTCGGGCCATGGTTTGGTTATGTGCGCAACCCCGACCCCTATGCCAGCAATAGTCGCTGGGCTCGAGCGCAGACAGGAGTTGGCTTGGGCGTGGCCTACAAGATCGCTGAGAAGGTGTACTTTTCGCCAGAGATAGGACTGGAGTACTATGGTTTGAAAATGGAATACACCAGCACCAAGGACAGTCGCGATGTCAATTCCAATCTTGCCTTGTTCTATGCTCGCATATCTCCTGGGATCACGTTGCGGCCGGCCAGTTTTTTTTCGATTCGTGCCGGAGTGAGCATCATGGGATCGATATTTGCTCTTGGCGAATATGAGGTTAGTACCTATTACGTTACAACCGGGTCGCGTAAAATTGTGCGCTATACAAATGACTTCTCCCGCATCTGCAACGCACTGGTCGTCGGCCCTGAGTTGTGCCTCGGATTTCATTTGCCAGAGGAGTCAGGGCTGAGTTTTCGGCTGTCGGGGATGCTGGGCATCAACGGCATTTTCAAATCGGATTTTGATACGCCCTACAACCCGCGCATCGCTCGGGTGGGGCTGGGCGTGGGTTATGTGATTCCAGAGTAAAACAGATGATTTGCGGTGGCTTTTCTGCGAATGGCTGGATTACGTGGAGACCGATGGATGTGAATTTGTCGGGGAATATGATGAAAATACCTTTTTGCGACCGAATAACCTTTTGATCGAATGAAACGCATCCTCTTTTCCTTGTTTTGGTTCTTGCTGCTCTGCAACTGCGTCCAGGCCCAAAAACCCCAATTCACCATTCACGCCGGCATCGGCGAGTGGCGCGGCATCGTCCAATACGGCGACCCCTATGCCAGCGACTTCAGACGGTGGCAGACCTATGCGACTTTGGGCGTGGGCGGCGATTTCAGGCTTGTCGACCATGTCTTTTTTGCGCCAGAGATCGGTGTCGAGCTTTATGACCACAATTATTTCTACTACAATACAAGAAAACAGAAGGAAGCGACGGTGGACTTGACCCTGTTTTACACGCGCATTTCCCCAGGATTCAAATTGCGACTGCTGGAGCATTTGGACGTGAGGCTAGGCCTCAATGTCTTGATCGCATCTGGCGCGATCGGCAACTATCGGCTGGACTGGATAGACCAAGAATTGCATGAATATGTGCATGTGACCTACAAGGACCGCCTTTCACAGATTCGCACGGGCGGATCACTCGGGCCGGAGGTGAATGTCGGCTATGCATTTATCTTCAAAAACGGCGGCCGAATCTCTCCCCGCGCAAGCGCCTACCTGGCTTGCACGCCGATGTTTCGCTCGACTTTGGATACGCCATACAACCCAGAGGCGAGTGCGCGGCTCAGTTTTGAGATTTGCTATACATTCGGCTGCAAGACCCGATCGGCCAATCCCTGATTCGTCAGTAGCAACCCCACTTTCACCACAATCTTCCTGCAAAAAGTTTGACATCTGGTAAATCCGCATGATTTCTCTAATTTTGCCACGGATGGGTGAATCTCGGGCTTGTGCCGCCACCCGTCGTTTGCATTTGATCACCGGGCCGACCTCCAGTGGAAGGCATTTGAAAGCATGGATATCCAGGTAAAAAATGAAGGCGGCTATGATTATGTCGAAGAGGGTAGCGGTCCGCCGCTGATGCTTTTGCATGGTCTTTTTGGAGCGCTGAGCAACTGGAAGGCAGTTGTGGAGGCCTTTTCCAAGCGTTTTACGGTTCTCATTCCCCTCATGCCCATCGTCGCAAAAACGAATGTGAAGCCCTCGATCGTGGGCCTCGCCGAGTTTATCGATGGCTTTGTGAAGTTCAAGAAGATCGAGCGCTGCACGATCCTCGGCAACTCCCTCGGCGGCCACATCGGCCTCGTCTACTCCATGGCCAACCTGCACAAGGTCGACGCACTCGTGCTCACCGGCAGCTCCGGACTCTTTGAGTCGGGCATGGGCAGCACATTTCCCCGCCGTGGCAATATCAAATACATCAAGGAGCGCGTGGAATATACATTCTACAGCCCCGAGACTGCGACCAAGGAGCTGATCGACGAGGTGTTTGAGATGGTGAACGACAACTACATGACGCTGCGCATCCTCAAGATCGCCCGCGATGCACAACACCAAAACTTGAGCGAAGAGCTCGGCAAGGTGCGCATTCCGACCCTACTCGTCTGGGGCCTCAACGACAACATCACCCCGCCCCACGTGGCCCACGAGTTTCACCGCTTGCTGCCACAGGCCGAGCTGCGCTTCATCGACCGCTGCGGCCATGCTGCCATGATGGAGCAGCCCGAGGATTTTAATGTGATCCTCAACCAGTTTCTCAACCGCATTTACCCTTCACTTCAATCCGCATAAACAGTGCTGCTGGCCAAGAACCTCATCACCGACACCGTGCCCTCTGTCAAAACCAGTGACAGCGCAACGCGTGTGCTTGAGTGGATGGGAGAATTCAAGGTTGCACAACTACCGGTGGTGAATCATGAACGGCTGCTCGGCATTATTTCCGAGCAAGACCTGCTAGAGTCTGAGATGGATGACGAGGCGATCGGGACGATCAGGCTCAGCATCCCCGAGCAGACTTTTGTCCATGAAGACAGCCATTTTTACGATGTGCTCAAGATGGCGAGCATCATGAAGCTCGACGTGCTGCCTGTGCTCCATGCCCGCGACAATACCTATATGGGTGCCATCACGAAACACGACCTCGTGTTGCGTGCGGCAGAATTTTTGAATGTAGAGGAGCCCGGCGGCGTGATCGTATTGAGCGTGCCTTACAATAGCTATTCGATATCTGAAATCGGGCGCATTTGCGAGAGCAACGACGCCAAGATCATGAGCCTCTCGGTGGGCAATTCCGCCGAGGCAGGCAAGCTGTTCGTGACCCTGAAGCTCAACATCCGTGAGCTGTCACGGGTGATCAGCACCTTTGAGCGCTTTGAGTACGAGATTTCAATGGTGATTTTTGACACCGAGCAGCTCGACGACTACCGTGAGCGCTACGAGAATCTCTTGCGCTACCTCAATCCTTGAGCCCATCGCCGGCCACGATGTTGCGCATTCCCCGCTTACATGTGATCACAGACACGGTGCTGCAAGCGCGTTACACGCACATGCAGTTGGCGCAGCTGGCCTGGGCCGCAGGCGGATGCGCGGTGCAATACCGCAACAAGCGGTTTGACCCAGTGCAAGACCTGGCAGAGGCGCAAGCCATCGCCCGACACGCACACGTAACCAACAATTGCCTGATAGTGAATGACAGCGTGGCCCTGGCGCGTGAATTGAATGCGCAAGGCCTGCACTTGGGACGCGAGGATGGTGATCCAAAGGCGGCTGCGGCTCTGCTGGGGCCTGATGTGGTCATCGGCGCGACGGTGCATTCACTGGCAGAGCTTGCGGCGCTCGACGGAGCGCCCATCCACTACATCGGCGTGGGGCCGGTCTATGGCACGCGCAGCAAGTCCACGGGCCTGCCCGACCTGAGCTTGGATGGCTTGGCTGCGATCTGTGCAGCATCGCCTTGGCCGGTGATCGCCATCGGCGGCATCGCGTTGCAGCATGTGCCCGAGGTCTTGGCAGCCGGGGCACACGGCGTGGCGATCTTGTCTGCTTTTTGCATGTCGGATGATCCGACCGCTGTAGCAGCCGAATTTTTGGCGAAATTGGGGCATGACTAGGCCGCTGCTCATCCTCTTGCTCTTCCTCGTGGGCGCGTCGGCGCTGCACGCGCAGCGCATGCGGGTAGACAGCATCGTGGTGGAGGGCGTGAAAAAAACCAAGCCACTGGTCATCACCCGCCAAATGACCTTTCAGGTCGGCGACACGATCGAGCTCCAAGAACTTGAGGCCCTCAACAAGGTCAACAAAAGCAATATTTACAACCTCGGCATCTTTACCTCGGTGGAGCTCGCCAACGAGATCGGCGAAGGCAGCATCGTCGTGCGCGTGAGCGTGCAGGAGCGTTGGTATGTCTGGCCTACGCCCTTTGTGTCATTGCTCGAGCGTACATTCAACGAGTGGTGGCGAGACAAGGACCTCGATCGCCTTGTGTATGGAATCGGTGTGGACTGGCAAAACATGAGCGGTTGGAATGACAAGGGTTATGTCTATGTCCAAAATGGCTATCAGCAGATCATTTCCACGCAGTACCAACGTCCGTTTCTCTTTCCCCAGGCCAAGATCGATGGCACGGCATCATTTTATTTCATCAACGACAAAGAGATCGGCTACAGCACAGAGGGTGCCCGCCTCAAACTCGCCCGATTGCACGACCACCGCATGCGGCAGAGCTATACCGCGCAGTTTGTGCTGAGCAAGCGCTTGAGCGCCCGCAAGATGATCCATGGCACGATAGCCTATCAGTATTTCAGGCTCAATGACAGTATCAGCTATTTCAATCCCGATTACCTGCCCGATCATGCGACCCGCACAAATTATCCAAGTCTGGGCCTGTCTTATGTGAATGATCAGCGCGACATCCGCAGTTTTCCCTTGTCGGGCTACAAGTATGGGGCGAGCATGAGGGCCTACGGTCTGCCCGGCATCAGCAATACCCAATTTGCCAAGGTCACCGCATCATTTTCCCACCATATCGCCCTGAGCAAGCGTTGGAATTTTGCCTATGGCACCCAGAATTTTTTGTTGCTGGGCAATCGCATTCCCTATTTTGACAAATACTTTGTGGGCTTTGGGAGCTTTTTGCGCGGGTATGAGCCTTATGTAATCGACGGCTCCTTCATCAACCTGACCAATGCTGAGTGGAAATTTGGCATCATTCCCTACCATTTTGCCCACCTCAAATGGATTCCGTTTCAAAAGTTCCGCGATTTGCCGCTGGGGCTGTATCTTAGTGCCTACAGCGATGCTGGCTATGTGCGTGACTGGACATTCAACAATCAGGACAATACCCTGAAAAATAAGTTGCTGTTGGGTTACGGGGCCGGGATCAATTTCATCACGATCTACGACTTTTTGTTGCGGGTCGAGTATAGCCGTAACCTATTGGGCGGCGGCGGTATTTACATCAGCACACTCGTGTCCATTCAATGAAACTAGCAATCTTTGGCCGAATTACAGAGCGCACCGACCTCGGTTTTCTGGGGCGTTTTTTCGCATTTCTCAAGGAGAAAAAGGTCACTTACCTTGTGCATTACCGCTATGCCGAGGAGCTCGAGCGTGCATTTCCACAATGGGCAGATGTGATCGCACCCTTCATTCTCACCGATACTGCCGATTTAGAGGAATGTGATTTTGCCTACAGTTTTGGGGGTGATGGCACATTTCTCAACACGGCCATGGTCGTGCGCGGCCTCTTGCCTGTCTTGGGGGTCAATTTTGGGCGCCTTGGTTTTCTCACAACGGTCACGCAAGAGCATCTCTTTGCGGCGACGACCGAGATCATGAAAGACATGTACCGCATCGATCTGCGGTGGGGCATCGAGATCGACAGCTCGCCCACAGGGATTTTTGGGGAATACAATTTCGGGCTCAATGATTTCACGATCCACAAGAGCGAGAGCAATGAGATGATCACCGTGCACACCTATATCAATGGCGAGTTTTTGAATTCCTATTGGGGAGATGGGCTCATCATCGCCACGCCGACCGGCTCCACGGCCTACTCGCTGTCATGCGGTGGCCCGATCATTCACCCGAATGCAAAGTCGCTCGTGCTCACGCCGGTCGCGCCGCACTCGCTCACCGTGCGGCCCATGATCCTGGCCGACGACTGCGTGATCTCCTTCAGCCTCGAGACCCGCACGGGGCGGGCCATGATCTCGCTCGACGCGCGCACGGTACCCGTGAACGACAATGTCGAGATCGCGATCCGCAAGAGCAAAGAGCCCGTGAAAATGGTGCGCGTACAATCGGGCAATTACTTGGACACGCTCAGGGGCAGCCTCATGTGGGGCAGCGACAAGCGCAACTGGAAAGAGCGCATGAGCTGATGTATGGATCGCCATTGATTTTGCAAGATGACGGCGGGCAATGGTAGAATTTGTTACCCCGTGGAATTTGCTAAGAATCTCCTAATTTGCCAGTGATTCCTCACTGGACGAGGTGAATGCACATGAAAAGAACATTGTTGATATGGCCATTGGTGGCTTGTTTGGTGATCCTTGGCTGCAAAGACAAGCAATACCTCGTAGGGTATTACGATTATCAGACATTTCAAAAGGAGTGTCATTGGGAACAGTTTAGCGACCCCAAATACAAGCCCAATGAAAAATGGTTGGATTCGTTGAAGACCATTTCGCTCAAGGAAAATCTGAACGTTCAGTTGTTTTTGGGATGCTATTGCGGCGACAGCAAAAAGTGGGTACCGCGCTTTTTTGACCTGAAATCCAAGTTGCCGATCGATCAAGTGGATATCATCTCGGTGGACACCACCAAAAAGGATGAAAAAAACTTGGCGGCGCGTGCAGGAATTGAAAAAATCCCTACCTTTATCTTCTATCAAGGTAGTACTGAAATCGGTCGTATAGTTGAGAAGCCAAAGGGCGGGTTGGAAAAGAGGCTTTTCCTACTTTTAAAAAAGTGTGAATAAGTTTTTGTTTTTGAGTGGATTGACTATATTTGTTGGAGTGATTGCTAGATGTTTGACGGTTTACCTGATAAGTTTAATAAGTAAAATGCTGCTTACTATGAAATCTGTTAAGTACCTATTTGTGTTGGTTGCACTTTGCGTCGGCTTCACAACTGCCAGCGCACAGTTGAGGACGAGATACTTCTATGTGGGGGTTGGCATGGGCGCCACCAATTACAAAGGCGACCTTGACGATAACTTTACGCTGAAATTTACCAAGCCAGGTCTTGGTTTTATCGGCGCCTACAAGTTTCATCCACACATGTCTGTAAGGCTTATGCTTGCACAAGGCTGGATGAAGGCATCCGATGCAAAAGCAGCGCGTGACGTGCCACGTCTTCGCCGCAACCTGAGCTTCCGCTCCCCAATTACAGAGGCCTCGGTGACCTTCGTCTACGAGTTCTTCGCAAACGACAGGAAGTTCATGTACCGTCCACAATACTCTCCTTATATCTTTGGTGGTGTTGGCGTCTTTGCCTTCAATCCACAAGCCAAATTGGGCAATGACTGGGTCGACCTGCAGCCACTCGGCACCGAAGGCCAAAACATGCCTGATTGCCACCAAGGCCAAATCTACCGCGATGCTTCCAACTTCCCTTGCCCCACACCTTACAAGTTGGTGCAGTTGAGCATTCCTTTTGGTGTCGGTATCCGCTACAAGCTTACCGACAAAATCGACCTCAACGCCGAGCTTGGCTTGCGCAAAACCTTTACCGACTACATCGATGACGTGAGCGGCAACTATGTGAACGTCGATCAATTGCGTGCAAATGATGGCGAGACAGCAGCCATCTTGAGCGACCGCATTGACCGCTCGATCTACCCACAAGGCGGCGAGTTTTGGAACGGTATCCGCGGCGACAGAACGCAAAGTGACTGGTACCTGCTCTCCATGGTATCGGCTACCTATATCCTTGACTGGGTCATTTGCCCCAAGTTTCGCTGATATAAAATATCAAAATACAAAAAGCGTATTGGTGATGTGCCAATACGCTTTTTGGCTTTTTTGGCAGTCTCGTGGAATATGCAACAATGGAATGTGATATGTGTATGCGAGGCAGTGGCTCAGCCACTGAGTCTTATCAAGTGGAGGGTGCAATCGTAAATACCCTTCGGTTTACAGAAGATTTTCGTAACTTGGCCCTCTGTTTTTTGCATGGGAAGTAAGAAAGAGCATATTGATCTGCAACGGCTTCCCCGCCATGTCGCTATCATCATGGATGGCAACGGTCGGTGGGCGAAGCAAAAGGGCAATGTGAGAATCTTTGGCCACAAGCAGGCTCTCAGAGCCGTGCGTGAGGTATTGGAGATCGGCGTAGAGCTCAATCTGGGCTATGTGACCCTGTTTACTTTTTCCACTGAAAATTGGAAGCGGCCCAAACTCGAGGTGCGCGCGCTCATGGAGTTGCTGGTGGGCACAATCCGCAAGGAGGTGCCTACACTCATGGAAAACAAGGTGCGGCTACGTGCAATCGGCAATCTTGAGGATCTCCCCAAGGGTGCCCTGCGCGAACTGAACCAAGCGATGGATCTCACCGCCCAAAATACTGGGATGGTGCTCACCCTCGCCCTGAGCTATGGCGGACGCAACGACATTCTTACTGCGGTGAATAAGCTCGCCCAAAAGGTGCAAGCCGGTGAGATCGCTCCTGGTGAGATCACCGAGCAAGATCTGCGCAGTCAGATGACGACCAGCTTCTTGCCCGATCCGGAACTCATGATTCGCACCTCTGGAGAGTTTCGCATTTCCAATTTTTTGCTTTGGGAACTCGCCTACACCGAGATTTACATCACACAAAAGTTTTGGCCCGATTTTACACGCGAAGACCTCCTAGAGGCCATCTACGATTACCAACACCGGGAAAGAAGATTTGGTATGATCAGCGAACAATTGAATTCCCTATGAAAAAAATAGCACTGGCCCTTTTGGGATTCCTTTTTGGCTGCTTGACACTTCAAGCACAAAACGATTATGACAACCCGCAGACCTATACGATCGGCGGATTGGACGTGGAAGGGACCCAATACACCAGCAAAAACTCCGTCATCATCCACTCAGGACTCAGCCTCGGGCAAGAAGTCACCCTGCCCGGCACGGAGATCCCCAAGGCGATGAAGCAATTGTGGGAGCAAAAAGTATTTTCCGACATCACGATCACGGCAGAAAATGTCGTCGATGACAAAGTATTCCTGCTCATCAAAGTCGTAGAGCGTGCGCGCATCAGCTCATTTGCTTTCAAAGGTGATGTAACCAAGAGCCAAGCCGACGACCTCAAAGGAAAAATGAACTTTTTCTTGCGCGGTACCATTTGGAATGCGGAAAAAGAACGCCGTGCCCGCCGTGTGATCGAAAACTACTACATGGAAAAGGCCTACTACAATACAGACGTCACGTTTGAGGCTGTAGAGACCGACAATGACATGGCTGGGGGCGTCAAGGTCTATATGACCGTGAAAAAAGGCCCCAAAGTGAAGATCAACGAAATCAAGATCGAAGGCAATCAGGACTTCAGCGACAAGCGCCTCAAAGCCAAAATGAAAACCGTCAAGGAAAAGTTGTGGTGGCGGGTGTGGGCACGCAGCAAATACCTGCCCAAGAAATTTGACGAGGCCAAAAGCAATCTCATCGCATTCTACCGCAACAACGGTTACCGCGACGCCGAGATCACATTTGACAGCACCTATATGTTTGATTCCAAGACATTGGACATCGAGCTCAAGGTGATCGAGGGCAACCAATACTACATCCGCAACATCGACTTTGTCGGCAACTTCAAATACAACAGCGACTCTCTCAAGCGCATCTTGAACATTGAGAAAGGCGAAGTCTACAACTCTGAACTCATCGACGCCCGTCTCCACGGCGACCAATCGGGCCGCGACGTGTCGGGACTCTACCTCGACGATGGTTACCTCTTTTTCAGCGTCGAGCCCGTCGAGGTTGCCGTCGTCGGTGACTCTGTCGATCTCGAGTTCCGCATGTTTGAAGGCCCGCAAGCCCGCATTCGCAAGATCATCATCGAGGGCAATACCAAGACTAGCGACTACGTGATCCTGCGGGAATTGCGCACATTGCCGGGACAGAAATTCAGCCGAGCAGATTTGATCCGTTCACAACGTGAGATTTTGAACCTTGGCTATTTCAACCAAGAAAACTTGCAAGTGCTGCCGATTCCCGATCCCGTCACTGGCACGGTAGACATCAAGTATGTCGTCGAGGAGAAGCCGAGCGATCAGTTGCAGGTACAGGGTGGTTGGGGTGGCCGCATCAAGGATACCCAAGGCAATACCATCGGCGGCGGATTTGTGGGCACGGTACAGCTGGGCTTCAACAATTTCAGCACCAAGCGATTCTTTAAAAAAGGAGCATGGAGTCCTGTGCCATCGGGCGATGGGCAAAAGATGAACCTAGCCGTGCAAATGAATGGCGTGGGTTGGCAAAACTACAGCGTCTCGTTTGTGGAGCCTTGGCTCGGCGGCAAAAAGCCCAACTCATTGGGCGCCAGCGTCTCCTATACCATCAACTCCAGTCCATCGACAGGTTTCAAGATGAAAACCATCGGCGGCGGACTCGACTATGGCATGCGTTTGAAGTGGCCGGATGACTTTTTCAAGGCCTATTTCTCCCTCAACTACAAGTATTACGACATCAAAAACGGCAGCCAAGGCTTCAACTCCTTGAGCTTTGGTGATGCCTTCATCAACATCTTGTCGGCGAGGTTTTCAGTCGATCGCACGAGTATCGATGCCCCGATCTACCCGCGTAGCGGCGCCACGATGAACTTCTCAGTGGAGGCGACACCACCTTACAGTACAATCAAAGGTGAGACCGACTTCACGGGAGTGAGCGATGCGCAACGCTTTAAGTTTTTGGAGTACCACAAATGGAAATTTTCCTCGACTTGGTATTTCCAGATCTTCAAAAATCTGGTCGTGAAGCCCAAAGTACAGTATGGCTACCTCGGCAGCTACAATCCTGGCTACGGCATCTCACCATTTGAACGCTTCTACATGGGTGGCAGCGGTTTGGGCTCGTTCAACTTCTATGGATGGGAATATGTAGGTCTGCGTGGTTATCCAGACAACTCGATCGGTCCGCTCCCAGAGCCTACCGAAGCCAATCCGAAACCAACGCAGCCAATCGGTGGCAATATCTACAACAAGTACACCTTGGAATTGCGCTATCCGATTACGCTCAACCAATCTGCGCCGATCTGGGTCGTGACATTTGCTGAGGCTGGCAACTCTTGGATGGGCTTCCAAAACTTCAAACCTTTTGAGCTCAAGCGTAGCGCCGGCGTAGGCCTGCGTGTGATGCTGCCGATGGTCGGTCTGCTGGGTGTAGACTGGGGCTATGGATTTGACAAGGTCAACTCCTCAGCCACCAAACCCAACGGTAGCCAATTTACTTTCCTTATTGGTCAAGAATTCTAAAAGCAACTCTGCATGAAGCGGTTTATTGGAACAATGATTTTGATTGTGGCTTGCGCCACAGCGGGCCAAGCCCAAAAATTTGGCTACGTCGACACCGAGTTCATCTTGGGAAAGATGGAGGAATACACAGCAGCCAAGCAAGAGGTCGACCAATTGAGCCAGAAATGGCAGAAAGAACTTGAGGGCATGTATGCCGACATCGAAAAGATGTACAAGGACTATCAAGCAGAAGAAGTGTTGCTGCCTGAAGACATCAAAAAGCAACGCCAAGAAGATATCATGGCGGCTGAGCGCAAGGCGAAAGAGTACAAAGAGAAAAAGTTTGGTTACGATGGCGAACTGTACAAAGTGCAGGACGATAAGATCAAACCGATTCAAGACAAGGTCTATGATGCTGTGGAAAAGGTCGCTGCTGACCGCAAACTGGATATCATCCTCGACAAAGCTGCCAATTCTGGCATCCTCTACAGCAATGCGGCCTTTGACCGCACCGACGATGTGATTATCAAATTGGGCCTCAAAAAATAATTGGCACCCTTATTGAATTGAAGAATCAATGGGCAACCATGCCCCAAAGAGAAAATGTTATCTTTGCACGCAAATTTTGATACGATGAAATTGAAAAACATGATGTTGGCTGCGCTGCTGGTATTTATGACCAGCTTTGCCGCACAAGCCCAAGTCAAGATCGGCTACACCAACCTTGAGGTTGTGCTGGGCAACATGCCAGAAGCCAAGACAATGGAAAAAGAGCTCGAGCGTTACCAAACATCACTCGCAGCCAAAATCAAGGTCAAGGATGACTATGTAAAGGCCAAATACCAGGAATACTTGGACGTAAGGGAGCGGCCCAATGGCTTCCCAACACCAGCCCTTCAAGAGGCTGCCGAGAAAGAGCTGTTGCGCCTCGACGAAGAAGTGCAGAAGCTGGCCCAAGATGCCGACTATGACATCCAAGCCAAGCGTCAAGCACTCTTGGAGCCCGTGCTCGCCAAGTTGCAAAAAGCGATCGATGAGGTGGCTGTCGCTGGCGCCTACACCTACATCCTGAACCAGACCACGAGTGCAGGCGTCTCGACCATCTTGTATGGTCCCGACGAGGCCGACATCACCAAGCAGCTCTTCACCAAGCTTGGCTTGAAATACCCAGACGCACCAGGCCAATAAGCTCGGATGCCTCGCATCGATGTCGGGGAGGCCCATCCACCCCACAAGCCAACACTTAGAGAATACAAGATGAAAAAATACATTTTCATACTCCTGCTGCTCGTGGTGAGCCAGGCTGCAAGTGCACAAGTTGTCAAGATCGGCTACACGAATGTGGAGCTCATCTTGCAATACATGCCGCAGACCAAAGCCATCGAGACCGAATTGGGCAAGCTGGAAGAAGCTATCAGCAAGACCCTAGAGGTCAAGCAGAAGTATTACCAGCAGAAACTCCAAGAGTTCATGGAATACAAGCAGTCGGGTAAGCCACTCACCCCAGAAATGGAAAAAGCGGCCACTGCTGAATTGCAGAGACTCGAAGGCGAAGTGCAAAAAGGCATCGCAGATGCCGAGGATAAGCTCATGACCCGTCGCATGGCCTTGCTCAAACCTGTGCAAGACAAGATGCAAGGTGCCATTGATGCTGTCGCAAAGGAAGGTGGCTACACCTATATCCTGAACCAAGCTGTCGGGTCTGGCATTCCCAGCATCCTCTATGGCAAGGAGAGCGACAACGTCACAACCCTGATCGCAAAAAAGCTCGGCATCGCTGTCGAGTAATTGCGGGATCTAAATTGCTGGATGCAAAATGTCTTCCTTTTGGATTTCATTTTGCATCCTTTTTTTGTTTCAGCTGAATGGCACAATATTGAAACCCAATGGAAGCAACAGGACCGATCGGAATCTTTGACTCAGGACTCGGCGGCTTGGTAATGACCAAGGCCTTCAGGGCGGCGTTGCCGCAGTATGACCTGCTCTACCTCGGCGACACCTTGCACGTGCCCTACGGCCCGCGCTCGGCAGAGGCCATTTTGCACTTCACGACCCAGGCCGTCGAATACCTTTTCTCTCGGGGTTGCCCGCTCGTGATCATCGCCTGCAACACGGCGAGTGCAAACGCCCTGCGCCGCCTGCAACAAGAATTTTTGCCATCCCATTATCCCGATCGACGCATCCTGGGTGTGATCGTGCCCACGATCGAGGCTGCGCTCCAAACTGGTCATACCCGCATTGGCTTGATCGGGACGGCATTCACCATCCATTCCCGCACATACAACGAAGAACTCGGCAAGGTCAATCCTGAAATCAAACTCAGCGCTGTTGCCACGCCGCTCCTAGTGCCACTTGCTGAAAACGACGGCATTCGATTTTCCAAGCCAATCTTGGAAGAATACCTCGCTCCGCTGCTCGCCGATCAAATCGACAGCCTCATCTTAGGATGTACCCATTACCCCTTGTTTGGGCCTGTTCTCGAGGAAATCTTGCCGCAATCGGTCGACATCATCGCTCAAAATGAAGTCGTGCCTCCTAAGTTGATTAACTACCTGCAACGTCATCCGCTGCTCGCCGCCCACATCACCCAAGGAGGTACCCTCAGCGCGATGCTCACTGATGTGACCCAAACCTATAGTGAGAACGGCGCAAGGTTGTTGGGCGAACCGATCGATTTTGAAAAGGTGGTACTGGAGGAGCGCAACGGATAAAGATATTGTTGCGTTTGACCGCTGAAAATACTATTTTGGACAGCCTTTTTGCCAAGGTCCCGACGCCATCGGGGATGTTGTTAATGTCTATGTCTAAAATCAATCGCCACCAAGATGAAAGATCCTGTTCAGAAGAAGGAAACTTCAACCCAAACTACAGAGCATGAGTCGGAAAAGGAAAATGGCACCGCCGTCAGTTCGGCGCCAGCCTTTGCACTGACCACCTCTCCACTTCAGAAAAAAGAGGCTGCCCCCGCAGCCGACAAAAAGCCGCTCAACAAGCAGGAGCAATTTGTAGCCAAGTTTGCCGCAAGCGCCGTCGCCTTGGAAAGCAAAGACGGCATCCCTGCTTTGTTCACCCTCGCTCAGGGCGCCTTGGAATCAGGCTGGGGCGAAAAAGCCATCGGCAATGCCTTGTTTGGTATCAAAGCTGGCGGCAGCTGGAAAGGAAAGAAGCAACTCGTGGTCACCACCGAGTACTTCAACGATGACAAGCAGGGCGACAAGTTCCCCGAAGTCATCAGCATCACGAAGCTCGACAGCGGCAAATACAAATACAAAGTCAAGGACTACTTCAGGGATTACGACACTGTCGAGGAGGGGCTTGCCGACCACTCTTCATTCCTCATCAAAAACAAACGCTACGCTGGCGCATTCAACACCACCACGCCCGAGGACTTTGCGCGTGCCGTGGCAGCAGCCGGTTATGCAACTGCCGGCGACTATGCCGACACGCTGATCTCGGTGATGAAAAGCGTCAAAAAATATTGGCCAGCCGAGGCAGGAACCATCCCTGCAGGCAATTCCAAAGCGATCACCGGCGGTAAGCCCGGAGGAGCCGAACCGACGCCAGACCCCAAAAACCCGAAGCCAGAGGTCAAAGCCGATCCCAAGACAGCGAGTGGCAACGCAGGCGCTGGAGCCACGCCCACGAGCATCAGCGCAAGTGTAGGTGCAGGCGGCGTAAACAATCCCGCAGACGCCCTCGTGGTGAAAGGACTCCTCATCAAATCAGGCTACGCCCTCACCAATACCCCTGACGTCGGCCCTAAAACGATCGGCTTCATCAAAGAATTCCAAAGCAAGGTCCTGGGCTGGAAAGATCCCGATGGCCTCGTCGAGGCCGGCGGCACTACCTTTAAAGCTTTGCTCAAAGGCCAAGGCGTAGCCCCAAAAACCGACAAGCCCGCGCCCAAGACCGCTGCACCAGCCGCGGGCCTCAACTTCGATGCGCTTTCGCAGCGCTTGTATGATGCCATGTTTGGCGGTGTCTTTGGCCTCGGCACCGACGAGGACGCGATCTATGCCGCGCTCACCATGCTCGGTAAGGATCCCGCCAAAATCAATGCCCTCAAAGCTGCCTACAAAAAGAAATATGGCAAGGAGCTTACCAACGACTTGCGCAGCGAGCTTGGCGACTCCATGGTCTTTGGAAGTGAGCTTTCCAAAGCTCTGGACCTGCTCACACCCAAAGCCGCCGACAAGCCCAAGGACGCAAAAACGCCCGCCACGCCCGCCAAAACGCCAGCCGCCCCAGGCAAAACGCCGGCTGCGCCTGCCGCACAGACGACCGGCTCCACAGGTGCCAAACTCGATCAGTTTTTCAGCGACTTCAGCCACATCCAGGTCGTGGTCGGTGACAAGACCGTCTCGGTCGTGCCACCTTACCACATCAACGCTGGCAAGCGCAAAGACAATGCGATCGCCGAGCGCGCCGCCGACGCCAAAGTCACCAAACTGATTGCCGACCTCGTCAAGGACGGCAAGATCA
>JANPHP010000336.1:0-19385 GCA_031424495.1 Bacteroidota bacterium | reverse complement strand
CTGGCATCGCGACGGCTACCAAGAAAGCCAAGTCGTGGACTACAATACCCACAACCTCAAGCTCTCTGGCTCCTTGCATTTCAAGATTCTGAAAGGCGCCGAGCTCATCGCGGGTAGCAATTTTGGCACGGGAACCACCGTTTACCAAGGCGACAATCGTTACAGCTTGAAAGACATCCTCTTTTTCCAGCACCGCCTGGAGCTGAAAAAAGAAGGCAAGTATTTTGTGCGGACCTATTATACCGCAGAGGACGCAGGCAAGAGCTACGACGCCGTGTTTACCGCGTTCATGCTGCAAAACGCGGCCAAGAGCGATTATGAGTGGAGCAAAGACTACCGCAACTATTGGACAGGTTTGAGCTCGACCGAGCCGGGCTATATCCCCGGGGGCATCGTGGGCAAGGTGCAGGCACTTCCTGGCTATCCATCATTTACCCCGCCTTGGACAGACGACTATGCCGCCTTGGATGCAGTTTTGGCTGCCAATCAGGACTCGCTGCGCGTGTGGCATCAAATGGCACGCGACTATGCGAACAATGGCCGCGCCAATGGCACGCTTGACCGTTTTGAGCCGGGCACGGCGGCCTTTGACTCAGTCAAGGCCGATATCACGAGTCGCACTGCGTTTACCGAGGGCGGCACACGCTTTTTTGACAAGTCCAAACTCTGGCATGCACAGGGCGAATACAAGTTTCAGCCTAAATTCATGGAGGTCACTGTCGGTGGCAACGTGCGGGTGTATATGCCGAACTCAGAAGGCACGATTTTCAGCGATACGGGTGGCGTGCGCATCATCAACCGGGAAGCAGGAGCTTATGTCGGTGGGGAGAAGAAATTTTTTGATGAGCGCTTGAAGTTGAATGCGACAGTGAGGGTGGACAAGAACCAGAATTTCAATTTCTTGGTGTCCCCAGCCTTCTCGGCGGTCTATGCTGTGAAGGCCGACCATGTCTTGCGATTCGCGCTCAACTCGGCGATTCGCAACCCGACGCTTTCTGAGCAATACCTCTATTACAATGTAGGCCGCGCAATCCTCGTGGGCAACGTCAATGGGAGGGAAAACCTGGTTACAATTCCCTCATTGTACAGTTTCTACGATACACAAAAGCCAGATTCACTCCAATATTTTGATGTGGCACCGATACGCCCTGAAAAGGTAAAAAGTGCCGAGATCGGATACCGTGGAACATTCTTTGAGCACCTTTTTGTGGACGCAAGCTACTATTTCAGTGTCTACCGCGACTTCATCGGCTTCCAAGTCGGTGCCGACATTACATTGGATACCTTGCAAAACCTCGCGACCCTCAATCGCGTTTACCGCGTCGCCGCCAACTCCAACAACATCGTGACCACGCAGGGCTTCAGCATCGGTGCCAACTACTATTTCAAGAAGTATTACATGCTGAATGCGAACTACTCCTGGAACGTGTTGAACAAATTGGCAGTCGATGACCCGATCATTCCTGCCTTTAACACGCCACAGCACAAGTTCAATGTCGGTTTTGGTGGACGTAACATTCCCCTGACCATCGGAGAGAAGACGATCAGGGACCTCGGGTTCAATTTCAACTTCAAATATGTGCAGGGTTTTGAGTTCCAGGGTTCGCCGCAGTTCACTGGTTTTGTGCCGACTTATTGGTTGCTTGATGGGCAGGTAAATAAGAAGGTGCAGAAGATCCATACGACCTTCAAGATCGGTGCGAGCAATATCCTGAATAAGCAGGCACTCCAAGTATATGGTGGTCCTTACATCGGGCGATTGGCTTATGTCTCGGCTTTGGTTGAGCTTGATCACCTGCAATCTAAAAAATGAGTTTATCCAAGTTCTTAAAGTTATTAGTGAATCAATATCCATTTAGTATGAAGAAAATCTTACTGTTTACAGCCTTTTTGGCGTTGATGGTAGCTGCAGTGCCAGTGAGCGCGCAGCGCTATCTTTCAGAGGTGTTTTCGACTGTTTCGACAACGCAAAACATCTACTATGCATCCAACATCACAGTCATCACGGGTGGTCCCACGGTGGATTCGTTGGTGTTTGATGCCTATGCACCAGTAGGTGACACCATGGCGCAACGTCCAGTCGTCATCGTCGCACACACAGGTTCATTCCTGCCCTCACCTCAAAACGGTCAAGCTACCGGTAGCCGCCGTGACTCTGCCGTGGTGGACATTTGCCGCAAGCTTGCCAAGCGTGGTTTCGTTGCTATCGCAATGGAGTATCGCTTTGGTTGGAATCCCGTCGCAACTTCACAAGAGACCCGCACAGGTACCTTGTTGAATGCAGCGTATCGCGGCATCCAAGATGCCCGCACATTGGTGCGTTTCCTCCGCTCCGACATCGCAAGCGGCAATCAGTGGGGCCTCAATGGCAACAAGATTACTGTTGGCGGTATGGGCACCGGCGGTTACGTCGCCTTTGGTGCAGCCTACTTGGACAGCTATGACGAGATCAACTTGTCCAAGTTTTTGAGCAGCCAAGCTGTTTCATTTGTCGACACCTCCCTTTCAGGCGACGTCGAAGGCAAGTGGAGCCGCCCACTCAACATTGGCAACTATCCTAACGAGAGCTCAGCCATCAACTTCGCCTTCAACATGGGCGGTGCTGTTGGTGACTCTAGCTGGATCGAAGCTGGCGAAACCCCAATGGCGAGCGTTGGCGTGCCATCTGACCCTTTTGCTCCTTACAACTATGGCGCTGTGATCGTGCCTACCACTGGCCAATTTGTCGTGAACGTGAGCGGTAGCCGCGGTGCACAAGTGCAAATGACCCGTTTGAACGTGAACAGCTCTTATGACGCGCTCACCTTCGTCGATCCTACCTCTACCCAAGCAGCTACCGTCAACGGCGGCCTCAATGGTTTGTTCCCATTCTTTCGTGCAGGTGCTGAGTCTGCTCCATGGGAATTTTGGGATAGCACATACTGGAAAAACATTCCTCACCCATCAGGTGGCAACTTCCACACTGTGGGCTTGCTGACCAACCCAGACATGAGCCGCCAAAAAGAATTGGCTTACATCGACTCTACCCTGAACTTTGTGGTGCCACGCATGGTGTGCTCGATGGGCCTCGCCAACTGCGCAGCCGCAACAGGTGCAAAAGAGCAACTGAGCGCCAACATGACTGTGTCTGTGTTTCCAAACCCATCTGCAAGCTTCGTGAACATCGCAGCTGAAAATGGTGGCAACATGATCGAAGGTGTCACTGTGACCGACCTCAGCGGTCGTCAAGTGAAACTTGTCGGTGGTCTGAAAAGCGCAAACTATCGCCTCGACCATGCCGACCTGAGCCCAGGCATGTACTTCCTCACGATCAGCACCTCCAAGGGCATCGTGACCCAAAAAGTGCTCTTCAACTAAGGAATTCCTTGGATTGAATGAATATGGCTGCGGCGTCTCTCTTTGGGGGGACGCCGCAGCTTTTTTGTGCCCGACATTGGCGATCAGCCTTGGTGCGACGTTCACAATCCGCCCGCTGCACCGAACCGCATTCCGACTGTGCAATGCCTTTTTTTCACTTGGAACCATTTGAAATTGGTGCAGGCGTCCATTGAGCTGAAATTCATAGACGAATGTATATTTCGTAAGACCGAGGATTTTACAGAATCTGTAATGTGAAACCGTGTCATCGGTGGTCAAGGGAATTTCAAAAGAAGTATAAAAATAAACACTGTCCCCATTTGCATACAATTGATAGGTGGACCAGCGCTCAACAATCGAATCTTGGTTAGCGTCAATCCACCAATAAGAATACCCGTAAAAATTGTCCTTCTCAATTTTTTCAGTAAAGTCGCTGATGAGCAATGCGCCTGTTTTGTCTATGCCATTGACCAAATAGCTATTCAGTTTCCAAGTACCTGCAATGCGAGTGTTATCTGAAATTTCAACCTTCCTGCAGTTAAAAATGCTCATGAGGACAAGGATCGCAGCAAATATGTAATTCGATTTCATGTTGCCCGGTCGTAAAGTGAAATACAAGAATGAAAGTTGTTGCCGTCTAGGTATCTACCAACATACGGAGGTTTTCTGAATCTGCAAACTTCCAAAGATGAAGGGTTCCTACGGAAATCGGCGGCAACATTGGCCGTGTGAACAATCATTGCAAATTCCCCCTCCGGTTGAACAGCCTGAGGTTTTCCTGCATACCCTTCCCAACGCTAAATCGCTCGACATTTGCTGGATTTTCAAGCTGCGATGCTTATTTTGCAACAAAGAATTCCAACTTATGAGAAATGTGATACGTTTTTTGGTGCTCGTAGCCTGCCTTTGGTGGCTCCCGAGCGGTATGCTGCATGCGCAAGTCTTTGTGAACTATGCGGTAAACCAGCCTCCTGCGCTTTCGGCAAATGCGGGAATGGACATGCTGATCTGCCCCGGCGCTTCGGCGATACTTGGCGGCATCCCCACCGCCAACGGCGGCTATGGGGCCTATGTCTATACATGGACGCCTTCGACCACACTCAACAATGCCGCTGCCGCTAACCCGGTGGCGTCGCCCGTGGCACCTACCACTTATGTTTTGGTCATGACCGATTCGCTTGGCTGCTTGGCCACCGACAGCGTCGAGATCGCGCTCGATACCTGTGTCGGAATCCAAGGCCTGCAAGCCTTTGGCAGCTTTGATGTAGCACCCAATCCAAATGCTGGGCAGTTTGTAGTGACCATTCACCTCACGCAACCGACCGATGCGATAGACCTCACCGTCGTGGATCTGAGTGGTCGCGTGATTTATGCCCAGCACATTTTGCAACCTGAGCAAACCGTAAGGCAAGCAATTTCCTTGGAGGGGCTGAGCCGTGGCGTCTATTTTGTGCGTATGGAGGCAGCAGGCAACCAAGTTTCCCGAAAAATGATCCTGCGCTAATCCCAGCATCCACCCAAAATGAAATCACACATGAAAACATATACATATCTATGGATTGCTGCTTTCCTGGTACTGGGAGCGGGGATCATGCAGGCGCAAGTCGTCCCAACACAGGTCTGCAAGGGCGAAACCGTGTGCAACACCGTCGGCGCGCACAGAGGGTTCGTCTACTGGCAACAAAGTTCAGACGGCATCAATTGGGTCTTGGTGCCCTTTATGAGTCTAGATACATTTTGCTTGACGGCAGACTCCAACGGCTACTACCGTGCCTCGATTACAGAGGGCGACTGTGCACCGATCTATTCAGAAGTGCATCAGATCCAAGTCATTGAAGTCGGTGTTGATGCTGGCGCTGATGCCAGTTTCTGTGCCAATGCTAGCACGACGCTCGGTGGTTCACCGAGCGCAAGCGGCGGTGTAGGACCCTATTCCTATGTATGGTCGCCAGCGGCTGGCTTGAGTTCACCGGTAGACGCCAATCCGGTTGCATCGCCGTCGAATACGACCACCTATGTGCTGACCGTGACCGATGCGCTAGGCTGCGTCGGCAGTGACAGCGTTTTGATCACACCCGGCCCGGCCGTGGTCGCCGATGCTGGCCCTGATCTCAATATCTGTTCTGGCAATAACGATGTGCTAGGTGGCTCCCCCTCGGGAAGCGGCGGCACAGGCCTGCTGACCTACAACTGGTCGCCACAGACCTATCTTTCAAGTGCTACGGTCGCCAATCCCACAGTCACACCTGCTGCTGCCCTCAACTATGTGCTGAGCGTCATGGACGCAAACGGTTGCATGGACATGGATACGGTTTTTGTTGATACCACGAATGGCGTTGCCCATGGCACGCAGACATTTGCCTTCACAGGCGGTGTTCAGACCTTCATTGTACCGGGCTGTGTCGACAGCATCACGATGGATGTCTACGGTGCACAAGGCGGCGCCAACTGGGTAAACAATACCAACTTTGGTGGAAGGGTGACTGCAAAGCTTGCTGTCACCACAGGCGAGACCTTGACGGTCTATGTGGGCGGGCAGCCGACTGTCGGTACGACTGCTGGTTACAACGGTGGTGGCCTGGGCGATGGCGCAGGCAAAGGCGGCGGTGGCGGCACTGATGTGCGTCGTGGCGCTGCGAGCCTCAATGACCGCATCATTGTGGGCGGCGGCGGCGGTGGTGCCGGCTATTGGAGCAATCTCCATGTCGTCGGTGGTCAAGGCGGCGGACTCGTAGGCCAAGACGGCTATCGGGCACCTGCCGATGCAGGCGGGTTGGGTGGTAACCAAACCGCAGGCGGCGCTTCGGGCACCTGCGTCAATTTTAATGTGACATCGATGCAAGGCTTTTTTGGCCAAGGCGGCTCGCCCTTTACCTTCAACTGTGGCTGTGAAGGCTACGGCGGCGGTGGCGGCTGGTATGGCGGTGCTGGCAGCGGCAACTGCCGCGGCGGTGGCGGCGGTAGCAGCTATACGATTCCTGGCGCGACTTCAGTCGTGCATACCCAAGGCGCACGCGTAGGCAACGGACAGGTGATCTTCACCTGGTGATCTGCTGAGCATTGCAAAATGCCTGAAATGGAACCGCAAAACGAAGCTCGTTTTGCGGTTCCGTCATTTTGCGCAGACCGATCTCGAAAATTGAAGCGACCCAACAAGCAAAACGCTGAGGCCATGCATTGCACTCAGCGTTTTGGAGGGCGGCCGGCATTCTTGGAGAACGTGGACAATTTCTTGTAGACGACCTTCCGCCCGATCAGTCTATGGAAGATAAAATAGGGAGCCAATGCATTCAGCATCGACAGGCCTTTGCACAGGGTGCTTCGGCATTGCTATCCAATCCTAAACTGATTCTTCCTCAATATATTGCTCTGGATGGCCCCGACGGTCATGTGCGCGATGAGTGGTTACAATTGCGAACTGTTTGGGACATCGCAGGCAGGCAATGGATTAGCCCGCCATGGGCGTAGCTGGGCCGTCGATGCCATCTGCACGGTCAAATTCTTTGAGGACCATGATCTTTTGCCAGATTTTCTGGCTGAGGCTGGTTGTGAGGTCCTCGATTTCATTGACCGTTTGGAGCACCACCTCATCGTCGATCGCCTGTGCATACAATGCACCGACTTTACTGGTGAGTGAGAGCATTTCGCTGCAATAGTCGAGGTAGCGTGTGAGTTGCAGGCCTGTGAGATTGTCTTTGGGGGAATGCGTGGTATTGTGCGAGAGCCGGCGGCTTGGGTCTTTGGTGAGTTGGTGCATGTCGATCACGTGTGCAATCGATCGCAATTCATAGAGCACCTTGAGTGCCCTTGTTCGCTTGACACGTTTTTCAATATTGAACAAAAACCAAACTGCGGCCCCGATGAGGGCAATGTCATTGATGCCAGCCTCTGAAATTTGCACCAAGTCACCAACCGTGAAGTTGCCACTCGCGACCTTGAACGTAGACAGCGTATAGACCAAGATACCGACCATGACGAGGATAATGCTCCCGATACCAATCCTGATCCACAATTTGGGGGTGGCGATCCAGTCGATTTTTTGGCGCGTTTCTTCTGTCAGATCTTCCAATTCGTAGCAGACTTGGCTCAGACCGGAGCCTGGAAAGCGGTCCTCAATGCGTTTATGGAGATGCTGGATCGTTTCCACCACCTTCAAAACGTCGAGTGTGCGATATTGATGCGCCAATTTTTAATGAATAGGTCTGCAAACTAGCGAAATGCGGGCATAGATTCAATGCACGGTTTGCGATCCATCGTGACCATTCGCCCAATCAATGTTGCAAATACCAAGTTGTACGCTCCTTTCCAACGAGCGCTTGAAGTACCGACGAGTAGTTAGTGGCAAACGGAGCAGCCCTGATCGAGGAATGACTTCAAAAGATTGGCAGCAGGATAGGGGAGATTGCCTACTATTTAGTAAGTTTAATTTTTGTAAAATCTACCATGCGCGAGCGCTTACTCTTGGTTGCAATCTTGATGGCAGCGCTGCAATGTGCTGCGCAGATTGCCGTGCGGCAATTCAAGACCGAAGATGGGCTGCCCTCCAACAATGTTTATGAGGTTTTTTCCGATCACAATGGATTCTTATGGGCGGCAACTGACAATGGTATCGGACGTTTTGATGGCAAAAAATTCAAAGTCCTCACGAGTGCCGATGGCATTCCAGACAATGAAGTTTTTGGCTTTTTTCAGGATTCACACCACCGATTGTGGTTGCGCACCTACTCTGGGCGCACATGTTACCTGCGCGGTGATCAGATCTACACGGCTGCCAATGACCCCTCATTGGCAACGCTCGAGTTTGATGGCTATTGCTACTCGATAGCCGAGTTTCGCGACACAGTGTATAGTGTTTCCGCCATCGGAGACATCGGACTCTACAGCAATGGGCGCGCTTTGCGCCGCAAAACTGATGCTTGGATGGGGCTTGCGATTGTAGGGGGTGATCTTGTGGCCACCAATTTCAGGCAAACCGTGAGCTTGACTTCAGGTAAGAGTTTCGGGAACTACAACCTGACCAAATACCGTCCCAATCGCTCAGTTGCGATGGGAAACAGCCTATTTATTTCATCCGACCGCGATCTACTTGAAATTCCCAAAATCCAAGAAGCCAGTCCAAAACGGATGATGACCTTTGGTTCGCCCATCATTTTCTTGGGTGTAGGTGGCGAGGAAATTTTACATGTCGGTACGGAGTCAGGTGCTTATCGATTGTTTCCACGGTCGGGCAAGATAGATACATTGATCACAGGGTTTCCTGTGAGCAGCATTGCTGTCGATTTTGAGGGTGGCCTTTGGGCTTCAACACTGAATGCTGGGCTGTTTTATTTGGGCCGCACCGCCTCACATGTCATCGGGCTGGCCAAACCGGGTTTTCCGCATCCAGAATACTTGTTTGGTTATGCGGAGAGCCGCAAATCTTGGTTTTCCTTGGGGCGCAACGGCGATATCACATTCTTCGAAGGTGAAAGGACGCGCTCCATCACCAATCCGCCGACGAGCCTTCCCTCGGGAAAAATACACGCTTATGTATGGCTCAGCGACGACAGCCTCTATATCTCTGGAGAGCGCCAAGGCAGCTTGATCGATCTTTCCCAAGAAAAATTCATTGCCAACGACATCTATCGCCGATGCAAAACGCTCAATTTTTGGGTTGGAGACAGCATCTTTTCATCGACGGGTGATGTACTCTATTTGGAATGCAAGGCAGAGTTCATCCGCACGCTCACGAGCAAATACCCCAACACCTGCCTAGAGCGACAACGTGCAAATTGCTCCGCGCGGCAAGGAAACCGATTGTATTTTGGTTCCAATGACGGGGTTTATGCCTACGAAAATGGAGCGATCACACCGCTATTTCCAGAGTATGAGCTGATGCATGATCGCGTCAATGCCTTGGCCGTCGATGCGGATGGCACGGTCTGGGCGGCGCTTGCCAATCGTGGCATCGCGCACCTGAGGCGCAACATGCCTGTCTACGAGGGCGACATTTTCAGGCTGGTAAACGTCAGCAAAATCAGAACCGGGCCTGACGGAACGCTCTGGGCCTGCAACCGAGAAGGAGTCTTCAAGTTTTTCAAAAAGCCTGACGGTAGGTATGGCCGCGAATCATTCACACCAAGTACCGGCTATCCACTTGCCAATACCTGGGATGTGCTCCCGATGGATTCCAAGACCTATGCCGCCACCGATCAGGGCTTGATCTGTTTTGAATCGACCCGCAACGAAACCGCTGCACGTTTGATCATCGAGGAGCTGCAATACGGGACCCAAAATCTGAATCCCAACGAAGGCGGTGTCATGCAATTTGGTTATCCCGGTTCCCGGTTCAAAATGCGCTACTCCGGCATCAGTTTTCGCAACAGCGGGCAACTCGTCTACCAATACCGCATAAGCGAAATCGATACTGTATGGCAGCGCACCGAGAACCGAGAGATCGAATATTTTGACATGCGTGGCGGCACCTATACTCTGGAAATCAATGCTGTCGGGCCCGACGGACTCGCTTCGCTCACCCACGTACTGCGCTTTGAAATCAAGCCATTCTTTTGGCAGACGGTATGGTTTCGTTTGATTTGCGTGGCCGTCGTTTTGGGATTGGCCTCGGCGTGGTTTAGGTGGCGCCTCGGCAACGTGCGGATGGCGCATTTGCAGGAACAAGAAAAGTCCATCAAAGAAATCGAACGCATGGAGGCCGAGCTCTACCTGCGTGAATTGGAGCAAAAGGCGATGCGTTTGCAAATGAATCCGCACTTCATTTTCAATGCGTTGAATACGATTCAGGGTTTGTATGCCACCAAAGACATTCCCCGTGCAAAAGCCTACATCTCCAAACTGTCGCATCTGATTCGACAGATATTGGAGCAGTCCAAGGCCTCCACGATTTCGCTGGAGATGGAATTGGAAATCCTGCGCAACTACCTCGACGTCACACTCTACCGCTTTGCAGATCTGTTTGAATACCAAATCACGGTCGCTGCCGATGTGAATGTCGACAAGCTTGCCGTGCCGCCACTGATCTTGCAGCCGATCGTGGAAAACTCAGTGATCCACGGCATCGCCCCGCGCGGCAGGGATGGCAAGATCGACATCACCGTCACGCGCGAGCAAGGGGACATCCTGGTTTGCATTCGTGACAATGGGGTGGGCATGAACAATTCCTCCGCCTTGAAATCGGCCATGTATTCAGAAGAAAGATCGATGGGAATGCGGCTCACAAAGGAAAGGCTGCACCTGCAAAGGGAAGATGAAACCGTCGCATTCTGGGCGATGGAGCTCGTCAATGCCGACGGCACAGTGGCTGGCACCGAAGTCAAAATCAAGTTCAAAGACAAAAATGCAACCGCATGATACGCACCATCATTGTAGATGACGAGGCACTCGCCCGTGCCTCCCTCATTGAGGACCTTCAAATGCATTGCCCAGAGGTGCAGCTCATCGGCTCGGCAGAGTCTGTGAAGCAAGCCATTCCGCTCATCACGCAACTGCGTCCGCAGTTAGTGTTTTTGGATATACAGCTGGGAGATGGGAGCGGATTTGATATTTTGGAAGGAGTGGGCAAAGGCTTTCCCTTTTCTGTGGTATTTACCACAGCGCATGACCGCTACGCGATCACTGCATTTCGCTACTCAGCCACCGATTACTTGCTCAAACCGATCGACACCGCAGAGCTCATTCGAGTGGTGCAAAAGGTCGCAACGGCCCCTGCATCGCAAGATCAGTCGCTCCAATTGATCATGGAAACGCTCTCCAAGCGGCCCACAGCCTTGCGGGTTGCAATCCCGACGATTGAGGGATTGCATGTCTTGGCAGCAAGCGATATCGTGCGCTGTCAGGCAGACAGCAATTATTCACGCATTTTCTTGTCTTCGGGAGAGAAACTTATGGCGGCCAAGACGCTCAAGGAATTGGAAGAGATGCTGGACACGAGCGACTTTGAGCGCGTGCATTCCTCTCACTTGGTCAACCTCAATCACTTGCGCAAATATTTGACCAAGGAAGGCGGCATTTTGGTAATGTCAGACAACTCTGAGGTGCCCGTGTCCAAGCGCAAAAAAGCGCAACTTTTGGAAATCATTAGGGGAATGCAATAGGAGGGGATTTTAGGTAGTAGGTAGAAATTAGAAATTAGAAATTGTAGAGGTTGGTAGTTTTCGGGATTGTGTATGTTGAGGGTTTGCTGTTTTTTGGGGAGGGCATGCGGGATGCTTTTTCGAATGCGCTGATCGAAAAGTGTCTATTTCTTTGTTATCGGGCCGATTGCTGGATTGTTCGCCCAGCTTTGGAAGTCAGAATATGATCGGTTCCTTGGGGCCGGGAAATTTGGGCTGGGTGCCGAGGACATAACAATCAAGGGCTGCCTTCACGCGGGCAAAGTATTCGCGAAACATCACTTTGTAATAGGGGGTGCCATGCAGGGGATCTTTGGCGACAAATCCTGTGGCTTTGATGCCCTTGGCATCGGCAATGAAGAGCGCACGTTGGATATGAAACCGCTGACTCACGACAATGATGTCTTCTTGGTCAAAAACGCTCTTGGCGCGCACCACGCTATCGAGCGTGCGAAAGCCCGCATGGTCATTCACAATGTCTTCAGTCGGCACACCGAGCTTCACGAGTTCTCGGCGCATGGCCTCGGTCTCATTGTAATTGTCTGTGCTGTTGTCGCCGCTCACAATGATTTTTTTCACTTTGCCGGCATGGTAGAGTTCAGCAGCAGCATACATGCGCTGCATGAAAAATACATTTGCCCCGTTTGAAGTGTTGCGGCTTGTGCCGAGCAGCAGGCAGACCTTGGCTGCGGGCACTTCATTGACCTCGTCGTAGATGCGTCGATTGGTGGATGCGACCACCCACACGTTGATGGCTACGATCAAAGCGAGGACCGTAAGCGTGCCCAGAAATCCATAGCGCAAAATGCGGCCGGCATATTCACGGAAAAATTTCATCCGCCAGCGAGTTTATACTTGTAGCCTTCTTTTTCCAGCTTGATGCCGACCTCCTTGCGTTTGTCACCTTGGATAAGGATTTCCCAATCCTTGACGGTGCCGCCCGTGCCGCAGGCTTGCTTCAAGAGCTTGCCCAGCGCCTCCAAGTCCTCGTTGCGGCCACGCCATTCCTTGATCACCGTCGTGAGCTTATTGCCCTTGCCACGGATCAGGTGAATGCGCAAATCTTGCTGATTCGGCGGTGGAGTGATGCTACCCGTCGATTTATGCGCGTTGGATGGCTTGAAGTCTGGGTCGGTCGAGTAGACGAGCCCGCCCAAGCTGCTGAGGTCGTTGGATGATTTTTTCTTCTGGGCCATGGATCAAAAATTGGCTAGCCTAGCCACTGTGGTTTTGAGTGGTCAAAGCAATGGAAATTTTCTGGATTCCGAAAGGGGGCAAACAGCGTGCGTTGCAATCTTCGCATTCCCCAGTCCAATTGCCTATTGCATGCCCAACATTTTTCGCAGCTGCATCATCATTGGAAATGCTGATGCACGAAATCCTGTGCCGATCACCTCGGCTATCGGTTGCAGGCCTTGGATGGCATTGGTACAAAATGCTTCGGATGCAAGGGCAAGATCATCGAGCGTAAGCGGTGCATCGGCGACCACGTCGACATGCATCGCATGCAAGCCGGCAAGTGCGCGTGCACGCATGGTGCCGGGTAAGCAACCGCTGCTTGCACGTGGTGTATGCACACGCCCATCAATTACAAGAAACAGGTTGGATGCTGTGAGTTCAGCGAGTTCACCATCGGTATTCAGGAGCAAGGCATCATCGCAAGCATTCTGTTGGGCCTCGATCGCAGCAAGGATATAGGGCAATGCATTGAGGGTTTTGGCGTGGGAGAGCGCGGTGAATGCGACGCGGCAATTTGCAAGGTGCAGGCGCTTGGGAGTTTGCAATGAGCAGGGGTGAATGGGGAGTGGATGGATCTCACCGAGCATTTGGTAGGCATTGTTGGTCGGCAGATAGTTGCCCCCCGGTGCTCTGAATGCTGCGATGCGCATGCGCGCGCAGCCTGATTGCGGCTGATCTTTCAACAATTTTTCCACAATCGTCGTCACCTTGCGGCTCAAATCACCGTCTTCAAGCTCAAAAAACAAGGTTTTTGCGCCCACGGTCATGCGCTGTAGGTGCATCTCTAGGTGGCTACAGGCACCATCCTCCACCAATATGGTCTCAAATATGCCGTCTCCGTAACGCAAGGCGCGGTTTTGAGGGCTGATCTGCAATGCGGTAGGATGCCCAGCCTCATCGCAAAAAATGTAACGCTCCTGAATTGGCATAGACTTTGAGTAGCGACTTCCAATCAGCGAAGTCATTTGCAGAAGCTTTGCTGATTTCGGCTTAATTTTACTAAAATTGTAGGTCATTCTGCCACTATTCTTTAAAAACACGATTGCAGCTATGAAATTGACAAGAACACTTTTTGCTTTGATGCTGGCCATGGTGCTCGGTGCAAGCGCGGCAAGAGCCTTGAACCCATCGCGGGAATACAAGCAACTGCCTGACAAGTACAATATGATTTATGAGGAGGAGGACGTCAAGACCGTAGACGGCGCCACGCTCAAAGCATGGTATTTCCCAGCCACCGAGACCAAGACCACTCAGCTCATGCTGATGTGCCACAACGGTGAAGGAAATATGGCCGACTACCTGCGCAAAGTGGATCAGTTTCGCACCAATGGCTACAACGTCGTGATTTTTGACTACCGTGGCTTTGGCAAAAGCAGCGATTTTGCCATCGACAACAACATGTACATCTACCCCCATTTCCAAGACGATGTGAAAGCCATGATCGACTTTTGCCGCGGCAAATACGTGCAGGCGTTCAACATCTACGGCTGGGGCATGGGCGCTGGTTTGGCCATGGGCATCGGCTGGAACCGCACCGAGATCAAGAAAATCATCGCTGACACCCCATTCCTGAGCATGGAAGACTTGGAGAAGCGTTTTTCATCATGGGACACCCCGATGGAAGTGCCTTTTGCAGGTTACGACAAGAAATTTGAGCCTATCTACTCACTGGACGTCGCTCCATCGGTGCTCAAAAACGGCTACAAAAGCGTGCTCCTGATCATCGGTAGCAACGACATCCTCTTCAAAGTCGACGACATGAAGGCCCTTCAAAAGAAGCAGCCCAAGGTCGTGATGAAAGACATCTATGTCGTCACCAATCCCGATCGCATCGACAACTTCCTTGTCGACAAGGCGGCCTACTTCAAGGTCATCTCGGAGTTCATGAAAATGCCCTGACATTTTCATAATCGCATAAAAAGGCTAAGCCCCATGCACTGCGTGGGGCTTAGCCTTTTTTAATGCGGGAAAATGCGTGGCAACCAGCCCTTCCAGCCCTTCATTGTGATTATTCGGCCCTCTAAACAATTGATTTACTACGATTGGGCATAAATTTTATTGAGATTCTGATGGATGATGCGGGTGATTCTTCAATGTTTCTCACATTCTGCCAAGTAACCCTGCCGATCTCTCAGCCATTCCGCAAAACTATACGCCTCGGACCTTAGGATGTGTCTTTTGTTGCGCATGCCAGTGTTGTCCCTTGATGATTTTTGATTAACTTGAAGGCAGTTTAGTACCTGCTCAGGTGCTTTTTGGGATAGAAATCAATGCTCATTATGAAAATACGCTTTACAACCTTATTGGCCCTGTTGTTGCCTTTTTGGGCGGCTGCGCAGGTTCCCTGTACAACGACGAATGCCACAGGCTGTTCTTGTGCGCAACCCGGACAGACCAATTGCGATCTGTTGCCAGATATCACCGTCTCAGGATGGGCACTCTCCAACTACCTGGCTGGCCCTACAGAATATCCTCAAACTGGAGCTGGCGCTGACAATGGCCACCTGCGCGTCTCAGGATCGACCCCCAACATTGGCTACGGCTCATTTACCGTAGGTTCTGTAAATCAGTGGGTCTGCGGTCAAGATACCTTTACCGACTACAACACAGCTTTGCTCAACTGCGCGAGTCCAAAGCAGCTGATCAAACAAAAAATCTATCACAAGAATGGCAACGTCATGTCCTACACCGAGCGTTGGGCAGGTACGATGACCTATCACCAAAGCCACGGCCACATGCACGTGGATGAATGGGCCGTTTTCACGCTGCGGATCGAAGATCCAAACGAGGCGAATCCCCTCCTCTGGCCGATCGTCGGCTCGGGTGCTAAGCTAGGCTTTTGCTTGATGGACTATGGCACATGCTCTGGCTACAATGGCCACTGCCGTGACTCGTCCAACAATGTGCTCCTCAATGCCAACTTCCCGAACTACGGTCTTGGCGGCGGTTCCTACAATTGCTCGCCGATTGAGCAAGGAATTTCATCGGGTTATACCGACATTTATTCTGAGAATCTTGACCTGATGTGGATCAATATCCCACCTGGGACATGCAATGGCGACTATTGGGTCGTGATTGAAGTCGATCCACACAACTATTTCTTGGAGGCCAATGAGAACAACAACTGGTGCGCCGTGCCATTCACCCTCACACAGCAGGTTCCAAATGGCCAATTCGTTGCCGACATTACACCTAGTGGCTCCACCAACCTTTGTGCCGGCGATTTTGTGACGCTGACTGCTACCCAAGGTACTTCCTATGCTTGGAGCAATGGCGCAACAACCCAAAGCATCAATGCAACCAATGCAGGTTCATATACTTGCACCGTTACTGCACCTTGCGGTACCGACATCACAGCTCCTGTGGTCGTCACGACCACCAATACATCGGTTGCTCCAACTGGCACCGGCACAACGGTTTGCCAAAACTCATCAGCATTGCTCACCGTCAACGGTGCAGGCACCTTTGACTGGTATGATGCCATGACTGGCGGCAATTACCTGGGTTCAGGCAGCTCCTTCAACACCCCTGTGCTCACAGGAACGACCGATTTTTATGTCGAGCGTGTGGTGTCCACACCTGGTATTCAAAGCAACTTCGGCCCAGCCACGAGCGCGATTGGTGCAGGTGCCTATCACCAAACCAATACACGCTACCTGCAGTTTGATGCCATGGCCGACTTCACCTTGAACTCCGTATGGGTAGATGCTGGCACCGCTGGCAACCGCACGATCGAGTTGCGCGATGCTGCAGGCACGACTGTGCTGGCGACCATCACACAGTATGTTCCAGCTGGACAGAGCCGCGTGAACCTTGGGTTCGCTGTGCCGATGGGCACCAATTATCAATTAGGCCTGAGCACGGGATCACTTGCTGATCTCTACCGCAACAGCGCTGGCGTTGTATTTCCTTACGTCGTTGCCAATACGGCATCGATCACAACCTCATCTGCTGGCAATCAGTACTACTACTTTTTCTATGATTGGGACATCCAAACTGCTGACATGGTGTGCTCCACGCCACGCACTGCCATCACGGCAACTGCTACGCCAGCGCCTGCTGTGAGCCTCACTGGTCTTGGCGTGAGCTACACGACCATTGATCCTGCTGTGACGCTGGTCGGTACGCCTTCAGGCGGCACCTTCTCAGGCCCTGGCATCTCTGGGAATACCTTCAATCCATCCGTCGCTGGCGCAGGTGTGCATACGATCACCTATTCCTTCACCGACGGTACCGGCTGTACAGGCATGGCAACAATGACCACCACCGTGAACACGGCGACAAGCGTGTTGGGTGCGATGTTCAACGTGATGCCAGCTGTGTATCCCAATCCCAACAATGGCCGCTACACATTGAGCTTTGACCTGCACGGCACCCACCAAGTGAGTGTGGAGCTGTTCACGATCACGGGCCAATCGGTGATGTCCAAGTCTTATGGCGACTATGATGGCGCCTTCAAAGAAGATTTTGACATGGGCAAAATGGCTAAAGGCGTTTACTTCCTAGAGTTGCGTGTCGACGACCAGAAAGTGCGCACCAAGATGGCCTTCCAGTGATAATTATCAGCTATTTTCAATGAAGATTCAGCTTTTTGATGCAAAAAGCCTCAGGAATATCGCAACTACGGTTGCGATATTCCTATTTATTGGAGGCGCGAACCTGTCTGCTCAACCTGGCGTGCAGGTCTACAATACCTCCAATTCGGGGTTGCCAGACAATTCCGTATGGGCCGTGGCCACCGCCGCCGACGGCAAGGTGTGGATGGGCACCGACTGGGGATTGGCGAGTTTTGACGGAAGCAATTGGGTGGTGTACCAAACGACCAATAGCGGCCTGCCCAATGATGCCATCAAATCGCTGATGGTCGGCGACAGCAACGACATTTGGGTAGGCACCTATATCGGTGGTTTGGCCCACTTTGATGGCTCCAACTGGACGGTTTACAACACCGGCAACAGTGCAATTCCCTCAGATCATGTGCGTTGCTTGGGCAAGGATGCCGCTGGCGCCGTCTATATGGGCACTGAGGTCGGCGCTGCCAAACTCGATGGCGGCGTATGGACCGTATGGAATTTGCCGAGTCTCGGCATTGGCAGCAACAATTGTCCAGCGATTCATGTCACGGGCGTCGACAGTTTTTGGGTCGGAACAGTGAATGGCGGATTGGTGCACATCGAGGATACGGTCATCACCAATTATACCATCGCAAATTCTGGCTTGGACGACAATACGCAGGTCGGGCTCGTGGAGGATAGTGGCGATGACCTGTGGATCGCCACGCCAGCCGACGGATTGATCTATTTCCAAAACCTGGTCTTTCTCACCTACAACAGCACCAATTCGGGCAATCCGACGCAGAGCCATTCCTGCGTGATCTTGGATCAGCAGGAGGGCAAGTGGGCCGGCAGCCTCGACAAGGGCGTTGTCTATTACAAATCACCCAATTGGTTGCATTTTGATCCCAACAACAGCGATGTGCCACAACAGTATGTGCGCTGCCTGGCGCTGCAAAATACCACCGGCCATATCTGGGGGGGCACCGAGCAAAGCGGTGCGTTTGTGATGGATCCGACAATTTTATTGGAGGCGGCGGCGGCAGATATGGGTTTGGGATTTTCCATTTACCCGAATCCAGCAAGTGAGCGCATTCAGTGGAATGGTAACGTGGATGCCTTTGAGATTCGAGATTTGAATGGGAGGGTTGTATTGCTAGAGAATCCACGAGGCAATTCGATGGATATCAGCGGCTTGCCGGCGGGCGTGTACATCGTGCGTGCGGAGCGGGGCTATGCTACTGGGATGGCGAAGCTCGTAGTGACGCGCTGATTTTTACCGAGATTAGCGATCTGTGCAGGACTCATCCAACGGTTTGGATTTGTGCTTGCTTGGAACCGCGTAAATGGTGGATGTTCCGATGGGATTGCCGAATATAAAATCTGGGAATCCATGACGAAAATTTTGAGCCGGTACTCCCATCATGTGAATGACATGCTCGTAGAATCCCGCTTGATAGTCGATTTGTAACTGAATATTTTGCGCATCAGCCAATCGCAGGCTTATGTTTCCACCTTGCCACTTGGACGGAACCCAAGGGCCGTTATTCTCGGACCAAGTAAAGTCGTTGAACCCCACATTGCTCAAAGGCACGCTCTGCGCAGTTGCCTCTGAAATCTCAGGTGCAGCATCGATGGGACTCGACTGCACGGGACCCGGCAGCACCGAGATGGTGATCATATCGGTCGGGGAGAGGTGGTCTTTCAAATCCATGGCAAACATGCCGCCTCTGGTGTTCAAGCGCATGACTTCAGCGCCTTCGCAGCTCACGATGACCTCAAAATTCTCGCTCGGCGCATTGCGATACTGGTCGAGGACTATTCCAGATAGCAATGTATTGGAGGAAATGTTTTGCGGATCAGCGGGGCGAACGGGGTTGAGTTCGATGCGGTTTTGTGCGAGCGGGGCCGTATTGCTTTGCTGCAAGAGCAGCAAGATCGCCGCCGATGCAGCGATATATCGGATCGGCTTCGCCTTCCGGGTCTGCGCCTTGGGCCACTTGGTCTCGGTATCCTTGGGCAGGCGGATGTCGACAAAATTCACACAAACATTGCCGGGGTCGCTGGCGAGCAAGGCGTAGATTTCATCGCGCGACATGCCCGTGATGTTGTGCACCTCCTTTTG
>JANPHP010000335.1:0-14102 GCA_031424495.1 Bacteroidota bacterium | reverse complement strand
AGGTGTCGTGCGCGCCCTAGAGACCGGACGCGGACGCGTCGTCGTGCGGGCACGTGCCCGCATCGAGGAGCAGCCCAACGGCCGCGAATGGATCATCATTGAGGAAATACCCTTTCAGGTCAACAAGGGCAAGCTGCTCGAAAACATCGGCCAACTGGTCAACGAGAAGAAACTCGAAGGCATTTCGGACTTGCGTGACGAGAGCGACCGTGATGGCATGCGCATCGTGTTTGAGATCAAGCGCGACGCGATGGCCAATGTGGTCCTCAACCAACTCTATAAATACACGCAGCTGCAGCAGACCTTCGGCGTGAACAATGTGGCTTTGGTCAACGGACGCCCACAATTGCTCAACCTCAAGGATTGCATCAAACACTACGTGGCCCACCGCCATGAAGTCGTCGTGCGTCGAACACAGTTTTTGCTGGCTGAGGCAGAAAAGCGCGCCCACATCTTGGAGGGTTTGCTCATTGCCTTGGATCACCTCGACGAGGTGATCGCCCTCATTCGTGCATCGGTAAGCCCCGACGAGGCACGCGAAGGCCTCATGGCTAAGTTTGGATTGAGCGAATTGCAATCCCGCGCCATTCTTGATATGCGCCTCCAAAGGCTCACCGGCTTGGAGCGCGACAAGATTCGCGAGGAGTATGACGAGTTGATGAAAACCATCAACTACTACAAGGAAATCCTCGCCAGCGAGCCCTTGCGGATGTCGATCATCCGCGACGAATTGCTGGAAATGCGCGAAAAATATGGCGATGCACGCCGCACGTCGATCGAGTTTACCTCGGGCGACTTGAGTATGGAAGACCTCATCCCCAACGATGAAGTGATCATCACCATCTCGCACGAAGGTTATATCAAGCGCACGCTCAGCAGCGAGATCAGGGTGCAAAACCGTGGCGGACGCGGAGCCAAAGCAGCTGCGACCAAAAATACGGACTTCATCGAGCACCTTTTCACGGCGATGACGCACAACTACCTGATTTTCTTCACGGAAAAAGGTAAATGCTACTGGCTGCGGGTGTATGAAGTGCCTGAAGGCAGCCGCCAAAGCAAAGGCCGCGCGATCCAAAACCTGATTCAGATCGATCCCGATGACAAGGTGAAAACCTTTATCACCGTGCCGAACTTGAAGGACGAGGACTTGCTCAACAACACATCGGTGGTGATGTGTACAAAGAAAGGTATCATCAAAAAGACCTTCCTGGAGGCCTATAGCCGCCCACGTACCAATGGCATCAACGCCATCAACATCAATGATGACGATGAGCTGATCGAGGCCAAGCTGGTGAAGCCTGGCGAAGAAATCGTTTTGGCATTGCGCTCCGGCCGCGCAATCCGATTCAACGACGACCAGACCCGCAACATGGGTCGCAACTCGACCGGTGTGCGCGGTGTGAAACTCGCCAATGCACAAGATGCCGTAATCGGCATGGTAATCGTGCGTGACCCCAGCGCGACCTTGATGGTCGTGTCGGAAAAGGGCTATGGCAAACGTAGCTCTATCGACGACTATCGCATCACGAAGCGCGGCGGCAAAGGCGTGAAAACAATCAGCATCACTGCCAAAACAGGACCGCTCATCTCGATCATGTCGGTCACTGACACGACCAATGACTTGATGATCATCACCAAAAACGGCATCACGATTCGCATGAAGCTCGCCGACATCCGTGAGGCTGGCCGTGCGACACAAGGCGTGCGCCTCATCAAGATCAATGACGGCGATGAAATCGCAGCGGTGACCAAGGTGATGGAGGCCGATGAGGATGAAGTCAACGAAGAATTGGAAGGCGGCGCCGGTGCCGTGACAGGAGCTGTCGACAGCGCTCCTGCCGGGCCTGAAGCCGATAGCGGCGAGTAAGTCTGACTTATTTGCCCGACGCAACACGATGCTGAGCTCAGGCCGAGCATGTGGAAATCTGAGAATTTTTCAGGTATTTCGCAGTCTTGGCCTGAGATTGGCACCATAGTTGAAATAGGGTCAATACCTTTTGAATTTTGAAACACAAAATCTGATTCTAAATTTTACACCATGAAAAAATCGATTTGGTTGATTGTGCTCCTGTTGCTCACTTTGGGCACAAAGGCTTGGGCACAAGGAGGAGACTCCAAAATCGAAACCGGCATCATTGCCTACCAAGCCAATGATTTCAAAAAAGCCCTCGACTTCTTCAATCAAGGCATGGTCGATATGGCACTCGTGAAGCCCAAAAACGTGCCTCGCGCCTATTACCATCGCGGTATGGCTCGCCTGAAGGTAATGGCCATGGATGCGCAAGCAGCCAAGGGAAACTTGACACCTGAACAAGAGCAAGCTGCTTATAAAATGGTGCTGGACTCCTATGATGACTTCAAGAAGGCCAAGTCTACTGATGATGGCAAATGGGGTAAGAAAGTCGACGAGGCGCTCTCGATCCTCATCAACAATGCCTTCCTGACAGCCGGCTTGGGTGCGCTCAACGCCACCTATGACAAAGGCATCACGCCCGCCGACAAAATCGAAGCCTACAAAATGAGCGTCGAGACCATGAATTACTCGGTTGAGATCGATCCCAACAACTACTTTCCTTTTGATGTGCGTGGCCAAGCCAAATTGGGCCTCGCCGACTCCACGGGAGCGTTGGCTGATTTCACGACTTCAGCAAAACTGATTGAGGCTGGCACGCACACCCGCCCAGACCTCATGGTTGCTTATACCTATTATCGCAAGGGCATCATTGAGCGTTATCAAGCACACAATGTCGATGCAGCACTGGCTACTGTGGATAAAGGGAAGGCAATGCTGGAAAAGGAATGGGCCAAAATCGTTGCTAAAAAAGCTGAGGCCAAGCCTGAGCAGTTTGCCAAAGACCAAAAGCAGTACGATGGCGCCAAGGAAGACCTTGCCAAATTCGAGCTGGATCTATTGCTCAATGCACCTGAGAAGCTGCAACAAGCGATCGACAAGTTCAAGGAGGCCATCACCAAGGAGCCTAAAAACTACGTATTGCACGTGGCCTACGCCCAATTGCTGGAAAAGGTGCTGAAGCCTGATGACGCCGCAGCAGTCTACGAAAAAGCAACCCAAATCGATCCATCCAAGCAAATGGCTTGGTTCAACCTGGGAGCGATGTATGTGAACCAAGCGGTGAAGCTCTACGGCGACGCTAACAAGATCTCTGACAACCCGACCAAAGCCAAAGAACTTCAGGCTCAAGGGGATGTACTATTCCGCAAAGCGCTTCCTTCCTTGCAAAAGGCCAATGAGATCGAGAAATGCGATATGGAGACGCTGCGTGCATTGCTCCAAATCACGATCAATCTCCAAATGAACGACGAGTACAGCAAGTACAAGGCGATCGAGAAAGAGTGTAAGGGCCAGTAATAGGCGATCGACGCAAATACAAGAGGCCTCTCAAGACATTGAGAGGCCTCTTTTCATTTTACCCCACAATGAATCCATCTGATTTTCAGACAATTAAAAAGATTATCCACAAAAAATTAAGGCATATCAACAATAATATTCATATTTGTCACGAATCCATTGAGTATTCCTCTAGTTTTGCTTTTCAATAATCACTTTTTGGAATCTTTATAATACCATGAAACTATTTCTCGCAGTCTTTGCAATTGCTATCGGATTGAGCACCACGGCCATGGCTCAAGTCGGTGATGGACCTACTACGCACTTCACGATTGGAGTGCTCGACCAAATGGGCAAGTTGGAGCTTACGCGCATCTACGTCACGCAATGCGCCAAACTCAACATGTTGCTGCCCTATGTGCCATTCAACCAAAAAGGGGACGCTGTTTCGCTCTCCGGTCTGGGTATTCCAGACACGAAGGACAACAATGGTTTCATCAAAATCCTGGACACCAGCAGCGGCGAGCACAATGAAAAGCTCGATGAAACGCTCAATATCATCATTCCCTATGCCGACAAGGAAGACATCATCAAAGCGATTTTGTTTCTCCAAAGCGTCGTAGAACGGATCGAAGTGGGACTCTAAGAAAATTGGAGTGCCCTGAATGAGAAAAGGCGAGCCGATGGTTCGCCTTTTCTCGTTTTAATCTTTCTCGCCTGGCTGTCTATGCTTTCCTGAGGCAGACCAGCAATTTCATCATCAATACTTCATCACTTGGTTTGGAAGGTTGATGCGCAGGGAGCCCATGATGCTCATGGAGGTATTCTGGTTTTCTTTGCGATAGCGCCCTTCCAAATCGGCATAGGCGTCCAAGCTCAGCAAGCGATAGCTGATGCGACCATACAATTGGGTGATTTTCAAGGGATCACCTTGCCCCACGAAATTGTTGTACTGTTGCACAGCCGTCGTATATGGCCTACTGATGTCACCGCCATAGTTGAGTCCATTGAGGTCCCTGCCTTGCAGCACTGTCGTGAAAATTGCAAGTGCAGACCAGCGCGCAAACGGCTGATAACGCGCGATCAAGTTCAAATCATGTGTATTGGCGCCGTAGGCGTAACCGAGCGCTTGCCCGTAGTGGGAATAACTTGCGGCAGGATTAAAGTGCGAGTATGTAAATGGACGCACCCAATTGTACTCCATTTGAAGGTCGAGCCCCATGACTTTGAATGCATCTATGTATTTGAGGCCCAATTGGTAGCCATACTTGTTGCCATAGTATCCGCTCCCATTGGCGCGCTGCCTGAAGTTGAGGTCATCGAGCAAAAACTGTCCATATTGCTGGAAATGCTTCAATGCATTCAACTTCCAGGTGAGGCCCAGCATCGAGTTGTCGGGCGAGCCAAGCGACTGCTCGACAGATCGGTAAAAAATAAGTGGATTGAGGTATTCGATCTCAAAGCCACGATGACCGCTTGGCAAGCGTGGCGAATAGACCACAGACTCAAATAAACCCACTGAGAGCTGTTTCCATGGTTTATAATTCAGCTGATGAAAGACTGCATACTTCTTGGGATACGTGCCGTAGCTATCAGGCTTGCCCTTGATGAAGTCGGTCATCATCGCGAAGTGGTTGATGTATTCGAGCTTCCAAATTCGTGTGTTGAGGTTCAAGAAAAAGTGCTCTGCTGCATTGTCTGAAAGCAACAAACTTTGGTAGCCATTTCCCAAGAATACCTTATCCTTACCAAATTTGACCCTGAATTGCTCCACAGGGCTGTAGGTAATGTAGCCTCTGGCATTGAAGTAGTCAAACCCTGTGTTGGGGGTGCCACCATCAAATTCCTTCACGAAATTTTGTCCATTCAAGACACCCAACTGTGCATAACTCTCTCGCACAAAATGGGGCTGTTTAATTTGGTTTTCAGTCACTTCTGTAAAAAAACCGATGTGCTTAGTCACCGAGCCGCGCAGTTGCACGCCACGAGTGTTGCGGTAGTTGAACAGATTGGTCTGATTTTGACCGACGGTGTAATCGTTTTGGTCGACGCCCCCGGCGACATGCCCCACGACATTGGCATACAGCCGCACATTGTCGCTTTCAAAATGGTAAAAATCGCGCTGATTTTTGAAAAGGTATTTGAGAATGCCTTTTTTGTCGTTTGTGGCGGCGAAGTTGTCGTCGGCAGCAAGCCTAGTGAGCCGAAACCAGTTGCGCTCACGCAGACTCATCGCTGATGTGTCTGTTGCTGCAAAAATCGTGGATACGGCTTGCCGACTGTAGGGCTTCATATCTGTGTGGACGGTGCCGCCCGTGAGTCCCTTGATGTCCAGGCGATCGACCATCTGATAGGATTCATGCTGTAGGGGCAGATCGGCATCTTGTGCACGTAAGCTCCAACACAGCAACATTAGCAAGGACAGGAGCGCAATTCTTCCAAGTTTCATGCTACAAATTTATTCATTCTGCCTTGCAATCCGAATGGCGTCTTGAGGATTCAATTACAACACAATCGACTCATTATCAGGCTTTTTACGCCCTTGTATTTTTAAGTCTTTTCTACTTATCTTTGTGATTGGTCCAACAGTATGAAAAAAATGCCGAGAGAATCTACTACTTCAACAAAGGTCTTGCTCTGGTTTACACGTCCATTTGCGCTGATTTTGACAATGTTGTTGGGGCTTGGAAGTGCTCAAGCCCAGTATTGTAGCTCCACCGCTACAAGCACTTTTGACTCCAACATTGGATTGGTGCAGTTGAATTCGATCAACAACAGTACCTTGGGTATCTGCGCGACCTATTCCAACTTCACAACGATTAGCACCAACCTTACCATCGGTCAAAATTACTCCATTACGGTTACTGCAGGTACCTGTGGAGGTAGCTTTACGAAATACGGAAAAGCCTACATCGACTGGAACCATGACTTCGATTTTTTGGATCCAGGTGAAGAAATTGCCGGTTTCGGACCCGCTCCTGCTACGAATACCTTCACGGTGCCATTTACAGTGCCTGGCACTGCGCTGCTCGGCAATGCGCGCCTGCGCGTGGTCGTGCAGGAAACAAGCGGACTTACATTTGTGACTTCTTGCGGCACTTATACTTGGGGAGAAACCGAAGACTACACCGTCAACGTGATCCCATCTGCCCCCAATGACATGGGTGTCACTGTGATCCCATCACCCAACTCAGGTTGTAGCCTCACCGCTAATGAACCTGTTCAAATCACTGTCGCCAACTTTGGGACCAATACCCAAACCGCTTGGAACGTCAAGTACAGGATCAACGGTGGACCTATTGTGACCGAACCTATGACAGGATCCTTGGCTTCTGGCGCAACGCAAAATTATACTTTTGCCACGACGGCAAACTTGTCAGTTCCTGGTACCTACACCATCAAAGCTTGGAGCAACTTGGTGGGCGATGCTTTTGCTGGCAATGACACCACGACCAAAGTCGTGACGGGCATCCCTGGTGTCAACACCTTCCCCTACATCGAAGATTTTGAATTGGGCAATGGTGGCTGGCTTTCTGGCGGCCTGAACAACACTTGGGCCTATGGAACTCCTGCAAAAGCTGTAATCATTGGCGCCGCATCTGGCACCAAAGCCTATGTCACGGGAGGTCTTGGCACTGGCCAATATTCCAACAACGAGCAGTCTTATATCTTGGGCCCTTGCTTTGATTTGAGCTCCTTGCAAAACCCTTGGGTCTCCACCAAGATCTGGTGGTCCTCTGAGTTTAGCTGGGACGGTACCAATATTCAATACAGTACCAATTTTGGTTCTACCTGGATCAACGTGGGCGCCTTTGGCGATCCAGGTTGGTACAATGACAATACCGTCGTCGGGAACCCCGGAGGCTCGCCCGAAGGTTGGACAGGTGGTGCATTTGGCAACACCAGCGGTTCAGGTGGCTGGGTAACCGCCGCTCACCGACTCGATGGACTTGCAACGATTCCTTCGGTTCGTTTCCGCATCACATTTGCCTCTGACGGCTCGGTAACTGCGGATGGCACAGCGATCGACGATTTTAAAATCGCCGAAGGCCCCGTTGCCAACCTCGGACCCGACCGATTGATCTGCGGTGGCGACACCTTGATCTTGGATGCAGGCCCCTTTGCAACCTTTTTGTGGACACCAGGGGCGCAAACCACCCGTTATAAAACGATTACGCAGGCGAATACTGGTCAGCATATCGTGCGCGTCACCGATATCTTTGGTTTCTATGACTACGATACGATCCTTGTATCCCTCTCGAATCCGCAATTGAATATCGGTCCAGACTCCAGCATCTGCCCAGGCGACACCGTGCTGTTGGATGCAGGTCTGCACAATGGCGCCTCTTATGTATGGCAAAATGGAGCCACGACCCAAGATTTCTTTGCGACGACTGCAGGCACGTATTGGGTCGAGATTACGGACTCAGTCGGTTGCCAAAAGACTGATTCGATGCTACTCAACGTCTATACTCCCCCATCCCTCAGTTTGGGCAATGACACCACGGTATGCGCAAACACGCCTATCGTGCTGAATGCCGGGAATGGACCGACGGGTACGACCTATCAATGGAGCACTGCCTCTACCACTCAAGTATTGGTGATCACCTCGGCGGGCACCTACTCGGCGAGCGTGACGACACCTGGCGGTTGCGCCGCGATCGACACGATTGTCGTGAACCATTTCCCCACGCCAGGCACCAACCTCGGTCCCAACCGAACTGAATGCGGTACATTTGTTTTGGATGCAGGCGCAGGCGCGACCAGTTACCTTTGGGGTAACGGTGCTACGACGCAGATGATTACCTCCAGCACTGCAGGTGTGTATACAGTGACGGTCAGCAACCAGTACGGTTGCATCGCTACAGATAATGTTGCGATCACGATGGGCGTGGTACCGACTGTAAACGTCGGCCCAGATCAATTGCTTTGCAATAGCCAATCAGCAGTATTGAACGCAGGCAACTCGGGATCGACCTACCTCTGGAGCACCGGTGCCACCACGCAATCGATCACCGTTTCTACGCCCGGCACCTATATCGTCAACGTCACTAGCCCCAACGGCTGCTCAGCCCGCGACACGGTAAATATCAGCGTCTCTGGATTGCTGGTCAATTTGGGTCCAAACACCAATATTTGTGACAATGGCTCTAGGGTCTTGGATGCTGGCAACCCCGGCATGGTATATTTGTGGAGCACGGGAGCGACGACCCAGTCGATTAGCGTCTCACAACCCGGCACCTATTCAGTGACGATTACCGATGGACAGGGCTGTAGCGCAGGGGATGTGATCATCCTCACGCAAGTGCCCGGTGTCTATGCCGCAATCGGCGCACCTGCGACATCCAACTTGCTATTCCCCGTCCAATTCAATGACCTGAGCACAGGCGGCCCGACCTCATGGGATTGGCGATTTGGCGATGGCCTCAGCAGCACGCAGCAAAATCCGACGCACACCTATGCTGCATTGGGCGTGTACACTGTGACGCTGATCATTTCTGATGGCTTCTGCCGTGACACGATCACACAAGAGATCAATGTCAATACCTTTGTGGGAATGGAAGATGGCGATTTTGCTGTTGCATTTGACCTCTACCCCAACCCTTCCACCGGTCTTTTCCATCTCTACCTAGAGCTGATCAAGCGCAGCGACTTGGAAATCGGCGTAATGGACATGCAAGGCAGGACGGTCTACAGTGAGCAAGTGCGCCGTGCGCAGACCTACCAAGGTGATATCGACCTCAGTGCATTGTCCAAGGGCGTTTATGTGCTCTCCCTGAAGGCAGGCGACAAGAAAATTTTCCACAAGTTGGTCATCCAATAAGTAGCTGGAATACTTTTGAAAGCCGCCTCATTTCTGGAAAATGGGGCGGCTTTTTGTTTTGTTCGTTTTGGGGAAGTTCGTTCAAGCCATTTGGAAAGCGAATGTTCCGAATAGCTCGGCTAGATCGACCAACTGTGATCCCAACTGTGATTCGGCGAATGCGGTGTTGATCGGTTGAACGACCTTTCATCGTATGCATTTCCCTTACGTTGATCCTTCACAATCCAAGCAGCACGATTCAGGGCTAATGAGATTCGATCAATGACAACCCCAGAAAGCGATTCCCTCGGATCAATCACCCTTTTCCAATTTTGATACATTGTTAATCTCAAATTGATAGGCGATTTACATCGCCCATTAATTTGCATCCCAACCTATACAGGATGCAATTTTCACTTGACTTTGACCGCACAAATTCACTAGATTTGAGTATCACGTTCTCTGGTGGCGGGAAGGCAGTTGGCGGGATTGGATTTGTAGAATAGGCATTGTGCGGCATTCGATTTCCAATACCTCCCCTCACGCGTATTTTTTACAGAAATGACTTTTGCAGAATGGGATGTTTGACGCTGAAGAATCGGCATCCAATAAGACTTCAAGATTTTTAGAGAGGAATGCTAATTGGCGTTCAAGGGCCCCGACCTTCTCAGTCGGGGCCTGATTTTTTGGTCCGCGATGGATTCGGGGGAAAGTGATGGGGCCTGTGAATTTCTGACGATGAAGCCCGATGTCCAAACAGACAACTGGACGCGAATTGCTGGACTGCTAGCCAATTTCCCATCCAAAAGAAATCGCCTGATCAACAGATGGGCTCATCCGATGATCAGGCGCTATCTGAAACCAAGCTCCTTAAAGCGGCTTAAACTGCTCAAAAGTCTCGCGACAATTGCGGCAATGGTGCACGGCGCGGCAGGCCGTCGGGCCAAAGGCATTCATCATGAACGTATTGTTGCTGCTGCATTTGGGGCAAATCGCATTTTGCAGAACCTCCAGCGTGAGCATGCCGTCAAATGCTGGCGGCGGTGACAAACCAAAATCTTTCAACAGCTCCCGTCCGCGCGGGCTGATCAGATTCGTGCTCCAAGGTTCGTTGTACATCACATCTACCCTGCTCGTGACCACGCCATGCGCAGTGAGCACCTGCACAATGTTTTCTTTCATGTGGTTGATTGCAGGGCAGCCCGCAAATGTCGGGGTCAACTGCACCACGACCGAGCCATCTGTGCCGATGATCACATCGCGTATCACGCCAAGCTCTACCACCGAAATCACTGGAATCTCCGGATCCTTGACCTCCTCCAGCGCGGCATACACGTCCGCTTCGGTCAGCATAGTCACCACACTGCCGTTTCGTCAATCGCAAAGACTTCGTCCATCTCGGCCAAAAGCTTACCGAGGTGCTCGGTATGCATTCCTTGGCGACCGCCATAACGCACGGTCTTGTCGGGGACGACCGGCAAGCGCAAATCGCTCTCAGCAAGCAATTGGCTTAGCATCTCGATCCATTTGTATTCAAGTTCGGCTTCGCTAGCCTGCAAGCCTTCTGCCACGATGGCGGCGTCATTCACTGTCGGCTCAAACAAAGCCAAGGCATAAGGATAAGCAAAATCAAGCGCTGCCTGCAGCCGCTGATTGGCCTCGGGCGTCGACAAGCCCAATTGCTTGGCCCAAATTGTCGCATGCATTTGGTGGTAACGCTCCTCGCGCAAAAGCTTCTTAGCCAGCTCAGCCAGCGGCCTGAAACTACTCTTGGTCAGGCTCTCCAAGCGCACGCTCTCAGCCAGGTCATACAGCACATGCCGCATGAGGCTGAATGCATAGTCTCCAATCGGAAACTCGACCAATTGACAGCAACGAAAGTCATCTGACTTGCGGCCAAAGGCCAATGCATCTGGAGTGGCTTCGCCAAAAAGCTCATTCAAAATCACATAATAAGCCTGGGCATGACCGATTTCATCTTGTGCCATGCTGGAAAACGCGATGTCTTCCTCCAAGATCGGGCCGATGCCGGTCCATTCGCTCTCTCGGTGCCCGAGGATCAAGTCGTCGTCGGCGAGGCGGTAGAGCAGGTCTTTGATCGCAACTGTATTCATGAGCAGAATTTAGAGCAGAATTTTCAGAATCACGTGTGATGGTGAATTCTGGGTGGATGAATTGCAATTGATAATGAATGATTAACAATGAAGGTTGGAATGCGATGCATTGCCTTCATTGTCGGGCACATCCTTTAGCCACCAGAGTTCACAGTAGTTGCTGAATTCTGAGAATTCTGCAAATTCTGTGAATTCTGATCCGCAATGAATTTTTGGATAATGTGTTTGTTCTTGTACCCAAAAGCCTCACGGTAGCTTTTGTCGGTTGCAGGTTCAAACATATCGCTGTCGTCGTAGCTCGTCGCCGAGATGGCAGATGTGCGCACGACCCAAAGGTTCACGCACTTCATCCGCCGGGCATACTGCTCCTTCGCAAAAACGATCGCCAGCTCGGCATTGGGGGCGTGTACGCTGCCTACATGCACATGCTGCCCACCGCGGGAGGTCTGGTGAAAGACCTCGAAGGTCTCCCATTGGTCGAGGCCGGCTTTGGGCACATATTCGCTTTCAGCGGGCAGGTCTGAGCGGCTGATGCGGGGGTCGAGTGAATCCAGTTTCATTTCGGGGGATGTTTAGGACAATGGAGCGACATAAGCGCCAGAATAAACTCCGAGGGCTTCGCGCACCCAGCGGCCGTTTTCCTCGGCCATGCGGCGCACGGCGAGACGCTCGGCATTGCAAGGGCCATTGCCGTTGATGACTTCGTAGAATTCATTCCAATCAGGATCGGAGAATTCCCAAATGCCGTCGACATTCTTGTGCAATTTCTCGTCGGGGATCACGAGTCCCAATTCCTTGATTTTAGGCACGTAGGTGTCCAAGAAGATGTTACGCATTTCGTCGTTGGTGGCCATTTTGACCTTCCAGCGCACGAGTACCTCGGTGTGTTGGCTAGCCTTGTCGGGCGGCCCGTGAAAGTGCATGATCGGTTTCCACCAGCGGTTGAAGGCCTCCTGCACCATTTTACGTTGCGTGGGTGTACCCGTGGCGAGGTGCACCACCGAGTCATGGCCATATTTCAGGTGAAAGGACTCTTCATAGCAGATGCGCTCCAAGGCACGGCAATAGGGGCCGTAGGAACCCTTGGCATTGATCGTCTGATTGACGATCGCGCCAGCGTCGATGAGCCATGCGATCACAGCAGTATCTGCCCAGGTCACGGCGGGGTAGTTGAAAACGTTGCTGTATTTGCTCTTGCCACTGATCAAGTCATTGATCATGTCTTCGCGGCTCTTGCCGAGCGTCTCGGCTGCCGAATACAACAATTGGCAATGCCCTGACTCGTCCTGCACCTTGGCCATGAGCGCGAGCTTGCGCCTGAAACCGGGTGCGCGCGTGATCCACGTGCCCTCGGGCAGGGCACCGATGATCTCACTGTGCGCATGCTGCTCGATCATGCGGATCAGCTGCTTGCGGTACATATAAGGCATCCAATCCATCGGCTCGATCTTCTCTCCACGAGCGATCTTGGCCTCAAATTCGGCCAGTTTCTCAGGATCTTCATCCTTCAATTCCTTGCCAAAATTGTCAAAATCTGTAACTGTCAACGCTCCGTACATAGAATGAACAATTAAGAATGAATAATGAACAACTTAGATCGACATGCTGCGACCAACTTTTAGACTGTTCGCACCAGTCCATTGAGCAGGATGCCTGCCAAATGCTCTCCAATTTCCTCCGAGCTCAATTCTCCATCGGCTCGGTACCAAGTATGGGTCCAGTTCAGGGCACTCATGATGGTGCGTGTACTGAATCCTTCATCGTAGTTTTTGAACAAATTTTCTTCAATGCCCTTGCGCACAACGGCCCTGAAAATGCCTTCATAGGCATTGCGGCGCTCTGCATAGGCCACGCGCCGAGGCTCGGCAAGGTGCCTCCATTCCCTAAAAAACACCGCTGATGCATCGATGTTGCGGGTGATGACGCCCACGTGGGCCACGATCATATCTGTAAGCTTCTTCTGCGTGTGCAAACCCGACTCGGCGATAGGGCTGATGGCTTCAAAAAACTCATCGGCGCAGCGGTTGGCGATGGTCCAAAGGATCTCATCTTTGCTTTTGTAATGGCTGTACAAGCTCGCGGCCTCCATGCCCAATGCATCGGCGAGGTCGCGCACACTCGTCGCCATGTAGCCCCTTTGGTTGAAAAGCGCTTCTGAAACCAATAAAATCTGCGATTTACGCTCGCTGATTGCTTTTACTGCCATAGCAACAACCTCCTACCTAACATTTGTTAGCTAAATAACTGTATGCGGATGAGAAAGTCAAGCATCGGGGAAAGAATTCTGCCAAAACTGAAGAAAATCATGAAAAAGGCCATTCAGGCAAATGCTGGGCCAATGGAGGCCGCAACCAAGCAATCCACATTTGCTGGGGTAAAAAACTCTAAAGGCTTTTTTGAATGTTATCGAGGATATGCTAATTTTAGCGCCGAATGTACATTTTGGACCCGCCTCTCGGGCCGCGAGGTGGAAAAAATCGAGCTGAAAAAGCATGAATATTTTAGTCACAGGAAATGATCTGATGTTGGTAATGCCCATCATGATTTTGCTACTCACTGGCGTGGCACTCATGATGTTGGATGCCTTCAAGCAATACAAGCCCCTCTCCTGGGTCGCCGGAATTGGCATCGTGGCCTCGTGCCTGATGGCACTGCCGCCTGTCATGGAAGGCATGGGTGTGACCTTGCAGCCTTTTGCGATGCACAACATGATGCGCACCGATGCAACAGCTGCTTTGATCCACATTTTCCTGTGCGTTTCGGGTCTTTTCACGCTCTTTTTTGTGGGTGACTATATGAAGCGGCAGCAAGCCCGCATCTATGACATCTATTCGCT
>JANPHP010000334.1:0-3089 GCA_031424495.1 Bacteroidota bacterium | reverse complement strand
GTCGCCGCCGGGATGCACCACAAACTCATATTTGAGTTCTTGGCCATTTTGGCTGTAGATCACCCAATCGATATGCGGGTAGACCTCAAGATAGGTGATCATCTGGTAGCCACGGACTTGCAAGCGGCCTTCAGGGATTTGCGCATAGTAAAAATTGTAATAGTCCTCGGTTGGAGATTCCGCGGTGACTCCAAACCTGTCCAGATTGGCACCGACCAAAACCATGTCTACACGACCGAAATCCGTAGTTGTTTTAAAGTTGGGGTCAGGAATGCCGCCCAAGGCAAGGTCGGCGGTGTCGTTGTGATGCCTCACAAAGACATAGCTCAAGCCTTCATCTGTGAGGTAAAACTCCATGCCCGGTACCGTGGCGCGGTAATAGACATTGGCAGCCGGCTGACCGACATCGTTCATGTATTGCCCCACATTAGGATAAAACGCCAAGTTGCCGCCTGGGGTAAAATCGTGGTTTCCAGCAAATACAAATCCGCCCATCAGGAGCAGAAGCACCAAGTAAATTTTTTTCATAAGCGAAGCACTTCAAATACAATTACTGATCCAATTGCGTCTTACAAGCTAGCAAGAATTTGCGACAAAATCATCATTCTTGATATGTTTTTGTGCTGAATTAATTCATTGTATCTACACGCATTGCGAAATAGTGCGGTTTGGTGGCTAAAATGTGAGGAAATCTGGGAGAATTGGCATGTAAGATGTATCGCCAATTTCTCGCAACCAGCAATGCACTTTAACAAAAGGGCTGATCTCAGCATTGTGAAATCAGCCCTCTTGGATTCAAATAAAATAAGATCAGCGCAGCAGTGTCACTGGCAAAGCATCGTAGTGAGGCTTGATCTCATCTTTGTATTTATAGGTGATCGTGAGGAAATACACACCTTCGGGCAAGTCATTGCCATTGAATTTGCCATCCCAAGTCGCTGTGAGTGATTTTCCCGTGAAGTAGATCTTGCCCCAGCGATCGGCCACCCAAAACTCGATGTCCTCGACATTTACACCCTTGAGGATAAAAATGTCGTTGATGCCGTCGCCATTGGGGGTGAAGACATTGGGGATTTGAATGCTGCTGTTGCAATCGTCGCTCACATCTGCTTCATCGCTGATTTCGCAGTTTCCTAGGGTCACCGTGACGTTGTAATTACCGGGCGGCACCGCGTTGATCGAGGGTGTGGTCGCGCCAGTGCTCCACAGGTAATTGGTGAATCCAGGGCCGGCGTCCAAAGTGGCAGTCTCACCTGGGCAGATGAGCGCATCGGCAACCTCAAGTGTCGGCAATTGCACGACAGTCACCGAAATTGTGTCCAAAAAGCGGCAACCATTGCCGTCGATCACTTCCACAAAATAGTTGCCTGCAGTGTCGACAGACAAAATCTGAGCGACAGAGCTGCCATTGTTCCAATCATAACTCTGGTAGCCAGAACCAGGATCCAATTGCAAAGTGGAATTTTCGCAGAACTCAGCGTTGGCAGGTAGCAAACTTGCGACGACAGCGCCGTTGGCGACTACGACGACCGTGTCTGAGCCGAAGCAACCGCCTGTGCTCGTCGCCGTCACGGAATAAGTCCCGGATGCATTAACGACCAAGTATTGGTTGGTGGAGGTAGAGCCTGACCAAGCATAATAGGCTGCATTGGGGCCGGCATCTAGCTGGACAGAGCCGCTGTCGCAGATCACGATGGTGTCAGCGCCAAAGTTCACGTTTACACCGGGCAGCATGGTGACAAGCACCGTGTCCACAGCCACGCAGCCATTTCCATCGGTGGCGACCACCGAGTAAGTGCCGCTGTTGTTGACGGTGATGGATGAAGTATTGCCGCCAGTATTCCAGACGTAGGTCGAGAAGCCGGGAGATGCGCCAATGAGTTGGCCAGTGCCGCCGCCACAAAAGCTCAGATCGGGGCCGAGGCTCACGGTCGGGGCTGCATTCCAGTTGAGAATGATGGTATCTGCCGCCTCGCAGCCATTGGCGTCGGTTACGGTGAGCATATATGTGCCAGGAAACAACGGCGAAATGCTTTGGGTCGTTTCGCCGGTATTCCAATTGTAGCCGCTCAAGCCGTTTGGTCCGCTGAGCGTCGTGCTCGTGCCTTCGCAAAAGGAATAATTGGCCCCCAATGCGACGCTAGGCGCTGGGTAGGCAGCGATGTTGATGGCATCATTGTTCTGGCAACCATTGACATCGGTGACGGTCACCGCATAGGTGCCCGGGCCAGCTGTGATCGTGGATGTGATCGCCGAGGTGTTCCAGATATAATTTACAAAGCCAGTACCGCCATCCAAAATGCTGGTAAAGCCCGGACAGATGCTGAAATCGGCTCCCAAGGCGACTGTCGGCAAGGGGTCGACACCCACGACGATGGTGTCACGCACGGTGCATCCGTTTACGTCGGTGATGATCACCGAATATGTGCCTGCTGTACTTACACTGATGGTGTTCACGCCCGTCGTGCCCGTGCTCCAAGCGTAGGCATTCATGCCCGGTGGGGCGATGAGGGGCAAGCTGTTCCCGATGCAAATATTTTGGTCGGGGCCTAGGTTCAAGCCAGCGGGTACAAAGTTCGAAACCGTGACGGTGTCTGCGCCGATGCATCCGCCTGCGTCGATGACGGTGACACTATAGGTACCTGGATTGGCAATGTTGATGGTTTGCTGCCCAGATATACCATTGCTCCAAAAATACTGTGTATAGCCCGGGCCAGCATCCAAAGTGAGCGGCGAACCTGGGCAAACAACCTGATTCACGCCCAGCACAGGTGCGGGCGGCGTGTTCACGATCACCTGCATGCTGCTGCTGGCGACGCAGCCGCGGCTGTCGGTCACCGATAGGGTATAGGTTGTGGTCGTGAGCGGCGACGCAATGGGATTGGGTGTCGTCGGATTGAGCAAGTTGGTCGTCGGGGTCCAAGCGTAAGTATAAGGCCCTAGGCCGCCTACTACCGGAACGGCGCCACCGATTTGCGTGCTTTGTCCAGCACAAATGATTTCATTCCCACCTGCATCAGCGGTGGGTACGAGGCTTGCATTCTCTGTAACCACAATCGTAAATGTACCCTGAGCCAAGGCAGCCGCGC
>JANPHP010000333.1:0-16333 GCA_031424495.1 Bacteroidota bacterium | reverse complement strand
CGGATGAAATTAACCGCGCGACGCCCAAGACCCAAGCCGCGCTGCTCGAAGCGATGCAGGAACATCAGGTCACGGCCGGCGGTGAAATCCGTAAACTCGAAGAGCCGTTCTTTGTCATGGCCACGCAAAACCCGATCGACCAGGAAGGCACCTATCCGCTGCCCGAGGCGCAGCTCGACCGTTTCTTTTTCAAGGTCATCGTGGGCCAAGAAGATGTGGTAGAAAAGCTCATCATCGCGCTTTTCTGCAAAGGTCATAGCCTCCTTGTCGGGGTGCCTGGTCTCGCCAAGACCCTGCTCATCAGCACTGTGTCGCGCATTCTGGATTTGCAATTCAGCCGCATCCAGTTTACGCCAGACTTGATGCCCGGCGATATCTTGGGCTCGGAGATCTTGGAGATCGACGTCGACACCAACAAAAAGTATTTCAAATTCATCAAGGGGCCGATCTTCGCCAACATCATCCTCGCCGATGAGATCAACCGCACGCCGCCCAAGACGCAAGCAGCCCTCCTAGAGGCCATGCAAGAAAAACGCGTCACCATCGCCGGTCAAGGCTACAAGTTGGAAGAGCCCTTCTTTGTCTTGGCGACCCAAAACCCGATCGAGCAAGAAGGCACCTATCCGCTGCCCGAGGCGCAGCTCGACCGCTTCATGTTCAACATCGAAGTCGGTTACCCGACGATGCAGGAAGAGATCGACATTGTGAAGCAGACGACGAGCGACCGCAAAGTCGAGCTCAATGTGATCCTAGACCGCGAAGACATCCAGGAATTTCAAGACCTCGTGCGCAAGGTGCCCGTCACCGATACCGTGATCACTTATGCGGTGAACTTGGTGTCCAAGACCCGTGTCGGCACGCCATCGGCACCCGCCTTCATCAAAGACCTGATCACCTGGGGCGCAGGCCCGCGCGCCTCGCAATACCTGATCCTCGGCGCCAAGGCTCACGCCTTGCTGCGCGGCAAGTACAGCCCCGACATCGAAGACGTCAAAGCTGTAGCAGTATCCGTGTTGCGCCACCGCATCGTGCCGAGCTTCACCGCTGAGGCCGAAGGCATCACCAGCGCCGACATCATCAAGCGCCTCATCAACGAGGCGGGCTGATCTTAGCAGATCACCACAACAAAAAATCCAGCCATCGGCTGGATTTTTTGTTGCACGAACTTGTCGCATCAATTCCAAACGAACTTGCGCGTCTGCTGATTGCCCTGCCGATCGGTGGCCCGCACGAAGTAGACACCCTTGCTCATCGCCCCGAGATCGATGTGCAATCTGTTGGAGCCGGCATTGAGCACCGTCGATTGGTCATGGACGACTTTCCCGATGATATCCAGCACCTCGATCTTCGCCAACTGCCCGGCTTCGGTCGCATGCAGGTCCAGTTGTAGGTGCGCGTCTTTGGTGATGGCATTCATGATCGCAAAGCCATTGGCAGTCGCCGAGACCGTGATCACCTCAGACTGCGTTTCCTGCCCATTGTCATCGCGATGTGTGAGGCGGTAATAGGTCAATGGCGCAAAACGGCCACGGTCTTCCATCGTATAGGACTTGCCCATGGGCTCATTCCCCGCGCCTTGCACCGCGCCCACGTTCTCAAATGTCTGCCCATCATGACTGCGCTCCAGCGTGAAACTCGTTGAATGCAGCTCGTGGCTCGTCGACCAAGAGATCAGGTTGTGATCGCTGAGGGCGGATCCGGTAAAGCTCTGATAGTTCACCGGAAGCACGATCAGGCAGGCCGGGCAGCTTGGTGTGAGGCGGCGTGCAAAGTTGGAAAGGGTGTAAACGGTATTGTTGAAGCCCGGGATCGGCACGGCGGCTGTACCACTCGCATCAAACAAACCCAGCACCGCCTCGCCACCGTTCCATGATCCGCAACTGGGTAGGTTTTGGACGTAGATGTCTATCACATGCGTCGTCTCATAGATCACGACCTCGCCCGTATAGAGTAGGGAGTTGCAGGTGGTGCTGAACATTGGCACGTTGCGGAATGCCACCACAAAACGACGATTGGGCGCGCCGCCATAAGTGTTGTATTTGATCGAGCCTCCTACGCTTGGATCCACGTCTGCCCAAGGAAACATGATCGAGTTTTTGGCCTCTGGTGAATTCACATTTGCTGGAGAGGGGATGATGTCGGTGTCCCAGCTAGAGGATAGGGTAGCGCATGCAGCGTTGAATGAGACATAGGCATTGGAGGAAATGATGAGGGACGTGTAATTGGTGCCCATGAAACAGAAGGAGAATGGGATCGGTATCGCAGCAGAGAATTCATCGTCGGGAAATACTACCGCAGTTCCCGAGTTGTAATTGTCCGGGGAATAAGCAGGCGTGGTGATGGCATAACTCGTGCAGCCAGGTCCGCCGCCACTGACGACGACGGTCCTCACATCGATGTTGAAGCCTGTGCAGGCCGGCGATGGCCAAGTGTCTACGATGAAAAAGTAGGTGCCCGCCCCTGGCAGCGTGAAATCTGCGACGGGATTGCCAGATGAGCTTTCATTCGGCAATCCAAAACTGCTGCATCCAGCACCGCCGATAGCTGAGATGCATGTGCCCCCCGCATTGGGGCAGCCTTGGACGACAAAGACGCCCGTAAAGGAGAGGGTGCCGGTCAAGGTAATGCGTATCGTTTGCGGACCTGTAGCCACGTAACGGAACACATAATCCTCGCCACCCATGTAGATTGAGTTGCAGGCATCGAGCGAAGTATAGTCGTTGCCAGCGCCGCAGGTCGACAAACCTGTCGCGACAAAGGGCAATGTGGGGATGATATGCGGATTGCTGCAGGTGGCGCCGGGCCCAGGCACAAAGCTACGGTAGGCCATCGTCGCGCTCATTCCACTCGCCAAACAAAAATAATCGTTGAACAATATGCGGTAAGTGCCCGTCGTCGGGCAGTTCCAACTGAGCTCTGGCGCAGACCCACAGACATCGTCGCTGTAGCCGTTGGCATAGACGCCCGCATTATTGAGCATCGTGAGCTGCCCATCAAAGCCGGCCGATCCGCCACCTTGGCAAAAGCTGAAGAGATAGGTCACGCCTGCAGTTGCGGCAAACGTGCGGTAGGTGCCAGAAGTGATCGCCACCGTCTGAAACACGGCAGTCGGCGTCACTGCTCCAGCAGATGTGCCCCCGGAGCATTGCCCCCAGGCTACAGAGACCGAGGCAGTCGCCAGCAAAAAAATGATCAATAGCTTTTTCATCGTGGATGCAGGTTTATTCCGTGAAGGTTTTTGAAACCGTGTATCCAAATTGGTGCAACAACTCCCGCAGGCGCTGCTCTGTCACCGCCTTGAGCACCTCCACACGACAGACATGGGTAGTCCCATCTGTCAAAGACGACAGAATGCCCTGCTTCGAAAGCATTTGTGCGTCCAAGGCCCTTGCCTGTACTGCATTTTGTAGGTCTTTCAGTTTGATCTCGAAAACATTCGTTTTGATGTTCTCAGAGATCAAGACGATGCCAGGCAAAGTCGGGTCGGCAAGAGGCATTGTCTGCGACAAAACCAACTTGAAACCCAGGATTAGCATGGCTAGCAATCCCAGTATCTTTTTCATATCCAATTACCAATAAAATCCCAAAACAATATGAATTTACTAGGAATTCACATAGAATCCAAGAACTGTTAATTTTTGATCAATCTTGCATCACTAAGACAGTTCTAAGCCGTTGGGCTGTGGAAGGAGTACGGAAAGCCTCCCAAAAGCGGCGTCGTGCAGCCCACCAAGAGGCTACACGACGCTGAAAAAGATCGACGATGGTGGTTTACTGTCCGCCGCCCAAGATCATCGGGTTTTTGCCGTCGGTGATCACGGTCTTGGCGTTGTTGCTGAGGGAGAGGTCCTTGGCAGCCTGGATGCCGAGGTACTTGAGCACATTGGCATTGAGGCTGGAAGCCACGAGGTTTTGTGCGTCGCGAGCGCCTTCGGCTTCGATCACCTTGCACTCGACCTCTATGCGGGCCGATTGAAATGCAAAATTCATTTGCTGCTTTGACCGCTGAATTGGCTTTTTAAGGGGATGGATCCTGTTCCAAGCGCCCAATTGCAACACAAAAAAAGCCCCGCCTGAGCGAGGCGGGGCAAAACACACAAGGATTCAAGGAAAATCAACCCATTCGGATAAAATTGTCGAGCTCGCGGATGCTGCTGCTGAAGGTAAAGGCATCGTTCACGAGGTAGTAGTTTTGTGCATCCCAGCAGTGGCGGTAGGCCCACTTCGCAAAGTCTAGCTTGGTGCTCTCAAAAGTAAGGTGACCCATGAGGCGGCTGACTTGGCTGGCGCTTACCATTTTGCAACCGATGGCTTGCTTGGCAATAAGCAGCTTGTCAGAATCAAATGGGCGGTTGCACACGGCTGCGGCAATGTTCCCAAATTCGCCCTCGCAGATCATACTCATGCCGTGGTAGCCGTTGCACATGCCGCACATGGGCATCGCTGGAGCGACGGTAACCACAGGGACAGTGTTGACTTGACCATGGTAGCTGATGCCACTTCCGCCGCCGGTCACGGTCACAGATCCACCGCCATTGCCGCCACCGTAGTAGCCATTTTGGCCCATGCCTACACCGTGGTTGCAGCTGCTGGAGCAGACGTGATTGGGGCCTTGGCCATGGCCACCATTGGAGCCACCGTAGGTGTTGTAGGAGGTGCCACCGCCGCTGAAGCCCACGCTGTTGGTATAATTGGCGAGTTGCTCGATGCTGGAACTGAAGGTAAAGGCATCGTAAACAGCATAATAGTTTTGTGGGTCAATCACTTTGGAATAGGCAAGCTTGGCGAAGTCAAGCTTGGTATCCTCAAAAGTCATGATTTTCACGATGTCACGCACTTGCAGTGCTGAGAGGTTGTTGCCACGAGCGACTTGCTCGGCGATGCGCAATTTGTCGTCGTCAAAAGGCTGGCGGCGAATGGCGTCACAAGCCCTCAAAAAATCTTGGGCACACATGACAGGTGGCCCCATATTGTAGCCATTCTGTCCATGGTGGCCCCCGCCGGAGCCATGCGAACCGCCGCCATAATTTCCATGTTGTGCGAAACCGAAACAAAAGGCAAGGATCAATGCGGAGAGGAGTACAATTTTTTTCATAGTCTTTTTTCTTTTAGGAGTTGATGAAATCAATTACATGCTGCATTTGGCAATCGTGGTGCCACAAAACGTGGATTTTATTGGCGGGTGGTTGTATCGATTTAGGTCGAAAATTGTTGTTGGAGGTGTTGTCCTAAATGGACAATCTATAAGGCAGTGCCGTTTATTATTCTGTACACTCGGACGTGCAAGTGTCCCATTTGACCTCACCCACAATCAGCTTTGGTTGTGGGGGGAAATGCAATGGTTGCGGGTAATGTTGGTCTCAAAGTACTTGCAGGGGCTGGCAAGTATTATTTGGGCAGCGTTCGATGGCCTTCAAACATTCTGCCTGAGAATCGGTATTATTGGATGATGGATAGTCAAGACAAAAAAAAGCTCTGGAGCAGCATCGGCATCGCCGGAAGCCTGCTTACGGCGATGTGGCTGATCCATTTCCTCATTTGGGTGTTGCAGGTCGACAAATCTATCCTCGCCAACATCCCCCGGTATCCAGCTGGCCTGCTCGGGATCATCACCTCCCCATTGGTGCACGATGACATCAATCACCTGACAGCAAACTCAGGCCCTTTTTTTATGTTTCTGGCCTCCACCCTCTATTTCTACCGAAGGATCGCGCTCAAATCGGCACTGGGCATCTGGGTGCTCTCGGGCATCTGGGTATGGATATTTGCACATGATGGCACCCACATTGGGGCGAGTGGCGTTGTCTATGGGCTAGGTGCCTTGCTGTTTTTCAGCGGGGTTTTCAGGCGCGATGTCATCAGCATTTCATTGTCGCTGCTCATCGCCTTGATCTATGGGAGCATGGTGTGGGGCGTTTTGCCCGGTCAAACCGGCGTTTCTTGGGAGTCCCACCTTTTTGGGGCATTGGCAGGATTGGGCATGGCTTGGATATTTCGCAAGGTCGATCGACCTGCGCGCAAGCGCTACAGCTGGGAAAATGAGCCCGAGCACGATCCCAACGATGAAGTCGCCGACTGGAACTACCGCCAAAACTGGCCGGGTGCCCAAAACCTCTATTCCCCGAGTGATGGCGGAGCCAATGAACAGCCGCGGGAGCAGTAAAATTAGTGCATCACCCGTCTAGCACATTTGCCATAAAGGGTGGTGAGGCTCAGCAAGTACACGCCGGCGGGCAATGCACCGGTCTTAAAAATATGCGCATTGATCCCATCTTGTGTGATGGCATCCATTTCCAAAAGCTTGCGACCATCCAAAGCGAGCAATTCTACCCGAATAGGAATCCCCGATCTGCTCGTCAATGAAAATGTGAGCTCATCCGCAAAAGGATTTCCCAATACCTTGAAATTCTCGGCCAGCTCATCCATCACCGAGGGGTAATGCCGATGGATCAATGCGCGATCGCTAGCCGACAAGCCGCTGTCGTCCAGTATTCCGCCCTCCAGGTAGATGTCGAGGTAGGTGCTTTCTGGAAATTTGCTCATGAAGTTGCGCAAGCGTGCGCCTTGCGCAAACGTGAGTTTGTTGCCTCGCTTCAGGTGGATCTCAAAAGTCTGCGGTGTTTGTTCGTGGCCGTATTCGCCGATGACCAAGCTGCCGCCGATCACCAATTCTGCATTCTGCCCCAGCTCGATATGACCCCCTGTGCGAAATGCGATCATGCCATTGCCGGGTTTGCCATAGGTAAGCGTCGCGCCGTCATCGACACGCAATGTGCCGCCATTGCCAAAGGACATGCAGGCCATGGGGCCATTCAGATCCAGGCGGCCCGCACGGTAGGTGTACATGTCGTCATGCTCAAAGATCAGGTCCACAAAGTTGTAACCGCAAAGCGTGCCGCCGTTGCTGAGCAAGTTGACGCTGTGCCTGAGCGTATCGCCGACCACTTGCCCGCCACGCAGCTGCACAAAAGGCTGATAGTTGAGCGTCATGTTGAATCCGACCTCCACAGTGACTGTCTGCGGGGTAGCCACGTTGGGGCTGGGCAGCACCTCGACGTAGGAAAGATGTTGTGCATCGGGATAGGTCGGCGCGGTATACATCATCATCGCATTGCTGCAAAACCAGCAATTGCTCTGGCCGAGATTCATATAATTGTTGGGGGCATCGATTTGGGTGACTTGTAAGGTCGTGCTGGCAAAATTTTCAAGCTCATAATAGGAGCTGTTTTCCAGCAAGATAAGTGGATTGGGGGCGCTTTGGCCGAGGCGCCACCAGGTATGGCGCAAAAAATTCTGGTTGGGAAAGCGCTCTGTCGGGAAACAGAACTCTGCACGCAGGTCGTAAAATGATTGTTCGATTTCACCTGTGTACCACCTGATCACATGGCCAGTGCCAGCACTGTCGGGCACCTCGATACCTACTGTGAGCCCTGAGCAAAGCTCGTCGGGACAATTGGTGCCTGTGAGAAAGGAGGTGAAATCGGTGCCGCTGACGACGAAACGCAAGCGGTATAAGGCATTGCTGTCGAGCAAAACCTTGTTGCTCGTATCCAAAGTTGCTTGCAAAAAGACTGGCAGGGTCGGATTCGTTTGCCCCAGGTACATTTGAAATCCGACGGAGCCTGTAATGTCAAAACAACTGCTGTCGTGCGGGCCCCACACGGAGCTGTCGGCGGTTTGGAAGGCCGACCATTCGGTAAACCCCTGATAGGTCGTAGGTGGAATGAGACAGGGCCGTGGCTGACCGTTTACAAAGTTGTTGTTGGGGATGACTTGGGAAAAGGTGGATGAAGCGAGGAGTAGGCAAAGGCAAATGCAGAAGGGTAATTTTTTAAGCATATAGAAATGGTAGTGTTTACTTAGAGAAGATAACAATATTTTTGGCAAGCTCCCTCAAGCAAAATATGGCTTTGACGCATTCATAACAAAATTGCTAATTTGACGCATGACCACACCGCCCGATTGGCAGTACCTCAAGATGATTATGGGCAATGCATTGCCCATCACCCGATTTGCGCCCAGTCCTACAGGCTATTTGCACCTCGGCCATGTGGTCAATGCCTTGTATGTGTGGCGCGCAGCGCGAGCCGTGGGCGGCAAGGTCGTGTTGCGTTTGGAAAATCACGACCGCATTCGCTGCAAGCAGGAATATGAGGCTGCCTTGCTGGAAGATTTGGAATGGCTGGGCTTCTTGCCAGATTTCGGATTGCCTGCTGAGTTTCGGGCAGGCGCCTGCGCCTATCGGCAGAGCGACTGCGAGCAGCATTATGCGCATGCGCTCGCTGAGCTGCGTGCTCAAGGGCTGGTCTATGCTTGCGACTGCTCTCGCAAGCGCATCCTTGCGCGCACAGGGCAGGCAGATACGGATGAGCTGCGCTATGACGGCTTTTGCAGGGATCGCGGCCTGGAAGATGCGCCGGGCCGAAGCCTGCGGCTGCAATTGGCAGATCGGACGGTTCATTTTCAGGATCTCATTTTAGGCCCGCAGGTACAACAGCCCGCATTAGAGATTGGCGACGTCGCAATCCGAGACAACCATGGCCACTGGACCTATCAGTTTGCAGTCGTGGTCGATGACCTTCGCCAAGGCATTAATTTGATTGTAAGGGGATTGGATATCTTGAGTTCAACTGGTAGACAAATACTGATCGCGGAGGCGCTCGGGCAGCAGCGGCAGCCTTTTTACTTGCACCACCCCTTGCTGACGGATGCAAGCGGCCGCAAATTGAGCAAACGCGACTTTGATGCAGACATTCACGCCTTGCAGCAGCAAGGCGTGGAACCCTCGGTAGTCATCGCGGCAGCAGCCTATCGCGCTGGGTGGATTGCAGAAGATCGGCCGCTTAGCTTGGAACAAGCCATGAACGTATTCTAATCAATTCAAATACAATTGATAAGTGTCGATTATATCAATCATTGCTTGAGCAATGCTAGACCGACTAAATAGCAAAAAGCGCAGATAAATCCGCGCTTTTCAATTTTGCATAGACGAGATCGATTCGCTCAGCGATAAAAAATTAGGGTCAAGAGTGCAAGAATTAGGGTCTAATTGCTGCCCGTGGCAGCTTGAAAGCTGAGCCGATAACGCTACTTCGTCAGAAATGAATCCAATGAATTCAAATCCTTCTACACAAATATACACCATTTCTAAAAAACGCAAGAATTATTTTCCGTTCAAACGCAAAAAAGTACAGTTCGCGCAGAAAAGCAGACTGCTGGGGCCCGAATCGGGTGAATCAGTCATTTTGGGTATTAATATCGTGATGTCAGGAAGAGACCTGGCAACAAGAGCAAGGATTAGGGGACTCCCACAAGTGGTTGAGGCCCCTAATTTTTTTTACCAGAATTTTCCGAATTTTCCGAATCATGCATTGTGTTGAATTCTGGGTTCATTACTTGCTACCCAATTATTCTGCGTGCATCACTAGCTAACCTATTATTTTGCGTGCATCACTAACCACGCAGAATTCAACACCACTATTGATTCTAGAAATTCGGTAAATTCTGCTCCTAGAATTCAACACAGCTAGTGATTCTTCAAATTCTGTAAATTCTGCTTAGCTTCACGTTATCATTGAGTTTTGATACGCAGCAGCTCAGCATATCGCCAGATCCCAGTCTTGTTATTGGCTTTAGCCGTGATGGCTTTGGCTGCATGGGGGTATTGGCGCCGAATTTCATGGGCGCAGCAGGGTCAACTTGAGGGAGCAACCGTCTCCAATTTTGGGGGCAATGACTGGGTTGCTTGGGAAGATACTGAAAACGGCGTGCGCGTTCGATCGATCCACCCGCTCATCAAGGGCAATCCGCAGCTTTACGACCAATTTTTCAGGGAAGGTGACATTTTGCGGCGGATCGAGTTTGATGCGCCCGAAGATGTATACCGTGCAGAAATGGTGCGTGAGCTTGCCAAGCATACCTCGCCCGGTACCATGGTTTTGTATTGGGTCGAGCGCGCAGGCAATGCACAACCGGGCGGTGGATGGCGCAGTTTGCTGATCTCGCATTCATTCAGGCCGAGTTTTACCTTTGTTGAGAGCCATGCACTTTGGTATTTCTCGCCATGGTTGCTCATGATTGGCAATTTCATTGCCTTGATCACAATCCTGATCATCTTGCCAATCGTGCGCAAGGCGATCAAAGAAAGTTGGCCGATTTTGATGGTGGTTTTGATGGCCTTTTTGGTCTTTCTTACAATGGGAATTCACCACCTTAATCTGTTGGTCAACAATACCTATAACTCACCTCAGTTAGAGCAAGGATTTACATTTCTGATCGCCATTTTGATCCCGCTGTATGGCAGCTCCACGATTTTGGCGCGCTTGAATGCAAGCCTGCGCTGGGTCACCATTCCCATCGTAATCCTGGTCGTGGTGAGCGGATTGGTTTTTTGGCAGCTCATTTACGGGCCGAGCTATTTTCTCTTCGCAGAAGCCACGCAGGCCTATGTCATGGTCTTGTTTGCGGGAATGGTGCTCTCCATGCTGCTGTTGTCAATTTTTCAAATGTGGCAGAGCCGCAGCCGCATCGACAAAATCTTTCACATCCTGGCGGTGATTTATACCGCACCCCTGTTTGTCCTGTATTTTGCCAGCTTATGGCGGCTGGATTTCCTGCCTGCGACCACAGAGTTCACAGATATGCTCATCTATGGGGCCATCTTCATTCCTCTGACCAATGCAGCAGCCGCACAGTTGAAGTTTGGGCGTGTGAGTTTGGTACTCACGACGACCTTGCAATACGTCGTGCTCTCCGCACTTGTACTATTGCTTTACTACATCTTGCATTTGTCGCTGGATTCCTTTGGCTTACGCATCAAATACCAGTCCTATTTGGAGTTGGCTTTGGTGATCGTAGTGGTGTTTGCGCTGCGCGCTTTGTACAAAAACTACGAGCCTCGGGTGCGCCGCTACTTCGTTTTGGCGCAGCAAAGTCGCCGAGACAAGATGGACCGCTTTATCGGCAGCATTTCCCAGTACCCATCCTCCCAAAAACTACTTGAAGATTTGGTAGAAGCACTGCGCGAATATTTCGGAACAGCCCAAGTAGGAATTCGCATCAAAGGCGATCCAGATTCGGGTAATACGATTGATTTAGAGGAAGAAAGATTTGAAATGGTCTACCGATACTTGAAGGTGAATGGCATCTTGTGGGCACGGAATCGACAGATTACGCAACATCAATTTCCAGCAAATTTGGAGACGGTGATGCAGCCATTGCCCTTTGGCTTGGCTGCACAGATCACGGTCAATGACCAAATCTATGGCATGATCATGATCGGCCGCAAGCGCCGAGGCGTTTTCAATATCGATGATCAAGAACTGCTGTTGCGCATCATACAGCAGACGCGGCTCACGCTGGGTGTGCTGCACCTCCTTGAGCGCGAAAAGCTGCTCATGCAAAAAAATTACGAGGCCAATCTCACCGCCCTGCGTTCGCAGATCAATCCCCACTTTCTTTTCAATACGCTCAACACCATCTCGGCACTCATTCACGATGATCCCGACGATGCCGAGGTCGCCGTCGAGAAACTCGCATTCATCTTCAGGTACACCCTCAAAAACAGCGATCGCGCCACTGTGACGCTCAAGGAGGAGTTAAGCCTCGTAAAAACCTACCTGGAAATTGAAAAAATACGCTTTGGTGAGCGCCTGCAAATCGAGTATGCCATCGACGAAAAATTGCTCGATGTGGCCCTGCCCGCATTTGTAATCCAAACGGTGATCGAAAACTGCATCAAACATGGCATTGCAAAAATCATCGGCAAGGGGCAGGTATCCATCAAAATATTTGCGGATGGCGATTTGGTGCGCTGCGAGATGGAAGACAATGGGCCTGGGATTGACCTCAAGCGCATTCACGCAAGCACTGGCCTCAGCAATACCCATACGCGCATGAGCCAAATCTACCGTCGTGACGACTTGTTGCTGTTTGAAAATACAGGACGCGGCACCAAAGTGACCATTTTGCTGCCACGCTAGGGCGACCTGCCTTAGACAAAGTGTCCTAAGGGACCTGAAACTTTTCATGCGAGGCTTGAATTTCAAGCGACAATTGGCCTATCTTTGACTAGGTGGAAGAAAGACATGCGGAAATTTGATATCAGCTTTCGAAACGAGCTTCGCAAGAAGGTCGAGGCGATTGAAAATGATTCTGGAGTAGAGTTGGTCGTGGCGATCGTGCCTCGGGCAATGCGCTATGCTGAATATTATCTTGGCGTGGGCGCTGTAATCGCTTTTGTGGTATTGACGTCGATGATGTTTATGCCCACCCAGTTTTGGTATGTCTACATCTACCTTGAAACTGTGGGCATGGGCTTGCTGGGTGCTGGGTTGATGTGGATTTTCCCGACGCTGCTCCGGCTGTTGGTTGGCAAAAAGGAACTCAACCGCCGCACTGACATGCGTGCAAATTCTACCTTTCACCGTGCACGCATCTACGAGACACGGGCAAGGGTCGGCATTTTGCTCATGATCTGTTGGCTGGAACGCAAAGTGAAGCTCGTACCCGACAAAGGCGTATCAGAAATGATGCCGCCAGACGAGTTGGATGCGATCGAGGCCAAATTCAACACGGTTTTCACATCCGATAATCCTGCACAGATCGTGCTGAACCTTTTGGATGAATGCAAAGACATCTTTGCTAAATACATCCCACCAGATACCCATCCCATCAACGAATTGCCAGACGAGTTATGGATCGATTGAGCCGAGTGCTGCGCAAATGGTGGTGGCTCTTGCCGATCCTATTGATGGTCTGCATGCTCTTGTTGCCTCCAGCACTTTTTGGTAGGCCTGGTGGCGGACACTCCTATTCGGGCGGCAGCTCATCCAGCGGTGGCGGCTCTTCGGGGGGCAGTGGTGGCGATGGCGACGGACTGGGGCTCATCATCCTCCTGTTTGAATATCCGCAGATCGGCATCCCCTTGGTAGTCATCATTATCTTGGTTCGCATCTATGGTGCCCGCCGCGCAGCGCCCGCCGAGACGATCACGACACGCAGCAGCACAGAAACCATGATCTGGAATCGCCGCAAGGTCGATGGCGCTCTTTGGGATTTTAGGGCTGGCCCCGACCCGGAATTTTCACAGACACTATTCCTCGATTTTGCACAGCATCTTTACAATCAATACCACCACCACCGCACGCATCCTGAAATCAACAACCTGCGGCCTTATTTTGATCCTGAGATCATCTCCAACGCTGCGCCAAAACCCAATTTCAGGATCGACGTCTCTGAATTGGCAATCGGGAGCTTGGACTTTGTAAACTTGATTGCGAGCAAAGACAAGACCTTTATCTCTGTGCGCTTTGATGCCAATTATACTGAGACCATCGCAGGTCATAGCAATCGTTGGTGGGTGCAGGAGACATGGTTTTTTGCGCGAAATGCCCAGCTGAGATCGCCTGAACCCAGTGTGTTGCAGGCGGTAGGCTGTCCCAATTGTGGAGCAGCCTTGGCGCTGAGTCCGACGGGCGAATGCAAACAGTGCAAAACCATCGTGCAACCCGGCGCACAGACGTGGCAGGTCGAAGGCATCCAAATCGGGCACCGTGAGGTGCAGCGCGGCATCCCCGTAGGCAACTATGCACCCGAGCAAGGCACCAACCTGCCCACGCTTTTCGATCCACGCCTCAACCACATCGGTACCGTCTTTGCAGAGCGGCATCAACTGGATAGCATCACCGACTACGCGGTTGTGTTCAAGGAAAAGATCGTCGAGCCCATTTTCATGACGATTTACAAGGCGTGGACCGATCGGGCATTTGCCCCCGTGCGTCCACTCATGAGCGACAACCTGTTTCAGGCTCACCTGTATTGGGTGGAGGCTTACCAAAAACATAAGCTCATCAATCGGCTCGACGACCTCAGGCTCACGGGCGTACACCTCGTGAAGCTCGACCTCGACAAGTATTATGAGGCAGCTACAGTCAGGTTGTTTGCGAGCGTAAAGGATTATACCATCCAAGAGGATGGGACCTTCTATGCAGGCGATCAGCGCAACGACCGGCGCTATTCAGAATACTGGACCTTTGTGCGCCGCACAGGCGTGGAAAAAGACGAAAAACTTTTCAATCCCAACAATTGTCCCAATTGTGGAGCACCTGTGGACATGGGCATGACCGGTATTTGCAGCTACTGCAACAGCAAGGTCACGACCGGCGATTTTGGATGGGTGCTGTCACGCATCACTCAAGACGAGGCCTATTATGGATAATCAGCCACTGCAAGGGCACGTGCAGGCCCGACGATTGCGCAGCGCAAAGGCATTTGTGCTCGGCACATTGCTGCTGACTTGCGGCCTACTGAGCGGTTGTGGTACAGACTATTGTAAATGTCTAGAAGAGGCCAAAAAGGAGAATCCAGATCAAGCCACCTTGGACAAATGCCGGGAGTCCTTTTCTAAAATGGACCTCGATGAGGTGAGCGCCGCAATTGAAAAGTGCGGGAAATAGGCGTTTTGAACGAGTAGGCACGCCATGCATGGCGTGGCTGCTCGTTCAAATCCAATCAACGGCCCCATACGGCGCAATAAGCCTATTATCGGTAATGCAACAACGAATCCATACTCAATAGGGATCTGCAAATCGAGGATCGCTCAGAAACGAATGATCGGTCAGCGATTTGAGAAACGCGACCAAGTCTGCCTTTTCCTGCTCTGAAAGGTAGAGGCCATCAGGACTCTTGATTTTTGGTGAAAGCGTTGCCGATGTGCGAATGCCAGAATTGTAGTGCTCGACCACCTCTTCGAGGGTCGCGAAGCGGCCATCGTGCATGTAGGGGCCGCTCACCTCGATATTGTGCAGGCTAGGCGTCTTGAACTTGCCATGGTCGCTGCTGCGATTGGTTACCTTGGCGCGGCCCAGATTGCCATTGTCGAGTATGCTGTCGAGTCCGTTGTTGTGAAAATCATAATCCGTAAGCAGCCCTTCTGAGTGGCAATGAAAACAATCGGCCCGTTCGCCAAAAAAGATGTCAGCACCACGCTTGGCAGCATCAGACAATGCATTGGACTCTCCACGAATAAATTTGTCGTATTCTGAATTCGCAGAAATCAAGGAGCGCTCAAATTGGGCGATGGCTTTTACGACGAGGTCTTCTGTGATTTGATCTGTGCCAAATGTCGCTTTGAAATGGCGAGGGTAATCGCGGTCGGCTTGCAACTCCGCGAGGGCAAGTGCCCAATTCTCATGCATCTCGATCGGATTTTTCACAGGCTCGCGGGCCTGGTTTTCCAAACCCAAGCTGCGTCCGTCCCAAAAGAGAGTTTCCGACCATCCCAGATTGGCGAGCGGCATCGCTTGGATATCGCCCTGTAGTCCATCGATGCCCTTGCTGAAAACTAGCCCATTGTCGGTAAAACCAAAGCTTTGGTTGTGGCAGGACCCGCAACTCATGGTATTGTCGCCTGAAAGCCGCACATCGTAAAACAAGCGTTTGCCCAAATCCACGCCCTCATAAGTCATTGGGTTGTCATCGGGCACGACCATTGGCGGCAAATTGGCGGGAATATCAAGCGCAAGCGCGATCGGCTTGCCCGTGAAAAGCGGCACGTAATCGTCTTTTCTGCAGCCTCCGAGCCAAAATATACTCATCAAGCAACAGAGCGCAGTGATCGATTGGAGCCTAGGAAGATGCATATTTTGTGCAAGCGTCATGATGCAAAAGTACGGATCAAGTTCATAAAACCTGCTGTCGTGAAATGGCAAAATGCACGATCGCATGATCAATTGGGATCTGCGAAGGCTGGATTCGCCAAAAATTCAGGGTCGGACAGGGCTTTGAGGAATGCGATCAAGTCAGATTTTTCCTGCTCTGTGAGGAAGAGGCCATCCGGTTTCTTGATTTTTGGATCCAAGGTCGGCGAGCGTTTGATCCCCGAGTTATAGTGCTCGACGACTTCTTCCAATGTCGCAAATCGGCCATCGTGCATATAAGGTCCCGAAAACTGCACGTTGCGAAGCGTGGGGGTCTTGAACTTGCCCGTGTCGCTTGACCGGCCCGTCACAGCTGCCCGGCCGATGTTGTCAACGTTAAAAGTATTGTCGAGCCCGTTGTTGTGAAAATCGTAGTCTGCGAGCAAGCCCTCGACATGGCAATGGAAGCAGTCCCCACGTTCGGTAAAAAACACCTGCATGCCGCGGTAGGCGGCTTGCGTCATGCCATTGGGTTCGCCGCGCATGAACTTGTCGTAGTCTGAGTTGCCAGAGATCATCGTGCGTTCAAACTGCGCAATGGCCTTGACGGTCAGGTCTTCTGTGATTTTTTCGGTGCCAAATGCCGCTTGAAACAAAATGGGGTAAGTGGTCGTCGCTTGCAATTTCGCGATGGC
>JANPHP010000332.1:0-3360 GCA_031424495.1 Bacteroidota bacterium | reverse complement strand
TATATTTCTAAAAGTACCTATACTATCTAATGCATCAACGCCATAATCTAATGAACCATAGTATCCAGATGGTAAGCTTTGCATATCGATGGCAAGCAAACCATTTTGAAAGCGAAGGCCTTGCTTCATTTGTTGACCAGCAAGGTTGAATAGGGTAGCGGTGGTCTTTTGGGCATCGGGATGATCCCAAGCAATCGACAAAGTCGTGCGTACAGGGTTGGGAAATGCAATGGCACCGTTGATGGATGCGCTTGTCAATTCTTCTGGCGCAGCAGTAATTGCTTGAAAGGGCATGCCAGTTACCGTGAATTCAAAGGATCCCCAGCGCGTGCAAATACCTGATGGAACGACATAGTAGGCATAAAAATAAACTTGATAGACTCCGTTTTGAGGAAACTGAAGGCTGATCGTGTCGCCAGGGTAGGAGGTAATGCTGGTGCTGTCATGCGGAAACCCCCATTGGCCATAGGCGTAAGTGGTACCCGTGTCGGGATCCTCGACATGGAAAAAATGATAAATGCCAGGCACTGAATCCGGGATCACAAGTACTTGAACGGAAGGACCGTAGCCATAACCATAATAGTCTTCACAAGGTCCGCAGGAGACCTTTTCAGCGTTTATTGTCGCTAACGTTGCGCCCATTTGCGCGGAGATACGGGGCGCGTACACGAGCAGAGAGAGAGCGAATAGCCAATAGATAGATTTCATGCGTTGCCTAAAATGAAAGTTGCAATTTCGCATCCGTGATTCTGCAGAAGTATGCAAAAAATGGTGGATATCCGCTCGATAGCCTACGCTAGCCGCGTACACGGTATTTGTCCACCTGATCTCGGCTGCATTCAAGTCGATTTTCATCGCCTCGTCGCATTGTGGGCGTCCTTTCGGGGGATGGGAGGAGGGTAAATCTCAGACTCAAAAGGAATCGATCTAAGGGAACGATGAATTTTAATGGACGCTAGGCGACCTGCCATTTTTGCCGATGCTCGATACTTTCAAAAATTCCCCAATTGCTCCGCAAGGCCAAAACGATGCTTGAGGCAACTATAAAGGTCTCGGCTTGCCTCTGAAAGGATTTGGGCACGATCGAATTTTGACAATTCCGCTTCCAATCCTATGAGGTTTCCAGCATTGACGTGGGGCGTGATGAAAGGCCAAACACTGACGATGGAGGGGCCTATCATAGAGGGATATTTCAGAAGAAGATCCCTATAGAGGTCCAGATCCTTCAACGTGCGGCCCACAAAACTGATGATATTGTACATCATTGCTTGATCGTGGGATGCAAAGGCTCTACGAATAGCGTCTTGAAGTACTTTCTCCAATCTATGGCGTTTGCCACGCTGCATTCGCTCGTACTCGAACCTCAATAAGGTGATAGGGTCGGGCATTAAAAACTTTGAGTTTGCCTCAGGAATAAGTTCCAGCAAGCATGGCAAGCCACGCTCTGCAGCAGCCCGTAACGCCGATTGAACACGAAATTTAGGGATTTTGGCCACCTTGACCAATTTGCGAACCGTGGCTTTGGATGCAGCCCAAGCGGCGATCACCAAATGGTAGTTGGAAATCTCCTGAGCGAGCTCATCGTTGCGCCAATTTGCGGTCGCACGTTGATAGCTGTTTGCAATCTTCAAGATCGCAGCGCGATCGGTAGGCGCTGCATGCTCTACAAGCGATGCAAGGAATTTGATTCGTTTCACAATCGAAAACCGATGGTGGAGTCCCAATTCAATGTTCGTAAGCATCTCCCAAATCTTCGACCAATCTTGGACTCGCTTTTGCGATATGAGCCAATGTGCTATCGTCACCAGATGTGGGTGGTCCTCCGTCCCGACATATCCATCACTGCAAGCAAATTTGAGCGCCAACTCGAAGTCTTCCATGTCGCAGGCAGCTTTCATGGCTGCGTAACGAAGGCCAGCTTCATCATGGGGTTCGCTGGTCATTGCAAAAAGTGACCAAGCCACTAATTGTTTGTCGTGCAAAAGCAAGGTCCGAAAGAGACTTCCCGTGAGATCGCCGCGTGAATGTCCTACAACAAGCGGAGACAGCATTCGCGCCAATTTCTCTGCCTCTGGATCATAGCCCAATTCTACAGCCAAGCGCAAGGCTTCCATCCCAGCATCTCTTCCCGTGCTCAACGTTGGGAGCAATTCGTTCAAGCGTTTTCTGAGCGATGGTTCTACTTCAGTTTTTCCGAGCAACCGAAATACTTTGGCGAGTTTTAGAATGTCTGATTCGTACGTTTGCCACCATGGTGCCTGGTGTAGGTTTGCTATTTCGACTTCCAGTTTTCCAAGTGAATGCATTGCCCATTCCTCCGCCAAATCTCGCTCCTCCCATAACAGCGCCGAAATCGCGATATTTAAAGAGGGACTGGAATCTTTGTCCAGCAAAACGGATTCACGAAACAGCGCAAGCGCCAAGTGATGGGCGCCCGCACCTGCCAAATCGGATGGAAGGCCAGTCCAATCGCTGTTCAAGGGCTTTGACTGCACAGGGTTCAGCGGTACCGGAGAATCCCAAGTTTCTGAATTTCCACGATTCGATTTCGCTGCTACTTTGATTCTTGACAGCAGCCTGAGGACGATATCAATTTCAGGTTCGGTAAGTGGTTGTGGCATTTTGGCAAGCGTTATTTAGGTGTGGAATGATCCTTCAAAGGTAGGCAATCAATTGAATTGTAAATGGTTTGGTTTGGGATTGTTGGGAGGCTGTGCTGTGTTTAGCTAGAAAATGGATTCGCAATGCCGCTAGACCATAGGGCAATCGCATGAAAATTGCGAGCGGCGGCCACCGGCCGTACGCTGATCCGACACGAGCCTCTGGCGAGAATTGCGATGAGTAACTGGTCCTGATTAACGTTCAAAATTGGTTTCTCACGCCAGAGGCTCGCGTCGGAGGACCCTGTGGCCAGAGGCCGCGGGCCGCAATTTACTTTCATGCAATTGCCCTACGCTAGACCAAGACCTACTTGCAAGTAACAACGATGTTTCAGAAATTTACAATATGAAAGCAGTACCGAACTTTTCAGATCTTATGGTCGAAACGATTCAAAAGCTCGCCTCACTGCGAGACCTGGAAACACTTACGCGGGTACGTGCCATCCTTGATGAGGCGCATATCACGCGAGAGGATCTCGCTGCTTACGATCGAAGTGTCGAATTGTGCAATGCAGGTGGGGCGATCCCGATGGACGAGTTTCTCCTGGAGTTGGAAACGTTGTAAAATGCAAGTTTCACGTTCCCGCAAGCGCTAATCCAAACCACAAAAAAAACAGGTACAACCCTCCAAGAAGATTGCACCCATTCAATTCGATCAAAGCCCGAAGACCTTATTTATTCTGGACGTTGCCTTTGCTCA
>JANPHP010000331.1:0-4066 GCA_031424495.1 Bacteroidota bacterium | reverse complement strand
CAACTATGTCGCAGAGCAGGTGGGAATCAAGAAAATCTACGGCAATCTACTGCCCGAGGACAAGGCAGACCGCATCAAGGAATTGTTGGCCCAATATCCGAGCGTGGCTATGGTCGGGGACGGTATCAATGACGCTCCTGCACTAGCCCAAGCGACATTGGGAATTGCAATGGGCGCTGCTGGCAGCGACACGGCCATCGAGACTGCCAACATCGCCTTGATGAATGACAAGCTCTCCCTTATCCCCTTCCTTGTGCGGCTTGGAAGGGCGACCTTGAAACGGATCAAGATCAACACCATCGGGGCCATTTTGGTCAAGGTTACGTTCATCGCCTTGGCGGTAACAGGTTACAGCAACCTCGTCTTCGCGATAGCTGCGGATGTGGGTGTGACCTTAGTTGTGATCTTGACGAGTCTAGGTTTGATGCGATTCAAGTAGGTTGGATCGCCATTATATGTGATTGATGCTTTGTTTTGACCCGTTGGAATTCAAACAGCCTGACGGCGGGAAGCCATAGAAATGGCTCCCCGCCGTTAGGGATGCAAAGCCAAGTTGTTCAATGCTTTGACTGAAATGGCAATAAAGGCTGAATTCATTTTATCGGCTTCCTTGTCGCCTACCGCCTTGCCGTTTCCACCCTTTCTCCCTCTGCATGGGCCTGAAAGATTGTCCAACAAATGGGTAATGGCCTTTCCATCGATCTCGGCTTGGGTCATCACTCACACGGCCCTCGTTCTATCGAAAATTAACGAATGCGGAATGGATTCGTAATTAGAACGGAATACGGACGGAACGCTAACCGAACAGCAACGGAATGAAAACCGATGGGGACGGACTCCAACTCGCCTTGCCGATTGCCAAAATGAAAGGAAAGGAAATACCCCGACCTAGGTGGGCAAACACTATCTATAAAGAGACGGACGGAAGGAGTCACGGTCGAGATTTGCAGAAAGGACTTAGGATCATTGGAGCTTGGCTGGCTTGGTGGATAACCCAGACATCCAATCTTTGCCAATTTCCAACCCTTGCTTGGGAATCAAAATAGTCCTTACTTGACCTATCAGAACCCAAAGAATGTTTGGGGCTGGTTTAAGAGTGGCGAAACTTGCCACCTTGAAAAGTTCTTTCTAATGCCTTATATTCAATCATTTGTGCTTAGAAATTCTCGTATCGTTCATAATTGAGAATGGACAATGGAGGATGGGGAAACCTAGTTCAGCGCAGCTAATCCCGCATGGGGATTCCTGCAGGCAATGGACTATGCTGATCGCGCGCTGTAGCAGAAGGAAATAAAGGCTGTCATGCCAAGTGACCATCCCGCAGCTGCTGCGGGACCTTTTGATCGAATGACAATGCTCCATTGTCAGGTGATCGAGTCCAAGGCCTACGCCACGGCGCACGCGGTCTGGCCGATGGACGATCGACCATTTGCCTCCGGCAAAAGTGACTAGACTTCGATTGCCGGAGGTCCCGACGCGTTGGGATCAGTATGCGCCTTCGGCGCACAGAGGCCTTGGACTCAAATTATGCTACTCATTGATTATCTGAACAATACACAACCTGTCATTGGTAGTGAGCACAAGCTTGCGCTTGCCTTTTGATTGTAATCGTCCCGCGTGATGCATCACTCATTTCCCTTTGCTACATTTGAATTCCAAATCAGCGTATGAAAATGACAGTAGCACAAGAGTGGCTCGCCCACACCACGATGTTTCTTCAATGGGCCGACGCATGCTCGGCCGAGCAACTTGCACAACGGCCTACAGAGGGCAAATGGTCGGTTTTCGAGCATTTGGAGCACATATTTGTGGCCGAGAAGGGTGCAGCACGCATCATGCAAGGCCCGAGCGAGCCTGAGGAGCGTGACCTGGAAGCTGCCCGCGCCCGCATGGGAAAGTGGCTTACCGACCTGAGCGCTAAATATGCCGGCGGCAACAGCCTCGACCCCAAGGGCAGGTTTCAGAACTATGACGAGTGGCGGACAGCGTTTGTCGCCAATCGCGACGCGATGCTGCAAAGCGCCGAGTCCTTGGGCTACGACGAACGTTGCACCGCCTTTCCCCACCCCTACTTCGGGCAACTCACCCGCGCCGAATGGCTCATTTTCAATACCCAACATGCCGACCGCCACTTGGCGCAGATGCAGGCTTTCATTCAATAACCGCCTTGCAATCCGGCAAGAAATACACGAGCTTACCATCTGACTCAGGAGGATGAATATGCAACAAGTCTGGTTTTTTGTCGTCGTCGATGCCCACGAGCATCCACTCACCCATGCGCAGTGCGACTTCATGGGCATCTATGCCGATCTGATGAACCGCCTTTCAGAGGAGGAATTTGGCACGGGATGGATGCGCTACACGACATTTACCCGCAAAGATTACCAAGCGGAATTGCATGGCCACCTCAACCTAGACCTAGCGCTGCTCCCCCTCATGCGGCAGCAATTTGATCCAACAGAGGGCATTTTGAAACTCGCCAAGATCCGCGAACACCTCTTGCTCCATGAAACCCACATGATCCGCAACGAATGGGTGCGCCCAGCCGACTTTGGTGAATTGGTAAGGGATTTTGACAGCGCGATTGAAGTGCTGCAAAAGGCCATTACATTGGAGAAATTGTGGTTTTTGGATGTGGATGTGTGAAGGGGGCGCTCGTGCCTTGGCGTCCCGCCGCAGGCTTAGCGGCGCACCCTTGACGCTGATGGCGCACCCTTGGTCTCCTCTGGTTTTCCGATCAAACTTTGATCTTTGTAATTCTTGCCAATTCCGGAGGAATGGCCACTTTTTACGATGGATGGATCCAGCATGGAAGCAGCATCGTCGCGCATCCAACGCCAAACCCTGCCCAAAACGGCCAATGCCAACCCCTGCCAGCATCAGCAAAGGTTGGCATTGTTGGCCGCTTGGGGGCTAGCCTACTCCACTACTAATTTCTTGGAAATCATCCGCTCGCCAGCCAAAACACGCACCACATAGACGCCCTTGGCTTGCTTGGACAAGTCCACTGGATAGGCAAAGGTGCCCTTCACCAAATCCAATGTCTGGATGATGTTGCCGATCGCATCCGAGATTTCAATGCGTCCTTGGTCGAGCGTCTGTGTAAAGACCGTAAACGTGCCCGAGGAAGGATTGGGATAGACAGCCACTACATCGGCAGGTGCCGTGGCAGCAGCCTCACGCTTGTCTGCTGGGGCGGCGGCCATGGCCGCGACAAGTTTTTGCAAAGCCTCAATCTGTGCCTGCTGCTGCGCCGTTGTTGCATTCAGCTGCTCGATCATGGCCTGTTGCTCCTGCATTCCCTTGACCAAAGGCACCACAAACTGGCTGTAGGCGAGGCTATAGTTGTCGTTTTCGTCTTGGGGGATATGTACACCATTAAAATCGTAGCCGACTTCCTGAGCAGCCTGCTCCACCTCTTGCGCGATGAAGCCACTCTGGCGAATGGCAGTCGATGGCACAAAGTCTTGGTTCAGGTAGTTTGCTTGCACGCTGTCGGCCATGTTTTTGATCAGAAATTCTTGAAATTTCCGGGTTTCCATATTGTAGACCACGGGACGCAGGCGCTGAATGAAATCCAAGCCTTTCACATCGTCTTCCACAACATTGGTCTTGAAGCGACCGTCAGAAATCGTATAGCCAACAGGGCCTTCCACGACCGTGACAGCCGGGCTGCCGATACGCACCTTGTTGCTGGCATTGACCACCGCATTGGCCCCGATGGCAGATGCATTGCCGAGGTTGTTGGTGCTGACGTTAGCATAATATCCCAACCCTGTATTGTTGCTGCCCGTGGTGTTGCTGAAGAGGGCGTTGGCACCAATCGCGACATTTTGGCTGCCCGAAGAATTCACCACCAAGGAGGAAAAGCCGTCTGCGACGTTGTTGGATCCGATGCCATTCACAACCAAGGAATACGATCCGGTACTTGTGTTTTGGGCTCCAGAGCTATTGCCATTGAGTGCAAAATATCCTGCGGCAGTGTTTTGGCTGCCGTTCACATTGTAAAAGAGGGCCGAAGCGCCTGTAGCAGTATTGGAAGCGCCAATGGTGTTGTTTGCGAGTG
>JANPHP010000330.1:0-5747 GCA_031424495.1 Bacteroidota bacterium | reverse complement strand
TTCAAGTCCTTCGGACTTGGCTCGGTAAATGCATCATATTCGGCGCACCTCAACCGAGGCTGAAAACCAAAACTTTTCGACTTCAATTTACAATACACGACCTACCTCAATTATCATTTGCCGGATGAATCCTTGGACAAGAGGCAAATCCCCCCTCACCGCGACCAAGTATGATTCTCGTCGGCCGAACCGCCGTCGTGCCATGCCATGTAATTTGCATTCCATTCAAGCGCTTCCTCCAATTGCGTGGGGGTGATGCGCAAGGTTGCCGCACAGAGCTCGATCACCTTGCTGCGGCCCAGGATCGCCTCCCAATTTGCCTTGCCCAGCGAGACCAGTGCTGAACGAAACGAAGTCGAGTCGGTGGTGTCTGACCATGTGAGGGAATGAATATCCTCGATGCGAAAGCGGTAGGTAATGCCCGCGTGCGTGACGCTTGCTTCCATGTCCAATTCTCGCACTAGGCGCTCCAGATTCTCTGTATTCATGGCATCAAACTAGCAAAAATATTGATTCGCGATCATTCACCCCCCAAAACACAGCGCTGCAAATGATCGAGCAGGGCTTGACGATCTTTGATGTGGGCGATTGAAGTCCAAGGAATCGGCTGCCGCAGGACCGCGCGCACTGGCTTGCCCATTTTGTTGCGGACCTCGTGCAGGAGCAGGCCTAGGGGCAGGCGCATGCTCACCCGGCTCGCGAGGTGAAACAGGCGGCTGTTTTGCCCTTCAAAATAGACGGGTAGCACCGTCGCTTGTGTCTGTTGGATCATCTTGGCGGTGAAGCGTTTCCAGGGCAATTCTTGCGCCTTGCCCCAGCCGCTGGGCGCGGTGGCAACGCCGCCTGCCGGGAAGATCACCAAAGCTTCGCCAGCCTTGATACGGGCGATGGAGGCATTGCGACTCTCGAGATTGGTCACAAGTGCAGCTTTGGTTTCTTCAAAATCGATCGGCAACAGAAACTCAGCCAGCCTTGGATCCTGCCTCACCAGCAGCGCATTCACCAAAAAGTGGAAACGAGGCCGCAGCAAACTGGCAATATGCCCCAACACAAGTCCGTCGACCACGCCAAAGGGATGGTTGGCGATGATCACAAGCGGTCCCTCGGCGGGCACGACATCTAAAGTAGCCTTTGGCAAATCCACTTGGATGTCGAGCAAGTGCAGGGCCTCGCCCCAGATCGCCTGCGGCGGAATGTCCATCGCCTGAATCTGCCGGTACAGCCGCTCCAGATGCGGCCGACCCGTCATGCGCTCCAATCCGCCAATCACCGTGCGCCGCACAAAACCGTCGTTTGCAGAGACATAACTCAGCAAAGGCTGCCCATTGGCATCAGGACTGTGGATCGCAGGCTGCATCGCGGATTGAAAATAGGGAAATTGTTGGGAAAATGAGTTGGTTTTGGATGCGGTGCATTGAATGTGAGTACTGGATTACAGCACGGCTGGTAGGCTATTTGAATCGTTGGCGCTGTAGGACGATGACGATCAGGTAGGAACGTCGTGCATGGCGTTCCTACCTGATCGTCATCATGATAAACCCAGTACATCCTTGATTGGATAAGGATACCCGAATTTTGAGGCGAAGGCCGAAATCGGCCGATTTAGGGGGCGCAAAACCCAGAGGCCATGGGTTCATTGCCCCCATTAGCCACGATGCATTTGCCTACATTCAACTTATTTGATGACCGTGCCCCTTGCCGTCCACCAGGTGTGGTACTCCGCACGCAACCTGCCTGCTTTGACCGCCGGATCGGTCTCTACCAAGGCTTGCGCCTCTGCTACACTCTCACAATCCAGTATGAAAATACCGCGCAATTTGCTGTCGTCTCCCATCGGCCCGGCAACAAGCAACTTTCCTTCCTCCGCAAGCCGACTGATGTTTGCCATGTGACCGGCTTGGATCTTCTCCAGTTCTGCTTTGGGGAACTTATTGGCTTTTTTGCCAACATGCAGCAAGACCAAGACATAGCGACGCATCACGTAGGTTGTGTCACCATCCTTCATCTCAAATTCACGCGGCTCGGGAGCTTGCTCGTCTGATTGCTGTGCAAACAAGGGGGTGCTGATCGCAAGGAGCAGAGCAAACAAGATGAATTTCATGGCTGTACTGGGGAATAAAAATGATGAAACGGCACTTGCTAGCGCGAAACCGTGTAGGTGAGCAACAACCGGCGGTAGATGCGGTCGAGAATGCCATTGAGCAACTCCCCGGTCACCGGTTTCAGGCGGTAGTCCACGGCGTCTACGCGGTAGGCATAGTAGGCATAGTCTTGACGGTCGGATATGATGACCACAACAGGGGGATTTTCCAAAGAGGCGATCACATCGAAGCCGTTTGCGTCGGGCAATGCGGGGTTCATGATGATGAGGTCGATCGGTGTTTCTTTGATCACATTGATTGCTGATCGGCCTGTCTTGCAGGTATTGAGCAGTTCAAATGCCGGGTTGTTCATGATCACCCGCGAAACTTCCCGTAGTGAATTCACATCGGCATCGACCAACAATGTGCGGAGTTTCTTTTTTTGTAGATCTTCAATAGTCATAATGCGTGGTTCAAAAAGAGGTCTGGGCAAAAATAGTTATTCCGCCGTCCAAGCGCGGTAGGATTCGATTTTTTCCTGCAATCTGTCGGCAAGGTAATCGTTGGCGCGGCCGAGCTGATCCAAGATGACGATCGCTTCTTGGCGGTAGATGCTGCATTTTTCAGTGGTCCAATGCTGAGGAGGAGGAGCGAGGTTGCTGATGCGGTCGGCCATTTTGACCATGGCGATCTCGCGTGGCTGTTCGCGGATGCGGCGCAGGCTGTCGGGCATGCGCTCTTCCTTGGACAGGGAGGCATTTTTGGTGAGTGCGAGCACGCCTTGGGCGACATCTTCTCCAAAAGCGGCGCGTAAAGCCACAAAACTCGTTTCGGTATCCTCGATCGTATCGTGCAGCAGGGCACAAGCGACTGCTAAGTCGCCATTGGCGTGGGGATCATGGGCTAGCCCAGCGATCACCTCCATGGCAACCTTTGCCAAGTGCGTATCATAGGGCCGCTCTGAACTCGGCACGAGTTGGCCACGGTGGGCGTCACTCGCGAAGTTGAGCGCCTTGAGATATACTTCTTGATTCCAATTCATTTTGCAATTCCTTTCATGCTCAGGGCGATGCGTTTCCGGGCTTTGTCCACCTCGACCACGCGCACCGTGACCTTTTGCTGCACCTTGACGACCTCCGCCGGATCACGCACAAACCGATCCGAAATTTGCGAGACGTGGACCATGCCGTCTTGGTGCACGCCGATGTCCACAAATGCCCCAAAGCGGGTGATGTTGGTGACCACACCGGGCAGGATCATGCCTTCCTCCAAATCGCTGATGTCATTCACGCCTTCTCTGAAGGTCACTGCCTCAAACTCAGCCCGCGGGTCGCGGCCCGGCTTGGCGAGCTCCTTCACGATATCCTTGAGCGTGGGCATGCCCACGGTGGCAGTCACATATTTTTCCAGCTTCAATTGTTTGCGCAAATCGTCTCGCGCGATCAACTCTTGCACCGTGCAGCCAAGGTCTTGGGCCATGCGGTCCACGATCGGGTAGCTCTCGGGGTGCACTGCGGATGCGTCAAGCGGATGCGCACCCCCACGGATGCGCAAGAAGCCCGCAGCCTGCTGATAGGCTTTTTCGCCTAAGCGCGGCACTTTCATCAGTGCTGCGCGATTCTTGAAGGGGCCATTTTTGTCGCGGTAGCTCACAATATTCCCCGCCAAGGAAGGCCCGAGGCCAGAGACGTAGGTCAGAAGTTGCTTGCTTGCGGTGTTGAGTTCTACGCCCACACCGTTCACGCAACTTTGCACGACGTCGTCGAGGCTTTGTTGCAATTGGTTTTGGTCCACATCGTGCTGGTATTGGCCCACGCCGATGGACTTGGGATCGAGCTTCACGAGTTCGGCAAGCGGATCCATGAGCCTGCGGCCGATGGAAACCGCGCCGCGCACCGTGAGGTCCTCGTCGGGAAACTCCTCACGCGCGACATCCGAAGCCGAATAGATCGATGCGCCGCTTTCATTCACCAAAACCACCAACACTTCCTTGGGCAGGCCTATGCTGCGCAGGAAGGTCTCGGTTTCGCGGCCTGCAGTGCCATTGCCGACGGCTATGGCCTCGATTTTATATTCCTCGACCATGGCCTTCACGCGCGCTGCGGCTTGTGCGGCCTGTCCCTGCCCCGTATGCGGGTACACGACGTCGTGGCGCAAGAGCTTGCCTTGGGCGTCGAGCACCACGAGCTTGCAACCCGTGCGAAAGCCGGGGTCCAAGGCCATGATGCGTTGGCTGCCGAGCGGGGCCGCGAGCAACAGTTGGCGCAGGTTTTCTGCGAATACCTTGATGGCTTCGAGGTCGGCTTTGCGCTTGCTGTCGAGGCGCATCTCCGTTTCCATGCTGGGGGCGAGCAGGCGCTTGTAGCCATCTTTGATGGCAAGCTCGACCTGCTCTGCGAGCGGATTGCGGCCCTTGAGAAAGATGCGGTCGAGCGTGTCGAGGGCTTGCGCCTCCTCGGGCGCGATGCCCAGGCTGATGATCTTTTCCTTTTCGGCGCGGCGCATCGCGAGCACGCGATGGCTAGGAGCCTTCGCGAGGCTTTCTTCCCATTGGAAGTAGTCGCGAAACTTCGCGCCTTCTTCCTCCTTGCCCTTGAGCACCTTGGTCACGATCATGCCCTTGCGCTCAAATAGGCTGCGCATGCGTGCACGTGCGCGCTCATCTTCGTTTACGCGCTCGGCGATGATGTCGCGGGCGCCTGCAAGTGCCTCGTCGGTATCGGCAACGCCTTTTTCTGTGCTGATAAAGCGCTGCGCAAGCTGTGCGGGATTGCCGCTGCCTTGCGCGAAGAGCAGGTCGGCAAGTGGTTCCAGGCCCTTCTCTCGGGCGATCGTGGCGCGGGTGCGGCGTTTGGGCCGGTAGGGGAGGTAAATGTCTTCGAGATCGGCCATCGTGGCGGCGTTCTCGACCTTGCGCTTGAGGTCAGGCGTGAGCAGTCCCTGCTCTTGGATGGAGTGGATCACCGCTTCCTTGCGTGCGTCGAGTTCCTTGAGCTGCTTTTCGCGGTCGCGGATGGTGGTGATCTCGACTTCATCGAGGCTGTTGGTAGCCTCTTTACGGTAACGTGCAATAAAAGGCACCGTTGCGCCCTCAGCCAAGAGGGCGAGCACGGCAGCAATACTTTTGGGAGCGATTCCGGTCTCTGCCGCAATGCGCTGTACGAGGAGGTCGTTCATGGCGCAAATTTACGTGCGTAATTAGAAATTTGTAATTAGAAATTAGTAATTAGAAATTAGGGATGGGGTGAGCCGTAGACTGAAGTCTACGGTAATTCATCCAGTGCTTCTGTTGAGATCGCGCTGTTGGTGAAATTCATCTCTTGCTGCTGATATGAATTTCACCAGTTCTATTGTCTCGCCGTAGCGCAGAATGAATTGCCGGGCACGGTACTTGTCCCGCTCAGCGAAGCGGGAGTGCCCGGTGGGGGGAGGGGTGAGCCGTAGACTGAAGTCTACGGTAATTCATTCAGTGCTGCTTGTGAGATCGTGTTTGTGGTGAAATTCATCTCCTGCTGCTGACATGAATTTCACCATTGCTATTGTCTGACCATAGCGCAGAATGAATTGCCGGGCACGGTACTTGTCCCGCTCAGCGAAGCGGGAGTGCTCGGTGGGGGGGGTAGCCGTAGACTGAAGTCTACGGTAATTCATTCAGTGCTGCTTGTG
>JANPHP010000329.1:0-4472 GCA_031424495.1 Bacteroidota bacterium | reverse complement strand
AAGCAATCAGCGATGGGCAAAGCCCATCGCTTGCGGCATACATGAATAACAAGCCCTGGAAGGGCGAAAGCTAGATTGCAAATCCATGGTCCATTTCATCTCAATTGGTTTACGCGAGGTCAGAGGTTCTGCAGGTTTTTTTCGATTTTTGAGAAGCAATTCCCTTGCTGAGTAGTTACATTTGGCAGGGTATATTCCCGTTTTTTTACGCCCCCCGGGCACCACGATATGGAAGATGCATTGCTCTATGATCGGATCCAATTTGGCTTCACCATCTCGTTTCACTACCTCTTTCCGCAGCTCACCATGGGGCTCTCGCTGCTCATGGTTTGGTTCAAATGGCGACACCTGCGCACAGGCGAAGCCATTTACAACGATGCGGCCAAGTTTTGGATGAAAATCTTCGCGCTCAACTTCGCAATGGGCGTGGTCACTGGCATCCCGATGGAATTTCAGTTTGGTACCAACTGGGCCAAGTTTTCCGAGCGCACAGGCGGCATCATCGGGCAGACCTTGGCGATGGAAGGTATGTTTTCCTTCTTTTTGGAGAGTTCGTTCCTGGGCTTGTTTTTGTTTGGGGAGAAATTGCTGGGGCAGCGCCTGCATTTTCTCACGGGTTTCTTGGTCTTTTTGGGGTCTTGGCTGAGTGGATGGCTCATCATCGCAACGCATTCTTGGATGCAGCATCCGGTGGGTTATGAGATTGTGGAGAATGGCCGATTTGTGCTCAATAATTTCGGGGCCTTATTTTCCAATCCTTGGCTCATTCCCTCCTATTTGCACAACCAAGCGGCCTCTATGGTGACGGCAGCCTTGGTGATGGCGGCTGTGGGGGCGTTTTATTTGCTCATGGACAAGCATGCGGCTTTTGGGAAATTGTTTGTGAAGACGGGCGTGATTGCTGGCTTGGCGGCGAGCCTCTTTGTGGCCTTTCCGACTGGCGACTGGGTCGCCAAGAATATGGTGAAGTATCAGCCCGCAAGTTTTGCGGCGATGGAGGGCCTGTTTCGCACCGAGCAGGGCGCGGAGATTGTGCTCATCGGGCAACCCGATATGCAAGCCGAGCGCCTCGACAATAAACTCGCCGTGCCCCATGTATTGAGCTTCCTCACCTACCAAAGCTGGGATGCAGAAGTCAAAGGTTTGCATGAATTTCCCAAGGAAATCTGGCCCACCAATGTGCCCGGGCTTTATTATGCCTACCATATTATGGTCGGCTTGGGCACTATATTCATTGGATTGCTGGGCTTTTCGGTCTTTTGGCTGTGGCGCAAAAAGCTGTTTGATGCGCAGTGGCTACTTTGGCCGATGATGCTACTCGCGCCATTCGGCTATATCGCCAACCTTGCGGGCTGGTACACTGCCGAACTCGGGCGGCAGCCTTGGCTCGTGTATGACCTCATGCACACGAGCGAGGGCGCCTCGCCCAATGTCTCGGCCGGCAATACGCTCTTCACATTGCTCGGCTTCATCGGCCTCTACATGTTGCTAGGGCTGCTTTTTTTACTGCTGACGGGCAAAATCATCGGCAAGGGACCTGAAACCATTCAACACTAAGGCCATGGAAACATTTTGGTTCATCATCCTCATGACGATGCTCACCGTGTACGTGGTCCTCGACGGCTACGACTTTGGGGCTGGCATAGTGCACCTGTTTTTTGCGCGGAGTGAGCAAGACAAGCAGCTCATCACCCGCTCGATCGGTCCCTTTTGGGATGCGAATGAAGTCTGGCTGATCGCCTCGGGCGGCATTCTGTTTTTTGCATTTCCGCGCTTGTATGCGGCTTCGTTTTCAGGATTTTATTTGCCGCTGATCATGATCTTGTGGCTGCTCATATTCAGGGCGATCGGGCTGGAATTGCGCGGATTTGTGGACCATGCCATGTGGCGAACGCTCTGGGACAAAGCCTTTGGCGTGTCCAGTTTGTTGCTGGCCTTGTTTTTTGGATTGGCCTTGGGCAATGTCGTGCGGGGTGTGAATCTAGGCGGATGGGATGGCGGTGTGAGCGCCTACGAACCGCAATATTTTTTCCTGCCGCTTTGGATATCCGACTTTTCGCCGCTGGGCGTCGACTTGGGCATCATCGACTGGTTCACGCTCATTTTGGGCCTTGTAGGCTTGGTGACCCTCACGATCCACGGCGCCAACTGGGTGATCTTCAAGACCCGCAGCAGCATCAATCCTATGCTCAAAACCTGGGTTTTCAGGCTGAGTTTTGTATTGGCGGCTTTGGTGGTGTTGTCGCTCGTCGCGTGGCTGAGCGTGCGGCCCGATCCATTTCGCAATTTCATGGAGATGCCCTTGTTCTGGATATTTCCCTTGCTCACGGTGGGTGGCTTGGTGGGCTTGATGAATGTGCGCCGGTTCAGTCGCGATGGCATGGGTTTCCTATGCTCCACGCTTTTCATCGTCGGCGCCGCCGCGAGTACGGCGGTTTCGGTATTTCCTGTGCTCCTCCCCTCTTCTAATACCGTGCATCCCGACCTCACGGTCTACAATACCGCAACCGACGCCTACGGCTTGCAGGCAGCGCTCTATTGGTGGCCACTCGCCGCCGCGCTGGTGGTGCTCTATGTCGTGGTGCAATACAGGATCTTCAAAGGCAAGATGGACGATGTGGAGTATGGGGAGCATTGAGGCAATTGCCGACCTCACCAATACACCATCGCCCCCACCCCAAAATGATCGCTGAGGTCTTCGTGTGCCGCTGACCACCGCGCACGGAAGGCAACGTAGCGGCGTGAGACGTGGATGTCTTCCAGCCCGTTTGCTCGCATGAAAATGTAGTCAATGATGCGAAAACTGCGCACGCCATTGCCGTGCAGGTCGTTGGGGTAGCCCTCGCCTTTGCGGGGGCTTTGTTCGTCAAAGGGGTCCACGCGAATGTTGAGCGGCCCGTCGGTGGCGTCGAGCGTCTGCAACATGTCGGCATAGTTTGCGGTGTCGGTATCGCCCGTATTCATGTCGCCGCAGATGATCTGCGGCACACCGGGCTTGCGGTACTGATCGAGCAAAGCGCGCAGCTCCGCATACTGACTGTGGCGTATGGATTGCGGGCCACCGGCCTGCAAATGCGTCCCGAGAATCTGAAACGGTCTTTGCCTGCGGCCGCCTTCGCCCTCCAGCAGCAGGGCACCCTTGCGGGCAAAACAATCGTCAAAACCATCGCATTCGGTATAATCGATTTCCGCAATCACCTTCAAGGGGATCCTGCTCAACACCCAGATGCCAGAATTGGTTTTGATGCTGAATTTGCGATTGGCGGGGCCATATTGGTGGGGGTATTTGTCGATCAATGCATTCCCGATGATCCGTCGCGCATCCCCCAAAAAGGCCTCTTGAAACACAATGATATCGTATTGCTCCGTTTTCAAGAGGCTGGCGATCAAGGCAGCCCGCTGCCGTTTGCCCGTGATCTTCGCAAATTTGGGGAGCATGTAGATGTTCCAAGAGAGAATGCGCAGACCGGGGACGATCGTGTCGGCGGGACTGCCGAGGGAGCGAGGATTTGCAATGGGCAAATTTTCTGAAAATGCCTGCGACAGAAATATTATTCCGACAAGCATCGCGACCACAAAATATTTAAGCCCCGGAATCGCCGTTCCTGCATTCTCCATAGCGCAACATACAAAAATAACGACAGGAGTTTGCAGTTTCTCAGAAGCCGAAATGCAGGAAACGACGTGTGAAGGCTATTTTTGAATGCAAATCCTTACCTTGCAGGCTCATTAAATCAGTTTCATTATGAATTCAAAAACGTTGAAAATCAGCTTTGCAGCCATCGCCTTGGGCGTGCTTTTGTGGCCAGGCTGCTCCGTCAAGGTCGAATCAAACACCAGCACGGACTCCACCGCAGTGAGTGCCCCAGCAGCAGCGCAACCCGCACCTGCAGGCGAAATCTCAGGTGGCACCTACTGCTATTCCTTCAAGGATGAAACCCTCTCGCTCACAGCCGAGATGGAATATGACGGCGCCATTGCTAAGGGCATCCTCTGGGGCGAGATTGCAGACAAAGCCAATGGCTATTTTTCCAGCTATGTCACGGAGTTTGAAGGTGCGCGCAACGGCGGCAACCTCGACGTGAGCACCAAAACCGAAATCGAAGGCGACGTGCAAGAAGAAAAAGCAAGTTGGGCGTGGGACGGCGAGACACTCACCGAAGGCCAACACAAAATGACCAAGGTCATTTGCGAGCCACATGCTGATTGAGGCAGCCTGTGATTCAATTCGTTGAATCACAAAATGTGAATGATGGGATTGGAGCAAAGGATTGTTCCAATCCCATCATTCGATAAAAAAGCTTATCGGGGAATTTGCCAATAAGCCAAATCCCTTGTCATTTCGAGGGTTCACAAGCTGGCGCTTGCCTTTTGATCGAATGACAAAGCCCCCTTGTCATCCCGAGCGTAGCGCAGCGGAGCCGAGGGATCTTGAGCACAGATACACCTCCAACTCAGCAGCCTCCCTGTCC
>JANPHP010000328.1:0-15215 GCA_031424495.1 Bacteroidota bacterium | reverse complement strand
TTCCGCGCAAATTGATGAATCGTGTAGGAACGCGATGCATCCCATTCCTACACGATTCACGAAAAACATTCCTCCCATCGAAAATCAGTCCGCGTTTTTGACACGAGATGTCAAAAGTCATCTCCAATTTTGAATCAGAATCAGCAGGGAAACTCAGCAATCCTGTGCTGATCCAGTCTTATCGGGTTTCGTTCTTGAGGGTTTTGTGCCCATCTGTTTGCTCTTTTTCAACAGTGTATGCTTTTAAGGTTGCCAGCCATTCTTCGGAATGGCTGGTTTCTTTTTTCGTTTATTCGCTCGTGCAATCCATTTTTCAATGGATTCCGCAGCTGATGCTTTTGGATGCGCTGCAGTCGCCTTATCTTTGCATCGGATTATGAAAAAAATCGATCGCATACGGCAAGGTACTTTTTCGTTGGTCTTTGGGCTCTTTGTGGTCTATACCATCCGCTTTATAGACTTCAACCCTTACCCGAAGTGGCTTACTGAGCATCAAATGCAACAGTGGAAGGCTGCAGGGCTCGATGAATCGACTTTGAGGGACGGTGACCTTGTATTGCGCCACAGCATGGGTTTTGTGAGCGACGCCATCCTTACCTTTCAAACGCAAGACCCGCAGTACAGCCACAGCGGCATCGTGAAAAAAGTAGGCGGCAAGACCTATGTTTACCATGCTACAGGCGGTGAAGAAAACGTTTCTCAGAAGATGAAACGCGAAGAAATCGCCCTGTTTTGCCATCCTGCAGCGACTTACAAGTTTGGCGTGTACCGTTGGGACCTCACCGAAGAGCAGCGCGCGCACTTCATGAAGATCCTTGACGGCTACTATGCGGCCGGAATGGAGTTTGACTTGGACTTTGACATGACGACTGACAATAAGATGTATTGCTCAGAAATGATTTATAAGGCACTGATCGTGGCCACGCAGGACAGCAATTACATTGCACTGTCCAATGTTTTGGAAAAACCTTATGTTGCGATTGACAACCTATACCTCAACGATCACTGCACCAACCTCTTCAAATACGAATATCACTGACCCTTTGCTGGCTTGGCTTGCCTTTTCTGCGAATGCGGAGCTTTCAACCTGATGGCCGTTCCCCTTTCTATTGTTTTTGCTGATGCTAGCCTAGAGCATCCACGAAATCGACCTCGCTAATATATTGCATGCTGTCTGGGACATTTTCCTGCGCCAAGCCAACGATAGTTGCGAAGTTATTTTTCCACATTTTGCAACTAAATGAAGATCTACTTCGCGAGAATTTTTCAAGCTACAAACCCGTAAAAAGGGACAACAAAATGGCCCTAAATCCGTATAATAGCTGTTTTATCCAAATTCCGTGGCTTCCAAGGCAGCCAAAAAGCAGCACCTGTCCAATTTGCAGGAATCGTTGAAAAACTCGCCGCACGATTTTTTAGTGGAAATGGATAGCGTTCGTTTCGAGACAATACCTACCTTTGCCCTCGCTTCCCAGGAAGTATGAATTAAAAGTATTATTCACGATCATTTTTATCTATTATGAAAAGGACACTGAAATTTTCAGCAATCGCATTGTTCGCAGTCGTAGTGTTGTGGGCATGCGGTGGCGCAGGTGGCGCTAAAGAAGTCGGCGAGAAATTCCTCACCGCATTTGCAAAAGGCGACATCGAAGGCGCAAAGAAATTTGCTACCAAAGATGCCCAAACCTCTTTGGACATGGTTGCTAGCACAGCTGAGGCTAAAAAAGCCAATCCAGACAAAATCGAAATCGGCGAGATCAAAGAAGAAGGCGACAAGGCTACCCTTTCTTACAAAGAAAATGGTGCTGACAAAACCCTCGAACTGATCAAAGAAGGTGGCGAGTGGAAAGCTGCTTGGACCAAAGGCACTCCTGATTTGGGCCTGGACAAAGCAGTTGAAGACATGGGCGACGCAATGGGCGCTGCTTTGGACTCAACCGCTGGCGACAGCGCTGCTGGCGAATAATTTCGCTGGAAGTACAAGATATAAGGGCCTCGCAAGAGGCCCTTTTTTTTGTGTGCTAGTTGTTAAAATGGTTAATCTCTCAAGGGTTTGAGGGTTGAAAAAGGGGCCTCAAACGCCCAATATCACTGGCCGTAGGCAGAGACTCACAGTACCAAAACATGCCATTCAACGCAATCAGCCTACATTTTGACGCTATTCCCCCGAGTTCAAACAGTAGATTCAAAGGCTATTTGTGGCGATAGTTTGTACTGATGGTGCAAAAGGGGCACTTCGATTTTATGAATTCATTGTTTTATCTTTGCATCGGATTCGAAAGGATTCAAAATTGAATTAAAAGTTATACATCACGATCGTATTTAAAAAATTATGAAAAGGACACTTAAATTTTCAGCAATCGCATTGTTCGCAGTCGTAGTGTTGTGGGCATGTGGTAGCGCCGGTGGCGCCAAAGAAGTCGGCGAGAAATTCCTCACCGCATTTGCAAAAGGTGACATCGAAGGCGCAAAGAAATTTGCTACCAAAGATGCCCAAACCTCTTTGGACATGGTTGCTAGCACAGCTGAGGCTAAGAAAGCCAATCCAGACAAAATCGAAATCGGCGAGATCAAAGAAGAAGGCGACAAGGCTACCCTTTCCTACAAAGAAAATGGTGCTGACAAAACCCTCGAACTGATCAAAGAAGGTGGCGAGTGGAAAGCTGCTTGGACCAAAGGCACTCCTGACTTGGGCCTCGACAAAATGGGCGAAGAGCTTGGCAATGCTATGGACAACGCCATGGGCGACTCCACTGCGGCCGACACTGCTGCTGGCGAATAATTTCGCTGTAAGCTCAAAAATATTGGGAGCCTCGCAAGAGGCTCCCTTTTTTTGCTTTAGCATGAAGGTGGACTTCCATTTTTGCAATTTCTGCATGCATATTTGCTGAGCTTGCGTTACGCTGCAGTTCACGAAGCCCTGAGCCCAGTAATTCAAAGTTCGAAACTTCATTCTCCTGGTCAATATGTCAACTATGAAACCTTCCCCTGCCCTATTCATCACCCTCGTTTGCATGCTAGCACTTGGATGGGCCTGCAGCAGCGGCGGCCCACGAGACGTAGCCGAGCACTTCCTTGAAGCAACATCCCACGGGGACTATGCCAAAGCCAAGGAATTTGCCAGCAAAAACTCCGCGAAATCGCTGGACATGCTTGCCGGCATCCCCAATGAAAAGGCCGCCCATCCCGACAAAATAGAATATGTGGATATGAATGTGATCGATGAACGCGCCACCTACTCCTACAAGGAAAACGACTCCCTCAAGAACCTGTCCCTCATCAAGGAAGATGGCCAATGGAAGGTCGCTTGGAGCAAGAACTGAGGCCAAACCCTGTAAAAGAAACGTCCGCAAGCAGCCGAGGCCACTTGCGGACGTTTTTTGTTGTGCTCACGCGCCTCAGCTTGCGAGCACGCTGATGAGGTCAAATTTGGTGATGATGTGCATACCACCGTTCAAGTCCTGCATCATCACAGCGGGACAATCGCGGTTGATCATCTTGGATATGAGATCGATGCGCGTTGTGGAGAGCACAAAGGGAAATGGATCACTCATCACCTCGCCGACAAGCGAATCCTTGAGGCTAGGATCATCCAAAATCGTATTGAGCACGCGGCTCTCATTGATCGTGCCGACCACGCTCTCTCCCTCGACGACTGGCAGCTGCGTGATGTTGTGCTCGCGCATGAGCAAAATCACATCAGAAAGCGTAGAGTTGCGTGAAACAGTGATCAATGGTGTGGGCGCGCCTTTGCGGTCCACGATCTCTTGCGCGGTGAGCATGTTGCCCTTGTCGATGAAGTGGTGCTCACTCATCCACTGATCGTTGTAGATCTTGCCGAGGTAACGCGTGCCGTGGTCGGGCAATATCACAACGACTACGGCATCCTTGCCGAGCGTGCGTGCGTACTCCAGCGCGCCATGCACGGCCGAGCCGCAAGACCAGCCCACAAACAATCCTTCCAAACGGGCCAATTTACGGGCCATGATCGCAGCATCCTTGTCAGTCACTTTGATCATTTGATCTACCAGGCCCATGTTCAAGTTCTCAGGCAAAATATCTTCGCCGATGCCCTCAGTGAGGTAGCTGTAGATTTCGTTGCGGTCAAACTCACCCGTTTCATGGTATTTTTTAAAAACGGAACCGTATGTATCGATACCGACGCACTTGATGGCCGGATTTTGCTCCTTGAGGTAACGAGCCACGCCCGTCATCGTGCCGCAAGTGCCCATGCCGCAGACAAAATGCGTGATACGGCCTTCGCTCTGCTCCCAGATTTCAGGACCAGTGGACTCATAGTGAGCCTCTTGGTTGCTGAGGTTGTCGTATTGGTTCGGGTAATATGAATTGGGGATTTCCTTGGAAAGGCGCTTGGCGACAGAGTAATAGGAACGTGGATCATCGGGCTCGACGGCAGTCGGGGTCACGACGACCTCGGCGCCCATGGCTCTGAGGATGTCCATTTTTTCCTTGGATTGTTTATCGGGCATCGTGAAGATGCAGCGGTAGCCCTTGATGGCAGCCACCAAGGCCAATCCCATACCGGTATTGCCAGAGGTGCCCTCGATGATGGTGCCGCCAGGCTTGAGCAAGCCTTTGCGTTCGGCATCCTGAATCATCTTCAAACCGACGCGATCTTTGATGCTGTTGCCAGGATTGAAGTATTCGACCTTGGCCAAGACCGTGGGCTTCACATTGGAGGCCACGTTGTTGAGCTTGATCAGCGGCGTGCCGCCCATCGTTTCAATGATATTGTTGAGCCACATATATTGAGTATCTAATTGAATCTTCCAATCCCGAAATCTACAAAATATCCACGCGAAACAAACAATCAGCCTCAATTCAATAGAATGTCCGCACCAGAGGGTGCGGACATCGCCTAATACAGAATTATATTTCCCAATATGCCTATTCGGCAAATGGAACCACGTATCGCAGACGCACTTCTGCGCCAGCCTCGCGTATCATCAGGTACTCCATGCACTTTGCGCTGAGCCGCACGGCGTTGCCATCCTTTTCAGGCAGCGTACCGATCACCTCCACCAAAATCGATTGGCCTTTGGCGGGATAATCCACACGGATGTAGGAACCGATCGGCAAATAGCGGTGAAAGGCATAGAATCGTGTCTGATCGGTGGAAAAATCCTCGATTTTGCCCACTTTGCCCGATTCCTCTACGCGCTTGAAGGTCTTGCCAGTGCTTTTGTCTTTGTACACAGTCACGACCGCTGCACTAGGCACGGTGGTCGTCTTGGGTGCCGTGAGCACCTTGAGATCAGGAAAAGCCTCCAACTTGGGTGTGCTGTCTTCCATTTGGGTAAATGCATCGACTAGCGCAGTTCCTTGATGCAGATTTTCCTGCGAATCTGCTTTCACACGCAGGCTTTGGCCCTCCTTGATGGTGGCGTCTTCCAAGCGGTTAATCTTGCGCAACTCGCTCACATCCATGCCATAAGTACGCGCGATGCCAAACAGGGTCTCCCCGGGCTTCACGACGTGGATGCCGCCACCTGACTTGATTTTGGGACCTGCGCCGCTATTTTGGCTGCTAGGGTCTGTGCCACCATTGTTGGTTTGCGCGACCTCAACGGGTTTGACTTTGTCGATTGGCGTGGGGTTATCCACAGGCTTCACGACAGTGACGGGCTTCTCGGGAGTCACGACAGCGACCGGTTTGGGGTCCACGGCTTTGACGACGTCGACGGCCTTGGGCTTGTCTTCGACCTTCGTAGCGGTGGGATTGCTGCCACCCGCAGTACTCACCCAGAGTTTTTGGCCCTCTTTAAGGCCATCAACCGTGAGCTGATTCCATTCCTTGATTTGGTCGACCGTCACGCTGTATTTGCGCGAGACGGCATACAAGGTCTCGCCCTTTTGCACGACATGTTGCTTGCGGTCGCCTGTGACCTTGGGGGTCTGAGGCGTCGTTTTGGGATCGGTAGTTTTGGGCGCGGTGGTGGTTGGCGTATTGGTCGCCACATTCCCTCCAGCATTCTTCAGGGAGAGCCCTGCATTGGCGTTGCGGCTAGGCACCATGAGTACCTGACCGACATTGATGCCGCCTCCTTGCAGATTATTCAGCTCTTCTAGCGTAGCAATGCTCACACCATACTCTTTGGAAATGCGCCCCAAATTGTCGCCTTTGGCGATTTTGTAGAGCACAAAAGCCTTGCCATTTTGCACCTTTACGCCCACCGAATCACCAGGCACTGTGGCAAACAACCCAGCCGGAACTGCTAACATTCCGATCAATAACACGCGCTTCAATCCTTGCTTCATGCTTTTCAAAATTTGAATCCACAAATTATCAACATCCCGCTCCCATTTTCAACGGGCACTATCCCCAACTTATACGGCACTGTACTAGGAAACGGACAATAGAAATGGTCAAAATGCAAAAAATAATACCAATTCGGGAAATCGGCGGGACATGGCTAGGTCCATCTAGCAATACAAGACGACTTGCAGAACTGAAAAACATGCCTAAGCGCTTGAATTTTGAGGGATGCGGTCCTGCCTAGAACTTTGGAGCATCATCCTTGGCAAAACTTGCCACTCCCAAACTCAGCATGTAGCAAGGAATGAGAAAGCCGATCCCAACCTGGCGCTCCATCGTCGATTCGCCCATCATCGCCAGCGTGTAATTGAGCCAAAATACCCAAAAGATGATGCTTTTTGGCCAGCTTTTGGAAAATACCGGGTAAAACCAAGCCAAGGTCAAGAGCAAGAATCCAACGATGCCCCAGCCGGCAAGGTTTTGAATGAATTGATTGTGTGGAAGTTGGAAATTTTCAGGACAGAGTTTGGTGTCATCCTTCACGTACTGATCGGTCATGTCGGGCTTGAGGTCTGCCATGCCGACGCCTTTGATTGGATGGCTTTGCCAGAGGTGAAATGCCGTTTTCCAACTCTCTAGGCGCGTGCCGATCGAGAGGTAATTGGGGTCCTTACCTTGAAAATACTCGGTGACGTCCATCACGGTATTGTCGATGCGGTGTCTGAACGATGCCAAACCTACATAACCAGCAACAGGCACAGCGGTGAGGGCCATGATGAGGCCGAGGGCCAAAAGAAATTTGCGTTGCTTGAGCAATAAGATGAGGCCTACAATCACGAGCGTGAGGTAGAGTCCCACCAGACCGGTGCGCGTCGTGAGCACATGCATTTCAAGAAAACACAAACCACAAATGATGCCGATCAACCATTTGTCACCTTTGAACAACAGCTGACCCGGCTGCCCGATCGACCACAAATTGGAGAGGATCGCAAAGGCCATCACGATGCTGAAATAGATGTGGTTGCAGCCTAGCCAAACCTCGATTTCCTTGGAAACCTTGATACGCTCGTTGATCTCGGCGCTGTGCAAGACGTAGTCGACGACGGTACCCGAGCCGACCAGAAAGGTCGCCGCCAGCAACACGAGCCACGCAATCCTCACCTTCTGCACCGAAAATGGACCTAGCACAGCTAATCCATACATGCCCAGAAAAAGTGGCGCTTTGATTTTCAATTCCTCCAACCAACCGTGTAAACTTACGTCCCGCGTCCAAAGGCCAGAAAATAATTGCAGTAGCACCAGAATGGAAAAAAAGATTGCCGGCTTATGGGCTACAAATCGGCGCCATTGTTCGCGCAAAGGCAATAACGCGAGGCCGGCAAGCATGATCAAGACTACGCCCAAACTGAGTAAAGCAGGCGAGGTGACCAAGCCCGCCATACAGACGATAATGCCACCATAGCTCAGATGGTGCAGAAAACGCTCATTCTTTTGCAGCGAGAGGACCTCCCCGCGCCAGCCAATTCTAGTCTCGCCTTGCATTCCCCCAAACTAAGAAATTATTGAGCACCAACGACGAGAATTGACAATGGACAATTGATAATGGAAAATTGAGAATGGAGAGTTCGCTAGGTGTAGATAAAATGGGCTATGCCCTCTGAAAATCCTCCCGCACAGATGCCAAATTCACACAACAAGCCAATTGTCAATTGTCAATTATTAATTTTCATCTTCCCGCAACATGCCATCCGCGCCTACAAACAAAGTTTTATGCGCAAGTGTGGCGTCAAACCTGATGCCGCCCAAAATGTATAGCATGAGTGTGCGGCCATACCTGAAAATCAAGGGTAGCAAGATCGCAATGATAGCCAATATGCCTCCAATCACGATCCAAGGATTCAGTTTCGGGAAGAATGTCACGTAACACAAAGCGACGACCACCGAAATCACCGCCGTAAAGCCGTAGCCGATATAGCTCGCCCCCATGTAAAAACCGGGTTCGATCAGGAAATCTTGCCCACAATGCGTGCATTCTGGGTACATCTTATAAAATGAATCAAGGCGATAGGCGGGCCGCTCAAACATGTCTCCCTCGCGGCAATGCGGGCAACGGCTATTCAACACGGCCATCGCTAGGCTCGGCGGATTTGAATTTGCAGTTTTTACCGTTTCCATCTGCACTCCTTGGGTTGAAACCGCTATAATCCACCGACTTTGTGATCGCCGATCACGTCAGCTACCGTGGTCTCGCTCAGCAATTGGCCTTTGCGGCGCTTGTTTTTGCGCACATTGTACACGATCACTACGCCCACTAGCATCATCGATCCATAAGGCAGCAAAAACAGGTAGAGAATCCCGCTGTTGAGCCCCGCGACCAATTTGTTTTCCTTTCCCTCTGAACTCGTGGTAACTGCAGCCTTGCACATCGGGCATTGCGCCTGCGTGACAGCCGGTGTCACCCACAAACCGAGCACCAACAACAACATTCCGAAATACTTTTTCATGGTATTCATAATACTGCCGGATTAAACACGTGTGCAAACAAATAAACAATGACGCCCGTCACCGAAACGTAAAGCCATATCGGCCAAGCCCAGCGCACGATCTTCTTGTGCTGAGCCACCGAGTTGCTCAAGCCGCGGTACACGGCAAAGAGCGCCAAGGGCACCGTGGCCATCGACAAGACGATATGCGTCAACAATATTACAAGATACGTGATCTTGAGAGCTCCAGTCCCGTTGAACTTGGTGTCGCCAGCCGATTGGTGGTAGAGGACATAGCTCACTAAAAAGAAGATCGACAGCACCAATGCTGTGACCATCGTTGTCTTGTGGGCTTTGATATTGCCGCTGCGCACAAAGTACAAACCCAAGAGCAGCAGTATGGTGACGGCCGTATTGATCCCAGCATTCATCGCCGGCAAGAAGCCGACATCGCCAACCAGGGGCTCGCCACCCAATTTGCTAAACAGCAAAACCGCCACCAAACCAGGCACCACGACACTCAAGGTCGCAATCAGCGGTACAAAAAGACGATCATTGGTTTTCAGCGTACTCACGTTTCAAAAGCTTAATGTGTGCAATCACAGAATCTATTTCGGTGGCCTCTAATCCATCGTAGAATGCCCCTCTAAACCGTCCCTCCTTGTCCACAAGCCTCAACTTGCCGTCATGGACAAATTTCACGGTACGGTCATCGGCCTCTGTATGACTGAAAAAGAACTCTTCTGTTTCAACTCGGTAGAGGTCCGTTTTGTTTCCTGTGAGAAAATACCATTGGTGATCTGTTGCATTGTATTGATCGGCATAACTGCGCAAGACAGGAATGCTATCATATTCAGGGTCGACGGTAAATGAGACAAACTTCACCTCTGGATCGCCCCTGAAGGCTTCTTGGATCTTTTCCATGCCCGAGCTGAGCTTGGGACAGATGCCCGTGCAGGTACTGAAAAATACATCTGCTACCCAGATTTTGCCCTTCAAAGAATCCCGCGTGATCGTGGCCCCCGTCTGGGAGACAAATGAAAAATTGCCAACCGTTTTGATCACTGAGTCAGCCCCGCCATTGGGATTGGGAATTTTGATTGGGAGAATGGGAACCCTACTGCCAGCCTCAACAGCCGAACCTGTGGTCTGAGGCCCCATGGTATAGTAGAGAACCATATAGGTGATGCCTGCACCAAAAAGGATGGTGGCGAGGATCAACAAGGGGCGTGCAAATGATTTCAAAGCCTATTTTATCTTGAGCCCACAAAGCTAGGGATGAAGTTTGCTAGCTGCAAGCCAATGGCAGGAAAAGATCAGGGCAAGATCTCGTTGTGCGCCTTGGCGGTTTGCATTTCCTTTTGCAGGAGCACCATGTGCTGCGCCATGCGCACCACTTTGTCTTCTTCGGTGCCCTCGTAATATTCGCCGCGGAATAGTCCATTCCAGTCTACGAGTCGCAATGTCGACTCGCGCAACGTTTTGTTGGAGAGATCGGTTGCGTCGGCGGGCTTGTAATCCAGCTCCTCTGAGATAAATTTTGCGATCTGTTCTGGATTGCCTGTGAGCAAGTACCAGCGATAGGGCGTGGCCTCGACACTCTTGGCATAGGCTTGGAGCACCGGCACGCTATCGTTTGCAGGATCGATCGTCACCGACAGCAAGCGCACATCGGGATCGTCTTTGTAATCGCTTTGCAGCTTAGAGATTTTGCTATGGATGCGGTCGCAAGTCTCACCGCAACGACTGTAAAAGAGATTGATCACCCAGATCTTGCCCTTGAGTGAGTCACGGGTAAAGGGCTCGCCTGTCTGCGTGACCAAGGAGAAGTCTCCGATGGATTTAAACACCGAATCCGGACTGCCGCCCGGATTCGGTATCTTTTCACTGATCGTTTCGATCGGCTTATAATTCTGGACACTCACCAATTTCAGGAACCCATACACCAACAAGGGCAATATGAGTACAATGAACAAAGAAATGAACGCCCGGTGCTTCTTCATCTTACAACTAGAGCCCCAAGAACCAACCCTTGCCGTAGAAGTTGCCTTCGATGAGCATGGCCAAAATGAACCAGAGGATAAAGGTCAAGCCAACGAGGATCGTCGTGATCATATTTCTCACCTCGTCTTTCAAGTGCATGAAAGTGCCGACGATGTAAAAAGCCTTGACCAGCGTTAACCCAATATAAATCAGGTTGCGTCCAGTGCCACGTGGCATAGCAAAGGCAATGATAAACTCGAAGGCGGTGAGGCCAAAGAGCAACCAAAACACTTGCCAGATTTTCTTCCTGAGCAGCGTGCCCGCAGCCTCATCATGGTGCGTGTGCACATCGGGGTGCGTATAGGGGCTTTGATCGTTGTCGTAGCCCTTGGAGTGATCAGCGTGATGTGTATCCGACATGACTTTGAGATTAGACGAGGTAGAAAAAGGTAAACACAAACACCCACACGAGGTCCACAAAGTGCCAGTAAAGGCCTACTTTCTCGACCATCTCATAGTGACCACGGCGATGCAACTCGCCACTTTGGGTCTGCTTGTAGATCAGGAAGTTCAAAAACACACCTGAAGCAACGTGGGTACCGTGAAAACCGGTGATGAAGAAAAACAGATTGGCGAATGAAGGATTCTGTGCGTATTGGTTCACAGTAAGTCCAGCGCCACTGATAATTGCACTAGGATTGATGCCATGCACGCCACCCTCGGCGAGCAACGATGCTTGCGGCACAAGTTCAGCAAACAAAGCAGCATTGCTTGGATCCAAGAGGTTGGCATTCAAATGGGCCTCACCGTTCATCACTTGCAGGGCGCCGTCGGGCATGAACTGCGCGACTGTGCCGTCAATCAGGTGAATAGCACCTGCGATGTGATGAGCTCCATGGGTACCTGAGATAAAGTGAAACCACTCATAAGCTTGGCAACCCAAAAACATAAAGCCACCGATGATCGTGTAAAGCATATACTTCTCGACCTGCTTTTGATCCATGCGATGCCCCGCCTCCACAGCAAGCACCATCGTAACCGACGATGCGATGAGGATGAAGGTCATGAGACCCACAAAGGCGAGTGGAGCCTCGATGTGAAACCATTCATAAAGTCCTGCAAAGTGGGTGAATACACTTTCTGGCATCGCCCAGGGCGTATGCGAGGAAAAACGTATCACACCATACACCACCAAGAGGCTGGAGAATGTAAACGCATCTGACATGAGGAAAAACCACATCATCAGCTTGCCATAGGAGGACTTGAAGGGCTTCCGTCCGCCGTCCCACAATGACTTAGGTACTGTCGCTGTTTGAGCCATTTTATTAAGCGATTGAATTAAATCTATTTCAAATTAAACCAACGGAACGCCCTGATTGAGGAGCAAAAATATAAATAAATACAACCAAAGCAATCCCAAAAAGTGCCAGAAGGTAGCTGCGTTTTCCATTCCGATGAGATTGCCAGGGCGATACCTGTTCATCATCAGCTTGGCATACACAACACCCAAATAAATCAAACCCGCCACGATGTGAAAACCGTGCAAGCAAGTCAATACATACAAATAATTGCCCGAGTTGCTCCCGCCGCCTCCAAAGACGACACCTTCATCAGACAATACAGACCAAGCAACTACTTGGCCCGCCAAGAAGATAAGTCCCAGCAACATCGTAAGGCTGTAGCCGATCTTCGCACGCTTGAAGTCACCCTTCTGCGCGCCCCACAAACCAACTTGGAGCATGATACTTGCTACCAAGAGGATCCCTGTATTCAACCAAAGCACCGTCGGCATTGGGAAATAATGCCACATGTCCTTGTCGCTCTCGATGCCTTTGCTCACGATGTAGGCACTCGTGAGCGCCCCAAAGAGCAAGATGATCGACACGATGAACAACCACAGGTTGAACTTCGCTGGGTGAATGATATACTTCCTTTCGTTCGCGTCCGCTGCCATTCCACTCATCTTCTTAGAACTTATCGATCAACATGGCTATCTGCACTACAGGCAGATAGATAAAAGAACTGAACATGAGGCGACTTGCCTCTTTGACTGTGCGCTTCTGCAATAGCCTGAAAGCCTGTACGCTAAACAATGCACCTGCAACCGCCATGACCACCGAAGTGGTCATCTCCGTCATGCCAAACGCGTAAGGCAAAACACAAACCGGGACCAACAACAATGTGTAGACCAGGATGATACTCGCTGTAAAGCTGCTGCGACCCGCATCAGCAGGCAACATTTTGAAGCCACCTTTGGCATAGTCCTCCTCCAAAACCCAAGCAATCGCCCAGAAATGGGGAAACTGCCAGAGAAATTGGATCAGAAACAATATCCAAGCATTCACACTCAGGCCTCCTGTAGCTGCGGCCCATCCGATGAGGGCAGGCATCGCTCCGGGTATCGCGCCCACGAGCACAGCCACTGAGTGAATGCGCTTGAGCGGAGTGTAGACGAATGCATAAAGCAGCAAGGCGATGATGCCCAAAAGCGGCGCCACCAAGCCTTGAAACATGATCCCCAAAATTGCAATGCCAGCGGCACCGCAGACCAATGCAAAGATCACAGCCTCCAAGGGGCTGATCACCTTTTGTACCATTGGCCGATTTTGGGTGCGGGTCATCAAACGGTCATAGTCTGCCTCAATCACTTGATTCAGCGTATTGCTCGCTCCCGTGATCAAAAATCCGCCCAAACTCAAAGCCAACACCGTCGTCCAATCAAATCCGACAACATTGGGGGCCATCATGTAGCCAAAGATTGCAGAAAACACCACGAGCAGCGTGAGCCTTGGTTTCACCAATGCCACATAAGCCCGCAAGTGGCTTCCCACCCCCGTTTTTACTTCGTATGTAACCCTGCTACTCTCCATCTATCTTTCCTCCGCAAGGGAGACCTTTTGAGCAATTCCTTTTGTAAACAATCGCTGCACACCCACGACATGTATCCATATCGCAAACTCAGCGGCAAAAATCAGATTTGCAAACAACATGTGCAGTGGCTGCACTGTAGGCGGCAAATCCTTATATGCCAATATCAACCCGAAGATCACTTCCATGACCACGGTACCCACCAATCCCAGCAACAGCAATTTCACTGTGCGATTGGCAGACAATTCATCCCAGACGCGCTTCAACCAAAACACCAACGCTCCCACCAAGACCATCCATAGCCCTTGGTGAAGCGTGTACAGCCAACTCGATTGCAGCCAACCATCTCGTTTCATCGAGCCGAGTTGTCTCGCCATCTCATCGACGCCTTCGCGCACTTGCGTGCCGAGCACCACCTGCACGAGCGTAAGCAACATGACCAACGCACCTAGCCACGCAAGCTGCTGCGTACCAGCCGTGGCGTAAGCGCCCGCATTGCGTCGCCTTGCTGCTACCAAGTAATTGGCGAGGATGAGCAACACCATGATGAGCATTGCGACAAGCAAGTGAGTGGTTACCATCCCTCCTGCCAGATTGCGATCCACAACTAGCTTACCTAGCCACGCCTCAAAACCCGTGAGCAACATCGCCCCCACGCTCAGGAACACGATCCGACGATCACGTTTCCAAAAGCCCAGCGACAAAGCAGCAGTCACTGCCATGAAGAGGCCTGTAAGTGCACCGATCAATCGGTTCACATACTCGGTCCAGGTCTGAAAAGCGTCGAAGCTTTTCGTCTGAAAATCTTTATGCTTTTCAAAAAACGCACTGGGGATTTCCTCCACAGTGGTCGGCGGTACCAAGAGTCCGAAGCATTTGGGCCAGTCTGGGCATCCCATTCCTGAACCCGTGCTGCGTACAATGCCGCCTACAAGTATCAAAAACAAAACAGCACCAACCGAAATCCTTGCAATACGCCTGTACCAAAGTTCGATCGGTGCTGTTTTTTCAAGATTCAAAATCGTTCAATTTCAGTGAACAGCAGGTTGCTGAGCGGGAGTCGTCACCGGATTGGGAACACCCTCAAACCATTCAGGATCATTGTCTGGAACATTCTGTGGCAGATAGTCCCTGTTGATACCAGGTTTGGAGTAATCATAAGGCCAGCGATAAATCGTTGGAATCTCGCCAGGCCAGTTGCCGTGGCCAGGATTCACTGGCGTCGTCCACTCCATCGTGTTGCTACCCCATGGATTCATCGGGGCTACTTTGCCACGGCGAATGCTCGTGAGCAGGTTGTAGAGGAAGATGAACTGACCAAACACACCGATGATTGCAGCAACGTTAATGAATTGGCTCAGGTTCAAATAGGCCTCAAACCCTGTGAACTGGAATGAGCTATAAGTGTAATAACGACGTGGGACACCACCCATGCCGATAAAGTGCATTGGGAAAAACACCAAGTAAAGCGAAGTGAATGTGAGCCAAAAGTGGAGCGTGCCCAACTTTGGATCCATCATCTTGCCAAACATCTTGGGGAACCAGTGATACATGCCTGCGAAGAAGCCGAAGGCAGATGCAGAACCCATCACCAAGTGAAAGTG